>JAZDKA010000013.1:0-14878 GCA_043803385.1 Patescibacteria group bacterium | reverse complement strand
GCAAGGGCGGCGCGGGAATTCCTCCCCCCAGCCCCTCCTTCCCGCGTCGCCCGAGCGTCGGACTTTCTGTCGCGCGCCCTGCAGTGCAGGGCGCGCTAATTCTGCTCAAAATAGGTTCGAGCTTGGTTGTAGATATGTGCCATCTTTCACAAAAACTTCCATATATAATTTTTTACAAAACATTCTCACATTCTCAAGAATGTTGGAATATCAGTATGTTAAAGCGTGACAGGAATTTCATGATTTCAATGGCTAAATCGCGATTTAGCCATTGAAATGCAAGAGCCAAAAAGCAGGAATTTTCTTCCTGTTTTTAGTTGTATAAAATCGGACAAATTGCTATATTTACAATATGAGAAAGATTATATTTTCATTTTTGTTTATTGGCTTACTCGTTTTTTTTGGGATTGTTTTGGGCAACAAGTATTTATTTAAGCCTAAAAATAACGCTGTTCAAAATGTTTCCAGCAATGTTTCAGATCAAACCAATAAGCCAGAGGAAATAGTTGAAATTCCGAAACAGGACGATGTACCGAAAGAATCCGTTATTCCCGATTCTGTTTTGCTTGAAATTCCTTTTATGAGCCAAGCGCCATTTCAAGAATGGGATGCGTTTCACGAAGATGCTTGCGAAGAAGCCAGTTTGATTATGGTCAAATATTTTTCCGATAATAAAAAGTTAATATCCAAAGAACAAGGAGAAAAGGAAATCCAACACCTGGTGTTGGTTGAAGAAGAGAACAAATATAAGTCAAGCATAACTCTGAATGAGTTGAATGAAGTAGCTGAAAAATATTATGGCCTGGGAAATGGAAGAGTCGAGAAAAATATAACTATAGATGATATTAAAAAAGAATTAGCCGATGGAAAACCGGTGATTGTCGGCGCGGCGGGAAAAGTGCTTCCCAATCCTAATTTCAGAAACGGCGGCCCGAATTATCATATGCTAGTAATCAAGGGTTATGATGAAAAAGGATTTATTACCAACGATCCGGGAACGCGCCTGGGCGAAAATTTCAGATATACTTTTGATGGATTATTTAACGCCATTCACGATTGGAACGCAAAAAATATTCTGAATGGAGGAAAGAATTATTTGGTGTTCGATTGATAAATGTTAAAAAACCACTCTGCTATAATATAGCAACTGAGTGGCTTTTTTCATCTTTTGAGCGGGCATTGTCTAGCTCACTCTTTTTATGCCGTTTCCGTAATCGTATGCACCAAAAAGCTCAATTGCTTTTCGTTGCACATTCTCCTCGCGTTTCCAAAATTCTGTAGATCTATTGTATTTTCCTTCGGCTCTTAAGACTTTGCGCACTATCTCGTCTTGTTTTCTCGCCTCGTCTTCATCCATATTCACCTCCTTATTTTTTTAAATTACAGCTTTTAATAGATTTAGTCAAGATGTTTGAATTGGCAAAAGGCTTATTTTATGCTAATTTAAAGCTATATGACTGCCAATGAACTTAGGCAAAAATTTCTAAAATTCTTTGAATCCAAGGGGCATGTGATTATTCCCAGTGCTTCTTTGGTGCCGGAAAATGACCATTCAGTTTTCAACAAAGTGCTTTTTACCACAGCCGGGATGCAACAGTTCAAAGAATATTATCTTAATCCCGAAGAGTCGAAAAATTCCAGAATCGCGACAATTCAAAAATGCTTGAGAACTATTGATATCGAGGAAGTGGGAGATAAGACGCATCTTACATTTTTTGAAATGCTAGGTAATTTTTCTTTCGGTTATCCTGATAAGCAAAACTCATACTTTAAGGAAGAAACGATAAATTATGCATGGGAATTTTTGACGGAAAATCTGGAAATAAATAAAAAAAGAATTTATGCCACTTATTTTAAAGGGCAAAATGGAGTTGCTGAAGATATAGAATCTCTGAATATATTAAAAAAGATAAAAGGATTGAGTAAGATAGTTCCTCAAGGATTTGATGATAATTTTTGGTCGCTAGGCACTGAAAATTCTCCGGGCGGACCGACGGTCGAATTTTACGTTGACGGCATTGAAGTTTGGAATTGCGTATTTAATGAATATGTTTTGAAAGAGGGAAAATATGTGCCGTCAGATAAAAAAGGCGTGGATACGGGCATGGGATTCGAAAGATTATTGGCAGTTTTAAATGGCAAGGAAACGATTTTTGAAACGGAATTATTTGAGCCGATTATTGAGAAAATCGAAGAAATTTCTGGAAAGAAATATGAAGGAAATGAAAAACCGTTCAGGATTATTTCCGACCACTTGAAAGCGGCAACTTTTATTATGGCGGACGATAAAGATATTTCTCCTTCAAATTTAGGGCAAGGATATGTGGTCAGGCGCCTGATTAGAAGAGCAATCCGCTATGGAAAAATTTTAGGAATAAAAAATGAATCCTGGACCAAAGAAATCGCCAAAATTGTAGCTTTTGAATACCGGGATGCATATTCAGAACTTCCGAAGAATATTGATAATATTATTAAGAAGCTTGAAGAAGAGGAGGAAAATTTCAGAAAAACATTGGATAAAGGATTACAAATTCTAAATAATTGGTTTTCTCCTGAAACAACACAAGAGGGTTCAAATTATTGGAGCAGTAAAGAATTAACTGCCAAAAGAATTTTTGATTTATATCAAACACACGGATTTCCTATTGAGCTAACTTTCGAAGAACTTACTAACAGAGAAATAAAATATGATAAGGAAGAATATTTATTATTGTTTAATAAAGAGCTTAAAAAACATCAGGAACTTTCCCGCACTGCTTCTGCCGGGATGTTTAAAGGCGGATTAGCTGATTCGAGCGAGGAAACAAAAAGATTACACACAGCGGCGCATCTGCTCTTGGCGGCTTTAAGACAAGTTTTGGGCGAGCATGTTTCACAAAAAGGTTCCAATATTACTCCGGAGCGTTTGAGATTTGATTTTTCTCATCTGGAAAAAATGACTGAAGAACAGATAAAAGAAGTTGAAAAAATGGTAAATAAAGCTATTCAGGAAGATTTAACGGTGGCATGTGAAGAAATGAGTCTTGATGAAGCAACTGAACAAAATGCTATGGGGGTTTTCAAATCAAAATATGGAGAAAAAGTGAAGGTATATACAATAGGTAGTATATCAAAGGAGATTTGCGGAGGCCCGCATGTTTCTCATACTAGGGAATTGGGAAAATTCAAAATAACCAAGGAAGAAAGCTCCTCTGCGGGAGTAAGAAGAATAAAGGCGATATTGGAATAATAAAACACAGAATAACTTTTACACCCACATACCAGTATGTGGGTGTAAAGAAAAACTTTATGAGACAATCAAAACTTTTTACCAAAACAAAAAAAGAAGCGCCGAAGGATGAAGTAAGCCTGAATTCGCAGCTGTTAATTAAAGCCGGATTTGTGGATAAATTAATGGCGGGAGTTTACACTTTTTTGCCCCTAGGCCTTCGGGTAATGAAAAAAATAGAAAATATTATCCGCGAAGAAATGAATGCCATCAGCGGACAGGAAATTTTAATGCCCGCTCTTCATCCCAAGGAAAATTGGATGAAAACCGGAAGGTGGGATTCGATGAACGATTTGTATAAATTAAAAGATAAGAGCGATCGAGAATTTGCACTTGGCGGAACTCACGAAGAAATAATATCTCCGCTGATGAAAAAATTCGTGAATTCCTATAAAGATCTGCCGTTTTATGCGTATCAGTTCCAAGATAAATTCAGAATGGAACTTCGCTCAAAATCGGGATTGCTTCGCGGAAGGGAGTTTTTAATGAAAGATTTATATTCTTTCCATTTAACGGGAAAAGATCTGGATGAATATTACGAAAAAGCCAAAGAAGCCTATTTTAAAATTTTTGAACGCTTTGGAATCAAAGGTAAAACTTATTTGACTTTCGCTTCTGGCGGATCATTTTCTAAATATTCCCATGAATTCCAAACTTTGTCAGAAGCCGGAGAAGATGTTATTTTTATATGCAACAAATGCAAGCTGGCAATAAACAAAGAAATAAAACCAGAAACAGAGAAATGTCCGGAATGCGGAGGAAGCGAATTTAGAGAAGAAAAAGCGATTGAAACGGGAAATATATTCAAACTGATGAATAAATATTCCAAGTCTTTCAATTTAAGCGTTACTGACGAAAAAGGAGAACAAAAAGAAGTATTGATGGGATGCTATGGAATGGGGCTTGGCAGAGCTATGGGGACAATTGTTGAAGTTTTCCATGATGAAAAAGGAATGATTTGGCCGGAATCGGTGGCGCCATTTAAAGTTCATTTATTGGTTCTTGGTCAAGAGCCAGCGGTTCGCAGTAAAGCTGAAGAGATTTATAAAATGCTTAATGATAAAAATGTTGAGGTTTTGTTTGACGATAGGGAAATAAGCGCCGGTGAAAAATTTGCCGATGCGGATCTAATCGGAATTCCGTATAGAATAGTTGTTAGCGAAAAATCTCTCAAGGCCGGTGGGGTTGAGGTGAAAAAAAGAAGCGAAGATGAAAGTGAGATTATTGAAATCGAAAAATTGATCGGATCTCTTTCCTAACATCCGGTGTTAGGAAAGCTACATTTTATCCAAAGTTTCGATTCCGAGCAAGTTTAATCCAGCTTTTAATACTGTTTGAATTGCTTGAATTAGCGCTAAACGGGAGTTTTTAAGTTCTTCAGTTTCGGCGTTTAGGACTTTGTGTTTCTGATAAAATTTATTGAAAAGCTGGGCGGTTTCAAAGATATGGGTAGCGATTATTGAGGGATTATATTCGATGGATGCTTTCTTTATTTTTTCCGGAAAGGCAATAATTTTTTGAATTAATTCTCGTTCTTCAATATTATCTCCCAAAACTTCAAAATTTATTTCATTATACACAATCTTGCGGCCGGTAGATTGTGTATAATTTGTTTTTTCTTCCAGTTTTAATTCTGATGGTTTTAGTTCTAATTCGGATTTTCGGATAATGCTGGAAATTCTGGCGCAGGCGTATTGGCAATAAGGACCAGTGAATCCGTCAAAGGAAATTGATTCCTTCGGATTGAATTCAATATTTTCTCTTGGGTTAACGCGTAGGAAATAAAATTTAATGGCGCCAATTCCGATTTTTTCCGCTCTTTCACTTAATTCCTTATCATTTAGCCCATCAATTCTTTTTTTAATTTCTTCTTTGGCCAGGTTATTCATTTCAGAAATCAGATCGTCGGCGTCAACCACGTTTCCTTCCCGCGATTTCATCCTTCCTTCCGGGAGAGTCACTATTCCGTAGGACAGGTGAAATAAGTTTTTTGCCCACTTATAGCCGAGCGATTCCAGTAGCTTAAAAAGGCACTTGAAATGATAATCCTGTTCTGAAGCGACAACGTAAATTAATTTATCCAAGTTATATTTTTCAAACCTTTCCCCTGCAGTTCCAATATCCTGGGTGATGTAAACACCAGTTCCGTTCGGACGAATAAGAGTTAATTTTTTTGCACCTCCATCTTTATCCAGACCAAATTCTTTTTCCGGCAAATTAAAAATTATCGATTCATTCTCTTCTTTCGAAAATATGCCTTTCTTAAGCCCTTTTTCAACAATATCCTTTCCTAGCTTGTAAGTTTCAGATTCATAATTTACCACATCAAATTCTATTCCAAATTTCTGATAAGTTTCTTTCCAGCCAGCATAAACCCATTCATTCATTTTTTTCCAAAGCGCTAAAATTTCTGCATCTCCGCTTTCCCATTTTTGAAGCATTGCCTGAACTTCATTCTCCAGTTCCGGATTATTTCCGAATTCCTGATTATATTTAACGTACCAATGCCCGACAAAATGATCACTTTTCATTTTCAGCGATTCTGGCGTGGAATTTTCTCCCCATTTCTGGTAAGCCAGCATTGATTTGCAGATATGGATGCCGCGATCATTGATAATATTGGCTTTTACAACTTCATATCCGTTATTTTCAAATATTTTCGAGATCGTGATTCCTAATGACGCGTTTCTCATATGACCCAAATGCAAAGGCTTATTAGTATTGGGTCCTAAATATTCAACCATTACTTTTTCTTTTTTTCCAATGTTCGATTTTCCGAAATCTTCTTTTTTATCCAGAGCTTCTTCTACAATTGAAAATAATGCGGCATTTGTTATTTTTATATTTATATAGGGACCAGCGGCTTCGGCTTTTTCAATAATTTTATCTAATCCTATTTTTTCAGAAATAATCTTGGCGATTTCCGTTGGTGACTTTTGAAGTTGCTTAGCTAATAAAAAACACTCAAAAGTAAAATCTCCAAGTTTGGGATCGGGAGGAAAAGAAAGCTCTAAATTATCTGATTTTTCACCGGTCGCTTTTTTTATTGCTTCCTCAAGCCTTTCGATTATTTTTTCCTTAAGCTCTTGAATTTTCATATTTTAATTATCGCTTTTTTGAGGCATATTGTCAAAAATCGTATTTTGAGTAAGAATTAACAAATATGACTCTGAAATTTACCAGGAAAATTGAAGATTTTGTTTGCGAAAATTGCGGAGTAAAAGTAAGAGGCAATGGTTTTACCAATCATTGTCCGCATTGCCTTTGGAGCAAGCACGTGGACATTGATCCTGGAGACAGAGCTTCAGATTGCCAAGGATTAATGAAACTAATTAGAGTTGAGTTTGGAGATAGAGATAGAGAGTATATTTTAGTCCACCGATGTGTCAAATGCGGATACGAAAAAAGAAACAAAACAAGCGAGAACGACAATTTTGAAGAAATAATAAAAATTTGCAAATTTGTTGGAAACAAGCTATAATTTTAAAATAAAGGCGGTTCGAATGACACGAATTGCCATTTGAATGCCTCAAATACTATTTATTTTATAAAAATATGCCCAGTATTATTTTAGTAGAGGACGATTCGATGATAGGGGAGATCTATCAAAAAAAGTTTAGTTCAGCCGGCTTTGAGGTTACCGTTGCAACTTCCGGGAAGGAATTTCTTGCCAAAATTTATGAAAAAAAATACGATCTGGCCCTTTTGGACATGGTTTTGCCGGAAATGAACGGAATCGAAATCTTAGAAGAGCTGAAGAAAAAAGGAAGAAACAATCCCAATATGGAAGTATATATTTTCAGCAATCTCTCCGGCAAGGAGGATTTTGAGAAAGCCAGGCAGGCTGGAGCGGATGGATATATTCCAAAAACCCAATTTAATCCTTCAGAGCTAGTCAATGAAGTGAAAAGGATACTGAATGAAACGGAGGAAAGAAAGAAAAACGAAGAAAGGCAAAACGGAAATGGTAACGGAGAAACAGCGGATAATGCTCAAGAAAAAAGCGGAAAGAAAAAAATTCTTTTCATTGAAGATGAAAAAGCCTTTATAGAAATATTTTGCAAGAAATTGGAAGACGAAGGATTCGAAGTGGAAACTGCTGAAAACGGAGCTTGGGGAATGAAAGAAGCGCTGAAAAAGAATTTTGACCTGATAATCACGGATATGGTAATGCCGGCGATGACCGGACCTGAAATAATTGCCAGGCTTCGGCTGGAAGAAAAAACAAAAAATATTCCAATAATTGTGATATCGGCTTCTTCTGCCGATGATAAAATAAAAGAAGTAAAAGAACTTGGAATTTCAGATTTCTTTATTAAAACTAGGGTTGTTCCGAGCGATCTTGCTCGCCGGGTCAATGAAATATTAAACTAATGGAACGAATACTTATAGCTGATACTCCTAAATATGTCGGCCAGATTATTAAAATTGCCGGCTGGGTTAATGTCCGCCGAGACCACGGAAAAATAATTTTTATCGACATCAGAGACAGGAGTGGAATCATCCAGTCGGTTATTATTCCTGATGAAAAAGAAACTTATGAGGAAGCCAAAAAAATTCGCAACGAGTATGTGTTAGAAGTTGAAGGTCTGATAAAAGAAAGGCCCATTAGTGCTGTTAATGATAAGATGATTACGGGAAAAGTTGAAATGGAAGTGAAAAATATAAGCATAATAAACGAATCAAAAGTTTTGCCGTTTGAAATAGATAAAGACACTAAAGAAGTCCATGAGGATCTGAGGTTGAAATATAGATATCTGGACCTAAGGGCGGAGAGAATGAAAAATAATATTATAATGCGAAGCAAGATTATTAAATTCATAAGAGATTTTTATACAGACAATAAATTTATAGAAATCGAAACTCCTGTATTGACAAAAGGGACGCCGGAAGGCGCTAGGGAATATATTGTTCCATCCAGATTGCACAGAGGAAAATTCTATGTTCTTCCGCAGTCTCCGCAGCAATTCAAGCAATTGCTGATGGTGGCAGGCTTCGAAAGATATTTCCAAATAGTGAAATGCTTCAGAGATGAAGATCAGCGGGGAGATCGCCAGCCAGAATTCACACAGCTAGATGTTGAAATGAGTTTTTCCGATGAAAAAGAAATAAGAAGAATATTTGAAGATTGTTTAGTAAAATTAGTAAAGAAATTTTTTCCGGAGAAGAAAATATTGAAGAAGCCATTTCCGGAAATTAGCTATGATAAAGCCATTGAGAAATATGGGACAGATAAACCTGACATGAGGAAGGATAAAAATAACCCAAACGAGCTGGCTTTTTGCTGGATTGTCAGCTTCCCTCTTTTTGAAAAAGATAAGGAAGGCAATAGGACATCTGCTCATCACCCTTTTACCGCGCCTCTCGACAGCGATATCGATCTTCTGGATAAAAATCCAGACGCTGTCCACGCAAAAGCCTACGATATCGTCCTGAATGGTTATGAGATAGGCGGTGGCAGTATTAGGATACACAAAAAAGACTTGCAATATAAAATTTTTAAAACGCTGGGATTAAAAGACACGGCTATTCAAAGAAGGTTCGGCCATATGCTGGAGGCTTTTGAGTATGGAGCTCCTCCGCATGGAGGAATTGCTCCTGGAATAGACAGGATAATCATGATTTTGATGAACGAGCCGAATATACGCGAAGTGATGGCTTTCCCCAAGACAGGCGAGGCGGAAGATCTAATGATGGGAGCCCCAAGCGAATTGGATAGCAAGCAATTGGACGAATTAGGAATTAAAAAAATTACAAAAATAAAAATAAAATAAAATGCCAACTCACGATGAAAATTTGGAAAAAGGGAAGGTAAGGCTCGTTGGCTTTATTTCTTTTTTGATGGGGTTTTCCCAGGCCATGCTCGTTTACGTGATGGCTTATTATTTTAAGATAGCATCCGGAACTGAAGATGTCGGATTGTTTTATCTAGTCGCTTATTCCGTTCTTCTCATTATATTGCTTAATCTCCATAAAATTATCAGAATTTTGGGAAAATCAGCGGTTTTTTATTTTTCAATAATAGGTTCGGTAATTGTTTCTTCTTTTTTAATTTTTTCAGAGCCCTCTTTTCTGGGAATATTTTTTCTGATGCTTTACATAATCTTTACTAATCTCGCTTTCGTATCACTGGATGTCATTTTGGAATCATTTTCCACGGATAAAATGTCAGGAAGGATAAGGGGACTTCATCTCACGGTAATAAACGCCGGTTATCTCATCGGACCGTTTCTTTCAACCCGGATACTGCAAGGCTTCGATTTCAGGGGAATATTTATTTTTCTTTTGATATTCAATTCTTTTATCCTTATCATTTCTCTCCTCGGGCTTAGAAATGTCAATCACAAATTTGATGTGAAGCTAAAAGTAAAAGATTTGGTCGGAAGAGTTTTTAAAAACAAGGATATAACAAAAGTTTATTATCTTGCTTTTACGCTGGATTTCTTCTATGCATTGATGGTAATCTATACTTCCATCTATCTTTTGAATCAGGGAATTTCCTGGAATCAAATTGGAGTAATCTTTACCATAATGCTTGTTCCTTTTGTGATTTTGCAATACCCCATCGGATTTCTGGCAGACAAAAGAATGGGGGAAAAAGAACTTCTTATCGTTTCCTTGATTTTTATGGCAATCTCGACGCTGGTTTTGTATTTTACGCACTCATCCCAAATTTGGGTGTGGGGAGTGGTGCTTTTGGCGACCAGGATCGGAGCCTCAATGCTGGAAGTGCTTCGCGATTCTTATTTTTACAAAAAAATCGACGGGCATGACGTCGATCTTATTAATTTCTTCCGCACCTCAATGCCGGTAGGATATATCGTCGCCACGGCAATTTCCTTTCCGCTTCTTCTGGTATTCCCGATTAAAATAGTTTTTGTTCTGGTTTCGCTGGTTGTTATTTCCGCTCTCATACCGGCTTTTCTCCTTAAGGACAATAAATGCGAGAAAGAAATGGAATAAATTTGACATTTGACAAGTGGCATTTAACATTTAGTAAGAATTAATTTATTATTAGTTTGTATTATCTAATAAGCTAATAATTAAAGCAAAAAGTATGAAGAAAAATGTTATTAGAGAACCAAAAATAAGCAAAAAAGTTATTGATTATCTGGATAAAAACAAATATAAATACGAGATTGTACAGCATAGAACCACCTATACTGCCTGGGATACGGCGCAAACAGAAAAAGTGAAACCCCAGGAAGTGGCGAAGGGACTTGTGATAAAAACAGATAAAGACTGGGTTTTGGCCGTTCTTCCATCGAACAGAAATACTGATAAAAAAGAGCTTTTGAAACTAATCAATAAAAATCCTGAAAATAAAGTTAAGAAAGCGGATTTTGCTGATGAAAAATGGCTTAAGAAAAACATAAAAATTGGGAAATTAGGAGCTATTCCACCGTTTAAGGAGCTTGTTGGAAAGGAAATTTACTTTGACAAGATGCTTCTGAAGAACAAGAAATTCTATGTTAGTTCGGGGGAATATGATGCGTCGTTCAGAATTTCGGTAAGCCAATTTGTCAAAGTCGAGGAGCCAATTCAGGGGAAATTCAGCATAAAAAAGCCATAATTCAGCCATCAACTTTTTGGCGTAAATCTGTAGAGCAATCAATTTGACAATTTTTAGATAATGGTTTATTATAATAAACTATAAAGAGTAAAGCAGTACTTTAAAATGCTTATTTTTTGAGTTTAGTATTTATCAGGGCAAGTTGGGCAATCGCCCCGCATTAATGCGGGGAGGAAAGTCCGGACATCAATCCCGCCTCGGCAGGATAAAAGGATAGCGGGTAATACCCGCGTGGAGTAATTCAACAGGTGCGAGCAGAGACGCCCATGAACCAGAGCGAAGCTCGGTTCAGGGCTGCCCCGTATCGAAACGAAGTTTCTGATACTGGGGCGGTTTAATTCGAAAGAGTATGGGTATCCTTTTTCAAAAGGATAAGTTCTAATAGTAATATTAGAAGTGAAACGGCTAAATCCTTATCTTGATGCAAGATCGTATTCCGTCCTACACTAGTGAGGACAGAAAGAATCGCTTGAGTCCGATGGCAACATCGGACCTAGATAAATGATTGCTACCGATTTTGGAAATTGGGAAACCCAGCACCTTTTTTATCAATAACTAATATTTAATTGAGAGCTTGATGGCAAAAACGGCTTCGCCTCTCAATCAGGTTATTTATTATGTTGTTGTTGAAAAAGGTGCATGGGTGCTCAATTTTGTAGCTCCGACGTAAAGTCGGAGACAAAATTGGCACAGAATCCGGCTTATAGGCTTGCTTTGATAAATAGTAAACTTAAATTCGAAGATATGATTTTATCCCGCACCAGTTCCGATTAAGTTTTCTATAATTTTAAAATTTTTCTTTCGGAATCGCCTTACTCGAGGCGAGTGCGGCTTAAATTAGAAATACAAGATAGTCTTAATAGCGAATTGGTGCGGGATGCTCAATTTTGTGGCTACTCGCTCTGCTCGCAGACAAAATTGGCATGAAAAGATCAGAATTACTTTTTAGCGCAATTCAGGTTCCGATTGATTTTATGATGATAGTACTTGCAGCAATTAGCGCTTTTGCCATCCGGAATATTCCGCAAATAATCACCTTAAAGCCGAAATTATACGATTTCCCTTTCGATGCTTATATAAAAATAGTGCTGATAGTAGCACCTATTTTTATTTTAGTTTACGCACTTGAAGGATTATATAAAATAAAGGCGACCAGAAAATTTTGGCAGGAAACATTCAAGGTTTTTGCGGCGACTTCCGTTGTTTTTGTCATCATCATAATTGCCATTTTTCTTCAAAGGACCTGGTTTTCTTCCCGCTTCATTATTTTGGCAGGCTGGGCTTTGGTAATTCTCTCTGTTTCAATAGCCCGTTTCATTCTCAATGAGATCCAGAAGTTTCTTCTGGTCCAGAGGGGGCTTGGAGCCCACAGGGTTCTTTTGATCGGAGATAATGACCAAATCGATGAAATCAGAAGAACTATCAGGAAAAATCTTTCTCTTGGATATAAAATTGTGGACCAGATAAGCAGTTTTAGCTTAAGGGACATAAAAGAAATAAAGGAAGACAAAGGAATAGATGAAATAATTTTATGCGATTCAACCATCACTGATTTTGAGCAGGCAAAAATAATCGATTATTGCGCCATAAATAACATCAGCTATAAATTTGTTCCGACTTCTATTCAGACATCCAGAGTAGCTATGGGAATGCTAGAAGGGACGCCTCTTATCGAAGTGAAGCATACTCCTTTGGACGGATGGGGAAAAATCATCAAAAGAATATATGATGTTATCGCTTCGGTTTTTCTTATTATTCTTTCTTCTCCGATTATGGCTATCATTGCGATTCTGATCAAGTCTGAAGACAGCAAGGGGCCGATAATATATAAGAATGAAAGAGTAGGAGATAATGACAAGAAAATCAGCGTTTTCAAGTTTCGATATATGAAATGGAATTATTGCATAAGCAAAGATAATCCTAATTTTGAAAAAGCCCTTGAATACGAGAAAAATTTGATAAAAGAAAGAAGCCTTCGCGAAGGTCCGCTTTACAAGATTAAAAACGATCCCAGAAAAACAAGAGTGGGGAATTTTATTGAAAAATATTCCTTAGATGAATTGCCGCAATTCTTCAACGTTCTCCTAGGGGACATTAGCCTTATTGGCCCAAGGCCGCATCAGGAAAGGGAAGTAGAAGAATACAAAGAGTACCACAGGCGCCTTTTGACCATAAAACCGGGAGTTACGGGTTTGGCTCAAATTTCAGGAAGATCCGACCTTGATTTTGAAGATGAATATAAACTCGATGTATATTACATCGAAAACTGGTCGCTTCGGATGGATATCCAAATCTGCCTCAAAACTTTGGGGGTTTTATTCAGGAGAAGGAAAAATAATAGGTAGTGTTTCGCATAAAACGAGTTATTGGAAATAAATTATTTTTTTATTAAACCTATCGAGGTTGAACCTCAATGGAAATCAATAATGTGGCTAAAGTCAAAGAAATAATTGACTATAAGGGCAATGTGAAAAAAATCGCTTGTCTTTCTTGCGCACGTGAAAAAAGTAAAATTAATTTAGGCAATATAGCAAAATCAAAATATTTTGATGCTCACCAAGACTATGAAATTCCCATTTCTGGTTTCATAGTTATTTCGTCAAGAAGGCACTTTCAAAGCGTCGATGAATTTACCAATAATGAGCAGAAGGATTTTATAAAAATTTTGTGTCGTATACGATCCGCAATGAGAAAGGTGCTTGGCATTAAAATAGTTTATTTATTTCAAGCCGAAGACACTTCACATCATTTCTACCTCTGGATAGTTCCGCGTTATGGCTGGATGGAAAAGAAATTTGGCAGAAAAATTGAATCTGTGCGTCCTATTATCAAATATTCTAAAGAAAATCTTAGGACCAAGCCCAACTTAGCTAGAGTTGATGAGGCGACACAAAAATTAAAGCAATTTTTTTCGAACGATAAATAAAAAGCCTATCAAGGTCAAACCTCGATAGACTTAATAGAAATTAGATAGTGAACATTTATTGCGGTCGCAATAAAATTACGGTATGAGGGATAACAGGCTATTGACAGAAAAAAGGAGAGATAGTATATTGATATTACGTACAATTTAAGAAAATTGTTTGAAAATAGAGGCATATTTTTGAGTTTCAAGAATTAGGATAGTTTAGGCTCGTCCCACACCACCTTCACACAAAGATGGATGACTTAAATGAGCATCTTTTTTATTTGCCGAGAATTGTACGGAAGATGTATGGCCTCCCAGCACCAATTCCGAAAATAAGTTTATAAATATTTTATAGATTTATCCTCGGAATCGCCTAGCGGCTTAGCTGGTAAAAATAAAAAAGTCCATAAATAGAATTGGTGCGGGATGCTCATTTTTGTAGCTTCTCGTTCCACTCGAAGACGAAAATGGCAGATAAAGAGTTAATAAAAATGGAAGGAGTGATTGAGGAATCACTCCCTAATACCACTTTCAAGGTCAAATTGGAAAATGGCCACGAAGTGCTGGCTCATATTTCCGGCCGAATGAGAGTGAATTACATCAGGCTTCTTCCTGGAGACAAAGTGCTTCTGGAAATGAGTCCATATGATTTAACGAAGGGAAGAATAACAAAGAGGATATAGCGCTTATCCCGCACCAATTCCGAAATTAGCTGTAAGTGATAGAAAGCTTAATTCTCGGAAACGCCTTACTCGAGGCGAGTGCGGCTTAAATTAGAAATACAAGATAGTCTTAATAGCGAATTGGTGCGGGATGCTAATTTTTATAGCTGCTCGCAAAGCTCGCAGATAAAAATTGCATGAAAGTTAGAGCATCAGTTAAAAAATTTTGTAATAAGTGCAAAATAGTCAAGCGCAGGGGAAAACTGTATGTGGTTTGCTCTACTCCGAAACACAAGCAGAGACAAGGATAATCATAAGGTAGGCAATCCCAGCACCAGTTCCAAATTTAGTTTTTGTGATATTTATAACTGGTAGCACGGAATCGCCTACGGCTTAACAAGTGATAAGATAAAGTTTTAATATAGAACTGGTGCGGGATGCTCATTTTTGTAGCTTCTCGCTTCGCT
>JAZDKA010000012.1:0-5044 GCA_043803385.1 Patescibacteria group bacterium | reverse complement strand
GGTAAAATTTGAAAATTTCAAAGTTCAAAATCCAAAGTTCAAATAAATATCAAAATTAAATTATTTGATCTTTGAAATTTGAAATTGATTTGAACTTTGAACTTTAGATTTTGAACTTTTCTAGCTGGGTATTAGGCATCTCCCAAACTGCTTAGTTGTTAATTTTGAGATTAGAAAAACTATGTCATTATTTTCAGGAAATTCTAAAAGCTCGCTAGGGGTGGACATTGGCACCACAAGTGTTAAAGTAGTCGAATTATCTAAAAGCAAAGAGGGAAAGATAAAACTTGAAACTTATGGATCGCTAGAATCTGTTGCTTATTCGCAATATTTGGAAGAAACTTTACAATCCAGCACGGTTAAAATATCCGATCAGCAAGCTGCTGAAATGATAAAAAAACTTGTTAAAGAGGCAAAAGTAAGCACTAAAAGAGCTGTGATGTCTGCGCCTGTTTTCTCTACGTTTACTTCTGTGATAGAGCTGCCGGAGATGTCGCAGCAAGAGATAGAATCAGCCATACGATTTGAAGCCAAACAATATGTTCCGGTGCCGCTTTCGGAAGTTGTATTGGGTTGGAATGTTATTGGAAAGAAAAATTATGAGCTTCTTGGCGCGGGAAGTTATTCAAATAAAGTTCTTGTTTTAATCGTAGCGATTCCAAAAGAGCTTTCCAATGAATTTGCCAAAATAGCGGATCTTGCTAATTTAGATTTAATCGCGCTTGAGACAGAAAGTTTTGCGCTTATAAGATCTCTCCTCGGAAACGATAAAAGCACAGTAGCCATTGTTGATATAGGGTCTAGGGCAACTAACATTAGCATTGTGAGCGAAGGGTTTATTAGAGTTAGCCGAGGACTGGATACTAGCGGAGTCGAGATTACTAAAGTTCTAGCCAGAGGGATGGGGATAGATATTAAAAGAGCCAATGAAATTAAAAGAAAAATAGGGCTTGATATGGATGGATCTAACAAGCAGGTTGCCAATGTAATACTTCCTATTGTGGATATTATTACAGGAGAAACCAAGAGAATTATTGATGTTTTTTCTAGAAAAGAGGGCGCGAATTTTAGAGTTGAAAGAGTAATCTTAGCGGGGGGGTCTGCCGGAATTCCAAAAATAGCAGATAGATTTACTGAAGTGACCGGAATAAAAACAATAATAGGAAATCCATGGGGGAGAATAGAATATCCCCCGCATTTGCAAAAAACTTTAGAAACCATAGGTCCGTCATTTTCAGTTGCCGTAGGGCTGGCAATGAGAAATGTATAATATAAAAATATATGGCAGAAATAAATTTAGCTCCATCGGGAGCAAATAAGATAAGTTCGTCCGGAAAAAAATATAATTTACTGGCTTTAATTTTTAGTTCTGTTCTTATTTCTTTAACCGTCATTGGTTTTATATTTTCTTACTCTAAAAAATATCAGGCAAAATCTGCATTTGAACAAAGCGATAAAAAGGAGCAAGTTTTAAAAAAAGAAATTTTAGATCTTGATCCTAAAAATACTGCGAAGCTCGAAGAGAAAATTAGCGAATTAAGCTCTCTTTTAGAAGAACATGTATATTGGTCTGAATTATTTCCTGTTATAGAACGCTCGACAATACCAACTGTTTGGTACGGAGGGCTATCGGTTGTTTCTGATAAAAATTCTATTGATTTGGAAGGGAAAGCAAAAAATTTAGATGGCGCGGCGCGGCAGATAGTGAGTCTTAATGAAGAAAAAAGTTTTAGCAGCGTAAGCTTAAAAGATATAGGATCTGATAGCGAAGGGACTGTAAAGCTTTCCGTATCTCTTCAATTCGACGAAAATTTAATAAGAAAAAATAAGGCGCCAGCAAAGAAATAAAATGAAAAAAAACAACTTAATAATTTTAATCGTTTCAACAGCGATCTCTCTCGGAGTAGGAATTTTTTTAATAAGACCGATGATGACAGAAGCGGATGATTATAGAATTCAGAAAGATTCTTCGGATAATTCAATAAGCAGCTTGAGATTAGTGAAAGGATCTTTGATTAACCAAAAAAAAGTTCAAGAAAGCGCGGACCTTTCAAAAATTCAAGAAACCCTTCCTTACGATCCCGGAATTCCGGATTTACTTATTCAAATTCAGGCGCTTTCTTCTAATAGCGGGGTTGCGATATCAAGTTTTTCTTTTCAGATTCCTGAAGATGATGCGGTAAGCTTGCTTGCCGCAAGCGATGCCGCGCTGTCGGGAAATTCCGCAAACAGTAATTTTTCAAATGTTAAAATTTCAATCAGTGTTACAGGTGTTTATTCTTCCATAAAATCATTTATTAGATCTGTTGAAAATAATATTAGAATTATGGATATAGTTTCTTTAGATTTAAATGGTCCAAAATCTAAAGATTCATTAGAAATGTCGGCTGATTTGGAAATTTTTGCATACTATAAGTTCACAGAAGAAGCGTTATCGTCTGCAAAAAATTTGAAACAGCCTGCCGGATCCGAAGAATAAAAAATAAAATAAAAATGTAATGTTAACAGATGCTCAAAAAAAACAGCAAAAACAGCTAGCTCTGCTATTGGCGGTGATTTTAATAACCATAGCAATTCTTTTGTTTTCTAGAAAAAAAAGTCCGGCTGGAAGCACAGTCGGAATAATTGATGCCGAAATTCCCTCTGATGGAATTCCTACATTAAATGACACAAAAACAGAAAACAATTCCGATATTCTAACAGGAAAAGCATTCAATGACCTTAAAAGGAACGGACAATATCCTGTGGCAAAGGGTGAAATAAGCAGAGATAATCCTTTTATTCCTTACGAGGAGGAACCTGCCAATGAATAGTTTTTCAATAAAAACAATTCCCGGCGTTTTAATGGAAAAAGGATATATTTCAGAAGAGCAGATGAATCTTTTAAAAAAAAGGGCGCTTGACGATGGAAGGGCGATTGAAGATTTAGTGCTGGAAGAGAGGATAGTTTCCGAAGAAGATCTGATTAAAATAAAAGCGGAAACTCTTAATATTCCGTATATAGATTTATCCGGAGAAATGATTCCACCGGAGGTTCTCGGGGAATTTCCCCTAGAAGTAGCTATTCAATATAAATTTATACCATTTCGAAAAGAAAAAAACAGCGTATTTGTAGCAATGGTTGACCCGGAAGATGTTTCTTCTTTGGAGGCGCTTAAATTTATTGCTCTTAGAAAAGGGTTTGATTGGAAAATATTCATAACATCTCCAGCAAATTTACAAGAAGCTTTGCGCCAGTATAGCAGTTTAACGTCGGAAGTAGGACAAGCATTAGAAACGCTTAAAAAAGAAAGAGAAAAAGAATTTGGCAAGGAAGGGGCGATTACAGCTAAGGAAATTGAAAAAATAGCGCAAGAAGCTCCAATAAGCAAAGTGGTTTCTGTTATTTTAAAGCATGCCGTTGAAGGGAGAGCTAGTGATATTCACATAGAGCCCATGGAGAATGAGCTTAGAGTAAGATACAGGGTTGACGGAGTGATGTTTACTAGTTTAATACTGGCTAAAAAAATTGCTCCAGCTATTGTTGCTAGAATTAAAGTTCTTTCGAACCTTAAATTAGATGAACAGAGAAAACCTCAAGATGGAAGATTTCATGCTGAAGTTAGCGGAAGAGGGATTGACTTTCGGGTTTCAACCTTGCCTATTGCAGAAGGAGAAAAGGTAGTTATGAGAATTTTGGATAAAACTTCTGGAGTTAAGCGATTATCAGATTTGGGATTTTCTGAAAATGGGCAGAAACTACTGAATGAAGCCATTAATAAGCCTTATGGAACCGTACTTATCACAGGCCCTACCGGTTCGGGAAAGTCCACTACGCTATATGCAATGCTAGGAATGCTAAATGAAATTGGAGTTAATATCATAACGCTTGAAGATCCTGTTGAATATCGTCTTGAAGGAATAAATCAAAGCCAAATAAGGCCTGAAATCGGATATACGTTTGCTGCGGGGCTTAGATCAATATTAAGGCAGGACCCCGATATAATAATGGTTGGAGAGATTCGCGATGGAGAAACTGCGGAACTTGCTGTTCATGCCGCTTTGACTGGGCATATAGTTCTTTCAACTCTCCATACCAATAGCGCAGTCGGGGCAATTCCGCGGCTAATTGATATGGGGATAGAGCCATTTTTAGTTACCTCTGCTTTAAATGTTGTTATATCCCAGAGGCTTGTGCAGAAAATATGCGAGCATTGCAAACAGGAAATATCTGTTCCTGATGCTATCAAGGAAAAAATTAAAAAAGAGCTTGAAATGATTCCGGGAGATGAAGCAAAACTTTTTATTGGAAAAGAAATCAAGCTTTATAAAGGCATGGGATGTAAATTTTGTTCAAAGAAAGGAACAAAAGGGAGAATTGCAATTAGCGAGATACTTATGATGACTCCGGAGCTGGAAACTTTAACTGCTCAGCATCCATCGGAAGACCAGATTTTTAAAGAGGCAGAGCGCCAGGGCATGGTTACAATTAAGCAAGATGGAATAATTAAAGCATTAAAAGGCTTAGTAACACTTGAAGAAGTATTAAAAACAGTAGAAGATTAAAATATAATTAACAAGATCGTCTCTGTTCTGCTTTGCAGAATTTCGGAGAGTCAAAAATCGCCTTCGCTTTGCTTTGCAAAGCTTCGGCGAATCAAGGAAGGATTAAAAAATATGGGAGGATTAAAAATAAAAAAGATTCTTTTGGTCGAAGATGATCTTTTTATATTAAATATGTATAAAGAGAAGATTGAGAAAAAAAATTTTAAAGTGGAATGCGCCGAAGATGGAATTTCCGCGCTGGAAATAGCCAGAGAAAGTATTCCAGACGCCATACTTTTAGATGTAGTTATGCCTTTAATGGATGGTTTTGAAACTTTGCAGGCGATAAAAAAAGATGAAAAATTAAGAGGCATCCCTATTATATTGCTAACTAATTTGGGGCAGAGAGAAGACGTAGAAAAAGGGTTGAAAATGGGAGCTGCGGATTACATAATTAAAGCTCATTTTACTCCATCTGAAGTCGTGGATAAAATAAATAGCGTTATTGAAAATAATCAGC
>JAZDKA010000011.1:0-18017 GCA_043803385.1 Patescibacteria group bacterium | reverse complement strand
AGCCAAACCCTTGGGAGCTTCTCCACCCCCAGGATGCGATGGGCCGACATCGAGGTGCCAAACCCCTCCGTCGATGTGGACTCTTGGGAGGGATCAGCCTGTTATCCCCGGGGTAACTTTTATCTGATGATCTTCTACGCTCCTATGAGCGATAGTCGGTTCACTAAATTCTACTTTCGTAACTGATTGACTTATAGGTCTTTCAGTAAAGCTGGCTTATGCTTTTGTACTATCAGTCCGATTTCCATCCGGACTTAGCCAACCTTTGTAAGCGCCTCCGTTGCCATTTAGGAGGCGACCGCCCCAGTCAAACTACCCACCAGGCACTGTTCCCGGTCTGGTATGAATAACCAAGACTAAATAAGTGGTATTAACCCAGAATAATTTCTGGACTCTATTTCCACTTCAAGCTAACAGGAATTAACCGATAAGCTCGCCCCGCTAAGCGGGGAATAAATTTTTGAACCATGAAAAACACACTAAACAATTTGAGTATATTTTCTGGTTCATCGATAGTCATTCGTCTTAGTAGACTCATAACAGACCAGGGTTAGACTTAAAACTTCAGCAGGGTGGTATTCCACTTGTTGGCTCCATCCCGACCTGAATCGGGAATTCACAGCCTCCCACCTAATCTCGGCAACCAAAACTTTAAATCAATACCAAGTTGTAGTAAAGCTCCACGGGGTCTTTTCGTCTTGCTGCAGGTCGACGGCATCTTTACCGCCATTGCAATTTCACCGGACTCTTCGTCGAGACAGTTTTCAAGTCGTTACGCCTTTGATGCGGGTCAGAACTTCATTGTGTTTGATTGCTTTCGCAAAAAATCAGACTATATTTTCAGCTTATCCAAAACATTTAGGAGTTCTGCTTGCTTATATTTTCTTTTCCCCGATCCGTTCATCTTATATGCCGATTCTATGATTTTTTTGAGATGACGGGAATTAAGATGTTTCATCTGAGCTACTTTTTCGCAGATTTCGGAAAAAATTTCGAAATCTGTTTTTTTCGTAGTCATTAGAGGAAATTTTCTAAAATGAGGAATTATTTTTTCCCTTAATTCGTTAAGATTTCTCACTTCGTATTTATAGCAATTATCATTCTTGGAAAATCGAATGTTCCCACAATTGAAAAATTGTCGAATTTTATTCAAAATTTCCAAACTTTTGCTATTTTGTCCGATTGAGAAACTTGGACGAACTTCAATTTTAGTTTTTAGTTTTTCTCGAAAGTTGAATGATACTGAAAAGCATCCTTCTCCATCGATAAAACCTGAAATATAAGAAGCAAAATCCATTTGTTTTTGTTGCTAGATAAGCGCTGGCGTATTATCCCGATTAATTATTCGAGATCTCGGCTTTCGCCTCAGTCGTTACGGGGTCACTAGGACTTCCCACGGTATTGCCATGTCCACCAACTGGTGGATTTAGGTTTCACCGTTATTAGCCAATTTACTTATATCATGTTACCACGACATTCAGGCAAATACTAACCCTTTCTACCTGACAAGGAATTTCGCTGATCGCTTCCTTTCGCGATGTACCATATCTTCTTCCTTTAATCTATTGGAAGCATGGCGTGTGGTATCTGAGGGTTCTCCGAAACTATATCGGAGTCTTCCCTGCTGATCGCCCCGCCTTTGAGCAGAACTTCTCAGCATATAGCCATGTATTTTAGGACCAACTCTATATTACTATAGAATGAAGCAGCTATTCTTTTTCCGTTTATCATTTTTTTAATCGTCCCAGTCCTTACAACGACTTTTTGCTTTATTTAAGCCAAAATCGTTGTAACCTTAGGACGATTATAGTTATCGCCGACGTTCACTGGCGCTTCGGAAATTGGCTTGCACCGCTTTCGTTAACGTTCCAGCACTGGTCAGGCGTCAGCCCCTATACTTCCCCTTGCGGGTTTGCAGAGACCTGTGTTTTTGGTAAACAGTCGCTTGGGCAACTTTCGCTGCGGCCCCGATTTGCATCGGGGCGAGACATTTCGCGAACTTACGTCTAGCTTTTTTGCCGAGTTCCTTAACGAAGGTTCTCTCGTTCACCTTAGGCTACTCGCCCAGTTCACCTGTGTCGGTTTTAAGTACGGATATTATTAGATCAGCGCAAAGCGCTGCATAGAGGTTTTTCCCGGTAATTTGCTCGATTGCCTTCTCCCGAGTAACTCGGGATTCGCCTCATTTCTTGGAGTATTGCTATGCGGATTTTCCTGCACAGCCTCCTCAAAACAAGGACATCAATCCAATAGGATGCGCAATTTACTAAACTACGTCCCCTCATTTACAAGCTAATAATAGTCACGGAATATTAACCGTGTGTCCATCGACTACGCCTTTCGGCCTCGCCTTAGGCCCGACTAACCCTGGGATGATCGCCATTGCCCAGGAAACCTTGAACTTTCGGTGTGCGGGGTTCTCACCCGCATTGTGGTTACTCATGCCAACATTCTCACTTCCATAAGCTCCACCATGGCTCACGCCTTTGGCTTCAGTGTTTATGGAACGCTCTCCTACCGATTGTGAATTTCATTGAAGAGGCGAATCATTGACTCGCCGAGAAAAAGATTATGTGCCCAAGGAATCTCATGCCACACAGATTCTGTTCACACTGCACCTTATTCCTTTGGCACCGGTTACCAAAGAAAATCAGGCGGTGATATAGAGAAATCTGCTTCGCAACTTTCATAGCTCTGCCTCCTCGACAAAGAGCATTATGAGATTTAATGCGTGTTAGAGGACTTCCACCTCCGACCTAGAAATCAGTCTTATTTTTCCACGCAACTTGGACACATTTTTTTTATTTTTTTTCCTCAATGAAATTCACAATCCCATATCTTCGGTACTATATTTTAGCCCCGTTGAATTTTCGGCGCAAAGTCTCTAGACTAGTGAGCTATTACGCACTCTTTAAAGGATGGCTGCTTCTAAGCCAACCTCCTAGGTGTTTAAGAAACTTCACTTCCTTCTCCACTTAATATAGATTTTGGGACCTTAGATGATGATCTGGGCTGTTTCCCTTTTGAGATCCGACCTTAGCGCCGGATTTCTGACTGCTGTTGTAAAAATGCAAGAATTCGGAGTTTGATTGAGAACTCTACGGCGAACCGCGAATTCTCATTCAGTAGCTCTACCTCTCACATTCAATTTAAACAACGCTAGCCCTCAAGCTATTTCGGAGAGAACCAGCTATTGCCAAGCTCGATTGGAATTTCTCCTCTACACACAAGTCATCCCCTAGAGTTGCACGACTAGTGGGTGCGGGCCTCCCGCTGGTGTTACCCAGCGTTCACCCTGCTCAAGTGTAGCTCGCCTGGCTTCGGGTCTAGTCCATACGATATATTTTCGCGCTATTAACGCTCGCTTTCACTATGTATCCAGAGATTTCGCTCCTTATACAAACCGTATAGAACTAACTCGTTGGCTCGTTCTGCAAAAAGCACGCTGTCACCGCCACACCTATTCAAATAAAAACTTTATAATTATTGATAATCTGAGCCGTTAGGCGGCTTCGCCTTTCGACTTTCAATAACCACAAATCATTACTGGAATAGGTGTGGCGGCTCCAACTCTTAGTTAGCGCATGGTTTCAGATACTATTTCATCTCCCTCACCGGGATGCTTTTCACCTTTCCCTCACGGTACTAGTTCGCTATCGATCTCATGCAATATTTAGCCTTGGAAGAATAGTGCTCCCATCTTCAAACGGGATTTCTCCGGTCCCGCCCTACTTGTCTCAGACTTAGTTCCACAAAAATGTTTTCATCTACGGGGCTATCACCCTCTATGGCCGCTCTTTCCAGAGACGTTTGATTAACATTAATGCTAAAGACTGAAAGGCTGTTCCGCTTTCGCTCGCCACTACTGACGGAATCTCTTCGATTTCTTTTCCTCCTGGTACTAAGATGTTTCAATTCCCAGGGTTTGCTTCATTAACCTATGAATTCAGTTAATGATTCGCCACACCTATTGCCAGAATAATACTCTGAAAGTAAATAAATATATAAAATCTATATATACTTATTTGCTAATAATAAATAATTTAGGCAATAGGTGTGGCGAGTGTTGACACATTCGGAAATCCCCGGATCAAAGCTTGCTTGGCAGCTCCCCGAGGCTTATCGCAACCTGCTACGCCCTTCTTCGCTCGCATGAGTCAAGGCATCCACCATACGCGTTAAAGTAACCTTTCTAATTTTTTGAGTCCGCTTTATCGGCGGACAAGAATTAGCAGTTAAGAATCACTTAATTTACCCCGTTGAATTATTTTGCGCTAGCAAAATTACCGCGAAGCGGTATTCAATGGGGCTTATTCCTAACTACACATTTTAAGATTTTTTTAACCTATTGCCAATGCTACGCATTGGCTGCTTGACTATCACTCATTTTCCCGATGCGCATTCCCGCTGGCATTATAACACCAAGAAATTTGTGATGACCTTTGTTCAGTTGTGAAGATACATTTGATGCGGAAACTTGTAGGCATATAACAGATTTATTATGCGCACTGGTTTCAGCATTAAATAAAGACTAACTTTACGAAAATACTAATACGCTATGCTTTACGAATATACGAATTCAGATTTTCGTAAATTCGTATTAAATTCGTAATTTCGTAAAGATTTCGAGAAACAAAAAAATCGCCCTCAAGCGAATTAAAAGTTAGGCAATAAAAAAGCTAACGTTTCATCCGCTTTTGCACTTAGATTTTATAATCTGATTTCTCAAATTGTTTTTCTTAACTTCTTAACACTAAAATTAACACGTGAATTCATTCTAGCAAGCCCAGAAAATCTGTCAACCCCGCACTAAATTTCTGATTTATTATTGCTAAAAATAGCCATTTTTATTAATAAATATACATGCGTACAAAAAACTAGTATTCTTTATAAAAATTTTCAGAAAATTAGTGCGGGGCAAGGGCAAATTTTACAATTATAATATAGCCAAACACTTTCATACTCGAAAGTATGAACACGGAATATTTTAATTTATCTGAAACAATCCTTAGTGGCATGATGCCGGAGAGGAACTGGCCGCGGCCGTTCCTTCCCCAAATCCGGCAGATGGAGAAGTTGAAGATAATGTCGCGCTGCATTCAGCCGGCGGATTATTAAATCCGGAACAAATTGCCTTGAGCATGCTGGCCGAGTCCCGGCCCGCGTCAATAGTCGTTCCATTCACAACCAGCGTCGGCGAACCTTTCACGCCATATTTATCATTCGTATCTTTGTTCAATTCGAAAGGAGGATTTGATCCGCCGCTATTGAATTTCTGGGTCAAACCAAAGTTTTTATCCGTTTCGCTTACGCAAGAAGTAATTTTTGATTTATTAATATTTGCTTGTGCCAGGCATTTGGCAGAATCTCCCGAAACGGTATAACAGTTTAAATAATTATCGAGTTTACCCGCTTCTTCTTTTTGGATGCAATATTGGTTTAAGTTTTCATCGAATTCTTTTTTCCCGTGCAGGATATAATCAACGAATTCTAATTTGAAATTTATTTTGGAGCCGAGTTTTTGAATCACTGGTAACAAACCTTTTTCCGCCTGGATTCCATACGGGCACTGGCTCATCACGAATAATTCCACATCCGGAATAGCTTTTTTAACTGAAGCTTCGGTTGCTACACTTGAATTTGAGGAAGCTACGCTATCTTTTTTTTCATCCATATTGATCGCTTGCGGGAAAAAATTCTTTCCGTCATTGGTCGCGTAAGCAATTATTTCCTGCGTGCCGACGGAAAAAGTAAACTTATACAGCGATCCTTGTTTCTCAATTTTAGTAATTTTAAAATCCGTTCCCGGCTGGATCAAATTATCTTTGACATAGTTTTCCACTTTTGCCTTTATCGCGTCCTGACCCAAAATTCCTTTTTTGCTTTGGGCATAAAAATAACTGCCCGCGACCAGCAGCAGAAAAATACCGGCAATGATAATACTTTTGCTTACTGCCATTTTCTTTTTCGGCGCTTCTTTTCTAGAAGATACTTCTTTTTTTATTTCTTCTTCCATATTGATTTATTTTAATTTATTAACTTAGGTAATTTTACTAGTCTTATCTAAAAATAGTCAGCTACATAAATAATTTATGGCGTTATACTATTTTCCATTCCCGAACTGAATTTGGCAAATTCAAAGAACGCGAAGCTGAACAGCAAAACCATTATGATTGGAGCTACCATGGAAAGATAATTTTTCTTTCCGGGACGGAAATAGCGGAGCAGTAACGAATTGCTGACGACGGAAATAGAACTCAATGCCATTGCCAGTCCCGCCAGTTCCGGCTTTAAAATCAATCCAAACCCCACAAAAACTCTCGCCGCGATCGGAATACCGATAACATTATAGAACAAGGCAAAGAACATATTCTGCTTTATTTTTCCCATCGTTTCTTTTGACAATTGGATAGAGGTCGCGACATCCCGAAGGTCGCTTTTCATAATTACGATTCCTCCGGTTTCCATCGCCACATCCGTGCCCGAACCCATCGCGATTCCAAGATCCGCTTGCGCGAGCGCTGGCGCGTCATTGATTCCGTCTCCCACCATTGCAACCTTCTTGCCTGTGCTTTGTAATTTTTTCACTTCATTGGCTTTGTCTTCAGGAAGCACTTCAGCTAGAACATTGTCAATCCCAACTTGCTGTGCTATCGCTTTGGCCGTTAGGGCATTATCTCCGGTAATCATATATACTACAACTCCCATTTTCTTAAGTTTCTCAATCGCTTCTTTTGAAGTTTCTTTTACCGTATCTGCCACCGCTACTATTCCCAAAATTTCTTCTTGGCTAGCCAGAAGCATCGCGGTTTTTCCCTGTTCCTCCAATCTTTTGAGTTTTCTATCCGCTTTTCCGACTTCGAGATGAACAACATCTAGCATCAATTTCCGGTTTCCAAAATAATATTTCTTTCCGTTTATCGTTCCTCCAACGCCATGCCCCAGAATGGCTTTGAAATCTGTGGCTTCGGAAAAACTGATATCTTCCTCGGTGGCATAATTATAAATCGCTTCAGCCAAAGGATGCTCTGATTGTTTTTCTAATCCGGCTGACAGCGCAAGAATATCATCTTCATCGCTGCCGCTTAGGCTGACAATATCAGTCACTTCCGGCTTTCCTTTAGTGATAGTTCCGGTCTTGTCAAATACGATAGCATTTATTTTGCACGCCGCTTCAAGCGGTTCTCCGCCCTTGACCAGAATTCCATATTCAGCGCCTTTTCCGGTCCCAACCATAAGCGATGTCGGAGTAGCCAGTCCCAAAGCGCAGGGACAAGCAATGACGATAACCGCCGTGAATGCCATTAGTGAAAACGTCAGCCCCGCTCCCAAAAAGAAAAACCAGATAACAAATGTCAGAATTGCGATTCCGATTACTGCCGGCACGAACCAAGCGGAAATCCGATCCGCAAAATTCTGGATCGGAGCTTTTGAACCTTGCGCTTCCTCAATCAATCTTATAATTTGCGCCAGTGCCGTTTCACTTCCGATCTTCGTCGCTTCAAACTGGAAGCTTCCGGTCTTATTGACCGTTCCTCCAGTAACATTATCTCCAGCATTTTTCTCAACCGGAATGCTTTCTCCAGTAATCATAGACTCATCGATTGAGGAAGAACCGCTCTTGACCTTTCCGTCTACTGGAATTTTCTCTCCCGGCCTGACGACAATTATATCGCCATGAACTACTTCTCCGACCGGAATGTCTAGCGTATTTCCGCCTCGTACGACTCGCGCTGTTTTCGCCTGAAGTCCCATCAGTTTTTTTATCGCGTCCGAAGTTTTTCCCTTAGTTCTCGCTTCCAGCCATTTTCCCAAAATTACAAAAGTAATCAGGAAAGCTGCTGTTTCAAAATACAAATCCGGAATTTTCATTCCATCCAAACCGATAATTGACCCGGTTTTCAAAAAGTAAACAACAAAATTAACCAGACTGTAGAAAAATGCGGTGGAAGTTCCGATGGCGATCAAACTGTCCATATTGAACGTTTTCATTTTGAGGCTGGACCACATTCCTTTATAAAATCCGGCGCCGACAATAAACTGGACCGGGATAGTCAGGATCAAAGAAACGATTCCAATAAACGGAGCGAGCGATTTTCCTCCCGGAAGCCATTTGAAAAAATCCAGGAACATAAAGTAAATCATCGGCAAGGATAAGATCAAACTGAACGTGAATTTATTGTAATAATCTCTCATAATTTGCTTTCTCTTCCTAGTTTCATATTCAGTGTCATCTGCTTTTACTTCTTCCGCTTTATATCCCGCTTTATCCACGGCGTTAACAAGATCCGCGATGCTGGAAATATTTTCATCAAAAACAATCGCTGCTTTTTCCGCCGCAAAATTTACATTCGCTTGCTTTACTCCCAGCACTTTCCGGAGCGATCGTTCAATTATAGCCGCGCATGATGAACAATGCATACCAATAAGCGATAAATTAATTGTTCTCATATTTTTAAAGTTTTAAAGCTTAATTATTTTGTAATCCGTTCCGGCCAATGCTTTTTGAATTTCCTCAATGGATATATCCCTGTCGGCCATAATTTCAGTTTCGCCGCCTATATCGCTTATTCTAACATCTTTTACGCCTTCTATCTTGGAAATTCTCGACTTGGACAATTTGATGCAAGCTTCGCAAGTCATATTGTCTATTTTGATTCTAATTTTTTCCATAATTATTTTATCAATACTATTTTTTATAGCCTAGGCTAAAAAATATAGTATTGCGCTTGATTAATATAGGTTTGCGCGCTGTCTATAGCAAATGCGCAAACCCTAACTATTTTAATTTACTTTAATTACTCCTCTCGGCACTCCCATCGCGCAGGTGATTTGATAATCGCCTTTTTTGGCTGGCGTGAAAGCCATGGCAATTGTTTTTCCCTTCTGCAGATATTCGGGAGTGTTATACAGTCCCGGCACCATAATAGTACTCATGCATCCTTGTCCGTCTTCTTTCACATCCACCAAAAGTCTGACTGGAACACCGGCTTTAACCGTGAAGGTATTCGGCTGAATGTCATTATTGAGCGTATAGGAAGTTTTCAGCACCTGCTCGCTTGCATCCGAAGAAGCGCTTGGACTATTCGTGCTTGGAGCGGGATTAATTTGTTCGGTTTTTCCTGCATTTGGCACTACCGGTTTTCCTCCGCCGCATCCGCCGCATCCTCCACCCGCACTGCCGCCCCCGCCGCAACCGCCTCCGCTTGCAGTTGATCCCCCGCAACCGCCGGAACTTTTCGTCGCGTTATTTAACTCGCTTGAAGTTGCGCCGTTGCCTTGGTCATCAACCACATTGAATACTCCGGTATACATTCCCATTGAACAGGAAAATTTAAGCGCTCCAATTTCAGTTGGAGTAAACTCTATAACATTCTCGCCTTTTGTTAACCGCTTCGTTATGTTAAGTTTTGAAATTGTAATAGTGCTGGAGCAAGAATAAGGCTCCTGCGCATCTATCGTCCACTTAACCGGAATTCCCTTTTTGATGGTAAATGTTTTCGGAGAATAACCTTGAGCTGATTGGGTCATTTTCACTATTTGAACTCCATTTTGGAGCGTGACATTGGGATCTTGCCCTGAAGTACTCTGTGAATTATTAACTGCGGACTGTGAACCGATCTGCCAGCCGGTAAGGTTATACCCATTGGAAATATTGAATAGGGAAAAGAAAATTACCAGAATTCCCGCGAATTTGAAAAATCTTCTGGCAAATATTCCCTTAACAACCGCCGTCAATCCTCCGATTCCCAAAAGTCCGGGAGCTGTTCCCAGAGCAAATGTTCCCATAACCAGCGCGCCGGTCAGGAAACTTCCAGTGCTGATGGCATAGAGCTGCATCGCCTGAGTAAACCCACAAGGAAGGAAAAATGTCATTCCCCCAAGAAGCATGGAACTTTTATGGCTGTATTCTTTCTCGTGTCTATTTGCTCCTACTTTCTTGCTGATAAACTTAGGAAGAGTAATTTTGATTCGATTAAGAAACGGGAAAATTTCCGTTAATTGAAATCCGACAATCAGCATCACGGCGCCGACTACAATAGTAATAATGCCGAGCGTTAAACTGGAAAATTGAAACACTGATCCCAAAGATCCGAGAATTCCTCCAAACAAAGTAAAGAGCAAGATTCTTCCCATATTGAAGAAGAGATGGGGCCTGAATTTTTGGAGCGGCGTCGCTTCCGGATGTTTTTCAGAATGTCTGGCTGATACTCCCAAAACTAAACCTCCGACCAGCGCCATGCAAGTTGAAATCCCGGCAGTAAGCCCGACTAAAAACACAACGGAAAGACTTGATGGATTAGCCGAAGAAAATCCGAAATTTGAACTCAATATTCCGAAATTCTTGAGGATAAAATAAAGCCCGACGAGGAATAAAAAAGCTATTCCCAAATCTTTGTAATCGCTCGGATTTTTGCTAATTAACCCCTTCTTTTCATCCTGCCCGATGTCATAACCGGCGCTTCTTACCGATTCCTCAATTTGATTCATATCGGGATTTAGATGATTGTAATGATAAACTTCAAGAATCGATTTTTTGTAGATTGCATCTGCTTTGTGCACATTGGGAATTTTCGAGACGTTTTCTTCAATCAGCAATTCACAAGACTTGCAGTGCATTCCTTTGATTGGAATAATAATTTTTCGCATTTTTTTATTTTTTAATGCTTAAAAACACAACTACAAAGATACCCTTAATATAGCACAAGGATTCTTTGCGGCAAAAATGCGGCCTATTCTATTTTTATAACTGAAGATAAAGATTCTCTCCCGGGAGGAGAAGTATCAGAAAGGGAAACAAGAATATTATTTTCATTGTTTGATAGAGAATCCGGATTAATATTGTCGGCATTGGATACAATTATCTTTTCCTGAAAATCAAAATTTGAACCGATATTCGCTTTTTCATTATTTCCCCGGTTAATGCAGCATTCCGGAACTGAAGATTTTACCGGACTATGCTGCATCGCAAATGCCGATGAATCATATTTTGCCATTGCCATACTTTTCATAGAAGCATTCGCGCCGATAGCAGAAAAACACAAAAGCGAACCGCTTACCAGCAGTGCGATAAACAGGATGAATATGGAATAAGTTATTTTCTTCAATTTTTTCATTTTGAAAGCTTGTTAATTTTTAAAATTTCTTCGATCATCTGTTTTTTCTTTCTTTCGTTTGTTCCTTTCATCGCAGTAATAAAACAGCTATTCAAATGCCTGGTAAAAACTTTGCCATTAGCAGATTTCAAAAGCCCTATTACCGCCAGATTCTGCTGGAGAATGTCTATGCAATATTTACCATCTTCGACCATTTTTATTACATTTCCCAAATGGCTCTGCGCCTTCTTTAATGCTGTTAATATTTCCTTATCTTCTCTCATAAAACTTTTAATTTTGTACCTTCAACTTTAAACTTATTATGACCTACCGGGTAGGTATACATTGATTATATACTATTGGTAAATCATGTCAAATATTTCAAAATAAAAAAAGTCGGACTTAAACTAACTAAGTCCGACGTTATGCCAATTTTCCTCCCGATACGTTAAAATTCCGACGCTAGCCCCCTTATTTGCTTTGATTGTTCTGCTAGTTCGTCGGCTTCATCTGTCAGTGCTCTCTTTATCAGTGAAGCCAGCACCGCAGCCAGATACAAATTGCTGGCTGATTTGAACTTGATATCAGGTTTGTCGCCTAAGCCGAAAACTTTCAGCGACAATTCATATCCGATTTTCGCCCTTGGCCAAATCACGTAGAATTTTTTCTCTTTTTCTCCCAGATTCAGAGCGAAAGAAAATTTCACATTTGGATTCAGGCTAAGATCCCGGGTCTTCTCTGAAAAACTGGCTATCTCGTTCTCGTGCAAGTCAGTGCATGTAAGTTCAAACTGCACACCGATGCAAATCTTATGGCTTATGCGCTTTGACAGAAGTTTTTCACGTAGGAGTGTCACCACGTCCTTTATTTTTTGCACAACTTCTGGCGCCGTCATAAGTTCGACGGTATGCCATCCGCGGCCGTCGTTTGCAACCATTACACTGATTAAATCATCAAATAAAACTTTCATGATGCTCCTCCTTTTGGAATGAGCATGGCAAGTGCCAGAAGAAAGAAAATCTAGAACAAGAAGTCCACTCTCCTTGCTTATATTTCTTTCAAAAAGCAATGCTTGTTTTTTTCAAATAATAAGAGGACCAGTCCGGCCTCGGGTATAGCCCACACGCCGCCCTAGCACAGTTAGACTATCGTTATTATCTGCTCTCCGCCTGCCCCGGAAAGTACCAGTTCTCGAAAGTTCGAATTATGACGAACATTTTTACAAGTAATGATAGGGTGAGTTATAGCCTCGGAATAAGCCCACATGCTTATCCCTAACGCAGTTAATCTACCATCAATACATGCTCTTACTTTCAAGAAAAGGATTGTGTATTGTAGCGAGTCATGCCCAAAATGTCAAGACGACCGCTATTTCAAACCTAACTAATACTATATTAACACCCTAATTAATATCCTATTCAAAAACAACTTAACTTAAATTTACTGCTATAGCATATAATTTAAGTTTTATTTATTTCTTTGAATTCAGACCAAAGAATGCTTTTAATTCCTCGTCATCTTCTATTTCGTAGGCATCTATTACTTTCATCTCACTATTTTTAAAATTGAAAAAGTTTCTTAACATATCCATTTCTTTCTTGAAATCATACGGACAAACCCATACGCTCTTTTGGAGCTGGAATAATCCCAACTCTTTTATTTTTCCCCGAAGCGATTCTCTTTTTATTTTTTGTTTATCCTTAATGTCAAAAATCAAAACTCTCCATCTTTTATCCCATTTTCTTGGTTTTTTAATTTCCAAATCATCAATTTGATATTTTTCTGCTTTTCTTTTTCCTTCTTCGGTTAATGAAATATGTAATTGTTTTCCTTCGTATTCCATTTTTATCAGTCCCTTATTTCTAAGATAATAAAAAGTATCATAAAATCTTTTCTTTTCTTTTTTATTTCTTATTTTATAGAAAGCAAGTTTTATCAGATTAGGAATAATCGTGGAAGCAAGTCTTGGGCTTGGAGAAACAGCCAGAATAGCAATTCCGCCAGCAATCAAAATACTCTTGAAAATAATTTTCGCTATTTTATTTTTATCTTTCATTTTAAATATTTTTATTAATTAATACCGTGCTATTGCAATGCTACTAATATTTTATCACAAAAAACACTAAACTTAAATTCTATGCTATAGCATAGAATTTAAGTTTTTTAAATACAGAATACTGGCAATTTTAAAAGGAAGGCGATTTCGCCTTCCTTTATTGAATTTTTTTCATCTTATAGCAAACGATTCCATATTTTATATACTGTTTGACCAAGAGTGGAAAAAATAATTCGTCATTTATTTCAACTTCTTCGAAATCGACAAGGAAATTCATATCTCCTGAAAATTCTTTTTGCGTTAAATTTCCATAGACATAATATATTTCCTTGTTGCGCAAATCAGTACTCCGGAATTTTTCATTTTTTATCTTTTCAATAAATTTCTTTGCAATTTTGAACGCAACTGAAATTACTTCCTCTCTTTCCCTATTCTTCATTCCGAACTCCAATTCAATAGCGCTAGCAAGAACCTGGCTCATTGGTCCTTTGGGATCCGGCCATAGTAGCACCCTATCTAGATCAATATATTGTAATGGAAATTTTTTTGATAATTTCTCTCTTGGAATAATAACGAAATCGTTCTCCCCCTTTGAAGCCTCGTGAAAATCAATCACATATTTATATTTTTTTTCGATAGTTAAATTCGAAAAAGCTTTTCTCTTTTCATAGAACTTTGAATATTTTTTCCCCGGATAAGAACGATTGAGATCTGCATCAACGAATCGCGTATTCTTTTGAAACGCTTTCGGATTTGCGACAAGACAATCAAAATATTTTTCATAACCGATTCTCTTCAATCTTTCCACAACTTCCAGTCCAATTTTTTCATTACCATGAGTGGCCACGACAAATAATATTTTCTTATCTTTTTTCATAAATTTTCACCTAATTATTATTGGGGAGGCAGATAGATTCATCCGCCTCCTTATTTATTACAGTTTTTTGAGAAATATTCCTCTTTTATCAGGAATCTCGATCCTTTTTCCCTCTATTTCTTTGAGGGAGGTGACATTTTGCTCTCCAATAGTTTCAAAACCATCTTTTTCAAGGATAGGAAACATCTTTGAGCTAAAGTTAGTTCTCACTACAGCATGAGTAAACCCCTTGCTCTTTCCCAATTCCAATGTTCTTCCATACAGCAAGGTGCCGATGCTTTTATTCCGATATCTTTTTTCAACGAATATTTCCGCAAAATACAGAGTATCTTCTTGGGAAATATTGCCATTCAGATACGCCGCTACATCCTGTTTGTAAAGAAGAGGAAAAGCGAATGTTGCTCCGATAGAAATGCCGTCTCGTATAAATATCAAAGACGTATTCTTCGGATAAATAAGCATCTCTCTAAACCACTCTTCTGCATCCCTGATACTGATTACTTCGTACCACGGTGGTTCAGCAAAACATTCTACGTATAGATCAACCAGTTTCTTCCAATAACTCTTGACACTTTCCAAATCCGCTACTTCAATCATGATGTTCTCCTTGAAAATATAATGTGTTTCGCATACACAAAACAGTCCCTGATTACCAAGGACGGATAATTTTCAAGAAATTTATATGAATTAAAAACTAACCATCCTTGGCAATTTTCGTTGCTTTAGATAGTTATGATGTTTGATCTTATTTAAAGCTAGTCTATATCCGCCTTTGCCATTTTTTAGCCATTTGGAAATTCGAGCGATAGTTCTGGAACTCAAGCCTGTTTCCTTTTGGATTTCAGGATAAGAAATCTTCTCCGAGAGCATTCTAGCCGCTTTCCAGCGGTTGCCAAGCTCAAGAAGCTCCTTTTCTGTCATAAGATCGCGAAGGAACATTTTAGCCTCTTTTTCGCTTTTTAGAGCCAAAACAATTTCAATTAAATCTTTAGTTTTTCGATTATCCCACTTTTCCATATAATTGCCTCACAAATAAAAATACTTTACCTAAGTAAAGTATAGCATATGCCAAAAACCTGTCAATAGCTATAAATTCTTGAACTTTCACTTACTAGTATTTTCTCAAATAGACAATAACTTAAATTTACTGCTATGGCATAGAATTTAAGTTTTTAAAGATACCGATAATTTTAAACCTACACCTACATACTGGTATGTGGGTATAAAGCCATGGTTTATATTCATATAACAACTTCGGCTATTTTATTTTCGAAAAAAGATAAGAATCGAGAAACTTATTACTTTTTTTAATATTTTTTCTAATAATTCCTTCAAGTTTGAATCCATTATTTCCTAACACTCTCATTGAAGCTTTATTGAAAGGATGCGTAAAAGCAAAAATTCTCTTGAGCTTCAACTTATTAAATCCGAATTCAGTCATTTGTTTTACGATTTTTGTCATTAATCCCTTTCCCCAATATTTTTCCGCCAACCAATATCCCAATTCCGCTTTGTGTTCTTTTATTATTTTATGAAGCCCAATGGAACCAGCGACTTTGCCGTCGATTTCAACGCAAAAATTAACAATAATTTTTCTTTTATTTTGTGGCAATGATTTTTTCAGCCACTCTTTTGCATCTTTTAATTTATAGGGATATGGAATGGTCAGCGTATTTCTGGCAATTGTCCTGTTATTAATAGCTTTGACTACTCCTTTGGCGTCTGACATCTTAAATGGACGCAAAATAAATTTCTTGGTTTTTATTATAGCCATAATATTATTTAAATTATCTTTCTAATCTCCCTCAAAAGCTCCGGCAGGATTTTGTTCTCCGGAACGGATTTGATAACTTTTCCTTTCACGAAAATCGCTCCGGCATTTTTTCCTCCGGCGATGCCAATATCAGCTTCGCGCGCTTCTCCGGGACCGTTTACTACGCATCCCATCACCGCCACCTTTATCGGCTTATCGATTCCCTCCAAGACTTTTTCTACTTTTCCTGCAAGACCGATTAAATCGATTTCGGTTCTTCCACAAGTGGGACAAGAAATCATTTCCGGCCCATATTTTCGAAGACCCAAAGCTTTCAATATCTCAAAACCCGGTCTGATTTCTTCGCAAGGATCAGCCGTAAGGGAAACTCGGATCGTCGCCCCAATTCCTTCATCTAACAATATTCCTATTCCCAAAGTGCTCTTTATTATTCCCACATACGGCGTTCCAGCTTCTGTCACTCCTAAATGCAATGGATAATTAACTTTCTTCGCTAATAACCGATATCCCTCAACCATTCTTGGCACATCGCTGAATTTAATGGAAATAAGAATATCATGAAAATTTAAGTCTTCTAAAATTTTAACGTGGCGAAGAGCGGATTCCACTGCTGCCTTAGGCGTGGCTCCATATTTTTCCAGTAAATCATTTTCAATTGACCCAGCATTAACTCCAATTCTTATTGGAATTTTTTTCACCTTACAGGCTTTTACTACTGCTTCCACTTTTTCCCTTGATCCTATATTTCCCGGATTGATTCTGATTTTGTCCGCACCTTGTGTGACGCATTCAAGCGCTAATTTATAATTAAAATGAATATCAACTACCAGCGGAATATGGATTTTTTTCTTAATTTTTCCAACCGCTTTGGCGGCCACCATATCCGGAACCGCTACTCGAATAATTTCGCATCCCACTTTTTCCAATGCCAAAATCTGTTTCACTGTCGCTCCTACATCGCGCGTATCAGTATTGCACATAGATTGCACTCTTATCGGATTATCTCCACCCAAAAGATATGGGCCAACTTTTACCACTCTTGATTTATATTTTTTCATTCTAATATTCATAACTTACGCATTTGGTTATGGCAAGCTGTTTTCGGAGGCGCGATTACAGAATTGTCCGGCATCGCGCCGGAGCAACGGCCTTGGCAGAGACAAATGCGTAAGTCCTAATATAAAAATTACAGTTCTTTTATTCTTTTTACCACATCATTGATCAGAAAATCGGCCGTGGAAGCGCCGGCAGCAATTCCGATTTTCTTTGATTTCGAAAACCACTCTTTCTTAAGTTCTTTTTCTGTTTCAATATGATGCGAATTTTTGCAGATTTTTTTGCTTAATTCGAAAAGTTTTTTAGTATTGCTGGAAAATTTTCCTCCGATAATTATCATAGTATCAACTTTTTCAGCTAATTTTTTCATTTCCTTCTTTTTTTCCTGGCTATCGAGGCAAATCGTATTTTCAACCACGATGTTTTTAACTCCGGATTTCAAAATTTCCTCCGCGGTTTTTTTCAGAAGCTCATTTTTTTCCGTCGTCTGGCTCAAAACTCCGACAGTGCCTTTTTTAAATTTTATTTTTCCCGCTTCATCTGCTTTTTTCACGACATTTCCCGAATTCTTGATCCAGGAATTTATCCCAACGACTTCCGCGTGATTTGGATCTCCGCAAATCACGATATCATATCCTTTTTTATAAAAATCCTGGGCGGCCAGCTGGGCTTTTTTGACGAATGGGCAAGTCGCGTCTAAAATCTTAATCTTTTTCTTCTTAGCTTTTTCAATATCTTTTAGCGGCATACCATGGCTTCTTATCACCATAAGACTTCCGAGAGGAACTTCATCAATGCTATCAACTGTAATCATCCCTTTATCGCCGAGCATTTTTATCACCTGATTATTGTGTATTAAATGTCCAACGCAATAAGGCTTTTTCCCTTCCTCAAGGGCCTTTTCCACTATTTCAACTGCCCGCTTTACGCCAAAGCAAAATCCGGAATGTTTGGCGATTATTATTTCTCTTTTCCCCATTTATTTGAAATATTTTTAAATTAATTCAACTCGGATATTCTACACTTTTTCGCTAAAATTATCAAATCAAAAAATCCGACCAAACCGGATTTAAAGCTTGAAAATAATTTGCGTTTCGCGTTATGCGTTTCACGCTATGCGTTCTTCGGCTGTTCCACCGGCAATTCGATAATAAACCT
>JAZDKA010000010.1:0-65662 GCA_043803385.1 Patescibacteria group bacterium | reverse complement strand
AGTGGTGGCTTTGGGAATGAAAAAGTTGGAAAGGGAAAATAGAATTCCTGAAACGTTATCATCGCTTGATTTTATCGGCTTTCTGGGTATTGAAGATTCGCCAAGAGTTGAAGTCAGAGAAGCGGTAAGCAGAGTGGAATCGGCGGACATTAAACTGGTTATGATAACAGGAGATCATAAGGTTACCGCTAAAGCTATTGCTGAAGAAGTCGGAATTTTTAGAAGAGGGGATGTGATTCTTGAGGGAAAGGAAATTGACAAGATGACCGAGCAGGAGTTGGCAGAACATCTGGAAAAGGTAAGCGTTTTTTCCAGAGTGACTCCCCTCCATAAATTAAAAATAATCAATGCGTATAAATTGGCAGGGAAGACGGTAGCGATGACTGGAGACGGAGTGAATGACGCTTTGTCATTGACTTCGGCTGATGTAGGCGTAGCGATGGGAAAAATCGGGACGGAAGTCGCCAAAGAAGCCTCCGATATAGTTCTCTTAGATGATAATTTCGGAAGTATTGTTTCTGGCGTGGAAGAAGGAAGAAATATCTACAAAACTATCAAAAGAGTTATCTTATATTTGTTTTCTACCAGCCTCGGAGAGGTGATGACTATAATCGGAGCGATTCTTTTGGGATTTCCGTTGCCCATTTTAGCTGCCCAAATCTTGTGGCTTAATCTAGTGACAGACGGATTTCTTGATGTGGCCTTGGCGATGGAACCGAAAGGAAATAATCTTCTGAGAAAGAAATTCACTCAAAAGAAATCAGGTTTTGTGGACAAGTTAATGGTTTTAAGAATGTTTATTATGGCACTTCCGATGGCGATTGGAACGCTGTTTCTTTTCAGCCAAAATTATCAGACAGACTTGCATAAAGCGTGGACAATCTCTCTTACGACCTTGGCGGTCTTTCAATGGTTTAACGCTTGGAATTGCCGTTCTCAAATTAAATCAATTTTCACCTCCAATCCCCTTTCCAATAAATTTTTGGTTGGAGCCACGGGCATTGTCATTGGGCTTCAATTATTGGCAGTTTACAATCCATTTTTTCAGAAAGTTTTGCGGACAGTTCCCCTGAATGGAAAAGACTGGCTTATTATTATCACTGTCGCCTTTTCAATAGTTATTGTTGAGGAATTGAGAAAAGTTATACACAGGAAAAACCGAGCAAAATAATCTGTAGCCGTGCCTCTTGTACAAGGGCATGCATAGACTCGGACTAATCGCAAAAGATTTTGATTTGCTTGAAGCAGAAACACCTTAAATGGTGTTTTTTGCGTTATTACCTCCGTTTTAGTCGGCTAAATGTAACATAAATGTTATAATTAGAGCATATAAATGTTACGAAAAACAGCGATACTTGACTTTTAGATACATTTAGCTATAATTAGATATAGTTAATTTATATCTAATAACAATATGGAAAATAGATTTGCGAAAAGGGCTATTTTAAGCCAAAAAATACTCCAAAAGATAACCCAAATAGATGAGTTTAAGGGGTTATGGAAAGGCAGTCTAAGGCTTAGTCCCCAAACACTGGGCAGGCTCAAAAGGAGCGTTCTAATTACCAGCACAGGAGCATCTACTCGTATTGAAGGCTCAAAAATGTCTGATGATGAAGTAGCTAGACTTATTGCTGGCTTGAAATCAACACCTCCCAAGGGAAGGGATGCGGAGGAGGTGGCAGGATACGCTGATTTGCTAGGGAGAATCTTTGATAATTGGAAAACCTTCAAAATAACTGAAGGGCAGATTTTGCATTTTCACAAAATACTTCTTAATTTTTCCCAAAAAGATAAGGTACATAAGGGCAAATACAAGACGACTGATAATAAAGTGGTTATGAGAATGGAAGATGGAAAAGAAATTGTTATTTTTGAACCAACTAAGCCATATCTCACTAAGAAAGAAATGGATGATGTTCTCTTTTGGTTGACTGAAGAAATGGAAAAGAAAGAAATTCATCCGCTTATCCTCATTGCTAATTTTATCTTTGAATTTTTGGCAATTCATCCCTTTAGTGATGGAAATGGAAGGCTATCAAGAGCGTTGACCACGCTATTGCTTCTTAAAACTGGATACACTTATGTTCCCTATGTTTCACTGGATGAAATTATTGAAGAAAGAAAGATTGAATATTATTTGGCTCTGCGAAAAACCCAATCCAAACATAAAACAAAAAACGAGGACATTACTTTGTGGCTGAATTTTTTGCTGGATGCTCTTCTGGAACAAATAAAAAGAGCTAAGGGGATTATGGAACAAGACCAGCCAGAGAAACTCCTTTCAGAAAAACAACTTACGATTTATCAATTATTTCAAGCTGATACTTTGAGTGTTTCGGAAGTTGAAAAACTCCTCAATAAATCAATTCCGATGGCTACCATAAAGCAGGCGTTATCTCGCTTGGTTGATTTAAAATTGGTTGAAATGATAGGGGTAAAGAGAGGTGCTAGATACAAGAAAATCTAATGAATTTACCAGGAAAACAAACTTATCTCAGAAATGGTTTTCGTGTATGTGGGTTTAATGACAGATATTATGCTAATAAAGGAAAAGAAATTGCAATATTTTTATCATTTGATATTTATGGAAAATAACGATAAACAAATAATTCAAGAAATTCTAAGAAAGAATAATTTATCTGTTTCAGAAAATATAACTCGTTTTACCAGCGGTCAGATTAATCGTGTTTACAATATTAATGGAAAGTATGTTCTGAAAATAGAAGGAGATATTGAAATCAAAAAAGGATTATTCAAACATCAGCCAGAAATAACCGAAAGATTGCTTTATGCGGGAGTTAAAGTGCCAAAAATTATTGATTATGGAAAAGTCGATGGAAAAGAGTATTTGCTGATGGAAAAAGTAAAAGGAACAAACTTATCATACGAATGGTTAAAATTTGATGATTCCCAAAGAGAAAATTTCCTTATCCAGCTGGCAGACCAGCTTCAAAAAATCCATTCCATAAAATTCGGTGATTACGCTTTGCCAATGTGTCGGAAGAAAAGGTTTTCCAATTTTAACGATGCCATTAGAAATTCAATTCAATTTGAAAAAATAGATAAAACAAAACTAAGCAATAATCTCAGAGAATCAATAGAATATCTAGATAAATTTTATGAAAAAAATATTAGCCTGATAAATAATAACGAAGAATCTGTCTTGATTCATAATGACATTCATTTTGAGAATATCTTTTTTGCTGGAGATAAAATTACTGGAATTATTGATTGGGATTGGGCTTGCCAAGCACCAAGGGATTATGAACTTTGGAAAATAGTGGATTATTTCTATGAGCCTGCTGATTATGTAGAAGAAGGGCTGGAATCAGTTTATTCTCAATATGTTCCGAAAAATGAAATCAAAATATTGAGAGAAAACTATCCTAAATTATTTGAAGCAAGCGATTTGTGTGAAAAAATAAGGCTGTATCTTTTGGAAAACATCATAGGGCTGGTTAGTGATACTCAAGCAGGAATATGGAGCAACAATGTCCTTGATAAAGTTGAAAGAAAGATTGAAGTAATTTATAAAAACGATTGGCTGGAGAAGTTTTTGTTGAGATAAAATCGAGAGTTTGATTTATTGAAAAGGCAAGGATAAAACCCTGTTTTTGTGTTGTCGGCGCTTTTGCCGGTTGGTGATTTGTGGTATACTAATAAAAATGAAAAATTTATTCCATCTTGGTTCAAAAAATTTCGCCTGGTATTATCCGGCCATAATGCTGATTTTGATATTTGTGGGAATTTTTTCGTCTTTTTATGTTTATATTAAAATTAGCAGTTTTGAGAAACAGTCTCTTCTTAATCGCTCCGCCACGTTATCTAAATCGCTCAACACTGATTGGATAGCCAGTCTCTCGGGCGATGAATCCGATATTTTAAATCCCGATTACGCCATCATTAAAGAAAAAATTGTTGCCGTAAAACGTATCAATCCTGATGCGCGTTTTGTCTATATTTCTGGGAGGAAGGACGGGCAAGTTTATTTTATGGTTGACTCCGAAGACCCTGGGTCAGATTCTTATTCGCCTCCGGGGCAAATTTATCCCGAAGCCACGCAGGATTTCTATTCTATGTTTGATACAGGATCGCCATTGATTGAGGGACCGGTTTCAGACCGCTGGGGAAGCTGGATTTCGGCGCTTAGTCCCATAGTTAACCCAGAAACGCAAAAGATAATCGCCGTGGTTGGAATGGATATTGAGGCTCTCAATTATACGAAAACCGTCTGGCTTTATTCCTCGCTACCGCTTTTAGTTACACTTATTCTTTTGGCTATGATTGCCACGGGGTGGATCATCAGGAAAAAGGAAGAGAAGATATTAGAATTAAAATCTGAATTCGTTTCAATTGCTTCCCACGATATCCGGTCTCCGCTCAACGGCATCCTCTGGTCGCTGGAAAATTTAATTTCTAAATCATCTATTAGTTTAGAAAAGGATAAGCTGGATTCTTTGCGTCTGATTGAGGAGAGTTGCCGGAATCTTTTGAGAATAATCAATGACTTCTTGCTTATTCCGCCTCTGGAAGCTGGAGGAATAAAAAAATTAGCCGTTAGAGACGCGGACATCGTTGAACTCATAAAAAAGGCAGCCGATGACCTTAATCTCATGGCTTCCAAAAAGTCCATAAAGATAATAATTAAAGAAAGTATGCCTCCGAAAATCATGCTTCAGTGCGATCCGGAAAAACTAAAAAGAGTGTTCAGTAATATCATTGACAATGCCATCAAATATTCTCAACCGGGATCCCAAATAGAAATAGATCGCAAAATGGAAAAGAAATTCAATATTTTTTCTTTTAAGGATCAGGGAATCGGAATTTCCAATAAAGACAGGCTTAAAATATTCCAAGGTTTTTTTCGGACCGATAGCGCCAAAAAGTTTGCTGTTTCAGGGACGGGACTGGGCTTGTATTATGTTAAAAAAGTAGTAAGCCTCCAGGGCGGGAAAATATGGTTTGAGTCGGAAGAAAATAAGGGAACGACTTTTTATATCGCCTTAAAGTAGCCAGCCAGGAACAGGGGCAAAACCTTGTTTTTGTGTTATAATAAAGCTAGTAAAAATTAATAAAAATAAAATGGACAAGATTATCAAATCAGAAATAGCTATTGGAATCATTCTTATCATCGCTGCTATTGTCGGCGGATTTATTTGGCTGGGAAATAAACAGGAAACGCAAAGTTCAGAAGCGCCAGCTATAAAAAATTCAGAAACGCCAAATGCAAAAAATCAGGCTACTCCAGCCGAAAAGACGGAAAAAACTCCGGAGCAGATAGTAAAAGAATATTATGAATCGCTGATAAGTTATTTGAACAGGAAGACCAGTAAGGATAATAGTTTAAGCACTAGTTTTGTGACACAGAAGATTATTCAATCCTATAATAAGCTCGTTAAAGATCCTGCGAATAAAATGTCAGCCAACCCATTTTTATGCGCCCAGGATTTTCCCGACGACGCCTCGAAATTATCCATAACTTTGATAAGCAAGGATTCGGCATCGGCTAAGTTTAAGGTAATCGTATATACCGGCTGGCCTTCAATTACCGTATCCTTGATAAATGATAATGGTGCTTGGAAGATTAATGATATCCTCTGCTTCAATGGGAATAAGCTATAATTATCTAAATTGACTTAGTTTTTATTTGGTGTTAAATTTTTAGAACGGTTGGAATTATTTTTTGCTTAAGGAGGTTTAAATGAAAAAGGAAGAAAAGGTTTATGTTATTTCCGGAATAATTACGTACACTGAAGGAAAAACAAAAGAAAAAAACATCAGCACTACTTTTGGGGAAAAGAAAGATAAGAAAGCAAAGAAGGCTTTTGAGCAGTTTTTCAAGGAAACTTCAAAGGAAAAACACATTGGAAAAATGGAACTTACATTTTCCATAGGAGGGGTGGTTTTGAAAAAAGTTATAATAAACAACGAAAAAATCAAAGAATAGCAAAAAGTAAATTTTAACCATTTCTGAGCTCCTGCGCGGAGCTCTTTCTCTATAAAAATTAGTCTTTTTTCCAAATGTATCATTTTCCCACGGCCGTAGAATTATGATACAAATTAAAAAATAGTAGCAACGCTCTGTTTTGTGATATAATAAAACTAGCTAATAAATAACCAAAAAACTATGAAAAACAAAAAAAGTCTATTAGTATTTCTAATAATAGCATTCACAGTAGCGTTAATTTCTTCTATTTCGGCTCAAGAAGCCGCAGTGGCAAAATCGGATAAAGCCACTGAAGCCCAGAATAATAAGGGCACTCAAGGAAAAAATTCGAATGCGGTTACAACTGATGATACCGCTCAAGCTGCTGACACAACCGCAATTCAAGAAAATGGAAATAAAAATAAGACAAAAGATAATAAAGGACAGGTAAATGCCGAATCTCACCGAAGCACAGTGGCTAATTTTGTTCAGAGCCTGTTGGTGGTGGCTGACCGAGAAGGAGGCATTGGACAACAAGTAAAAGCCATTGCCCAACAGCAAAATGATTCCAAGGAGAAAGTGGCTGGCGAAATCACCGCTGTGGAAAGCCGAAGCAAAATAAAGACTTTCTTCATAGGCTCAGATTACAAAAATATGGGCGATTTGCGAAGCCAGATGGTGCAAACACGAAACCGAATCGAACAACTTAAGCGATTAGCTGACAAGGCAGAGAATGATCAAGACAAAGCCGAATTGCAAACACAGATTCAGACGTTGGAACAAGAACAGGCGAACATTGATAATTTTATCATCCAGAACGAAAATAAATTCAGCTTATTCGGCTGGGCAGTGAAACTTTTTAGCAAATAGAGGATTTTTTTTAACAGGATCAAAATAATTTAAAAATTAAACCAGAAAACAAAAATACATAAAATAACAAAAAATAAAACAGAAAGCGAGGTGAATAAATGAAAAAAATAATAATTATCCTGTCCATTTTAGCCGGTGTTGCACTTATATTAATTGGCTTCTATAAGATTTTTTTTGCGTCAAAAGTTCCGCAGGCATTTATTGATAAGCATAACGAAATTGCTTCCTTGGAAAAAGAGGCAGCTAAAGTTTCCGATTTAAACAGTATGCCCGAATGGAGTACTCTTGATAAGCAGATGAATGATAAAAAATATACCGATGTGTTAAAAATAATTGATAGCGCTTTGGGCAGAAAAAAAGACGCAGCTGTTAAACTAGATTCTATTGATAAAAAATTAGTTGAATTGAAATCAATGCTCGGAGAAATTACTGATTCCAAGATAAAAACGAGCGCTGAAAAGTTTTTAGAAATAGCCAAAAAAGAAAATGCTGCCAAAATTAGCTATAACAACCTTCAAGTCAAGATGCTTGAAAAGATGAAAGCAATGGTTGGCATCTTGGAAAAAAATCCCCAAACTATGAGCGTAGCTGATGAAAAAACAGTTAACGATCTTATCAAGCAGATAGATGACCTAAAGATTCAGATTGCTGCGGCTGAAAAAGAAATGAATGGTGCTCAAAGCCAATACAAAGAAACAGAAAAAGAATTTTTTAGCCTAGCTGGATTGGAAATAGCCAAATAATAAACCATATGAAAAATAAAAACCGCCCATAAAGGCGGTTTTTGTGTTGATTATTCTACCCAACTGTTAAGATGGCTGCAATGGCTATAAGCGCGTATTTTCTTATGATTTAAAATAGCATAGTCTCGCTGTCATATAAAAGTTATGCACAGGACTTTCAAAAATTAGCAATACGTGATATTATTTACATAGGGGAATAATCAAAAAAATGAAAATAAAATCTAAACTAAATAAAATATTAATTCATTTTACTGTTTTTGTTTTCCTGCTTTTGGCAGGATTTTTTTATGGAGAAAATGTTCCTCAAGCCAGAGCCGATAGCGAACTAATTACCAAGGAAGGAGTGGTTTTTACCGGAGGACCGGGGGCATCTAATTATGCCCGAGTGATTAAAGTTGGTTTGACATATCATATGTGGTATGAAGACACTACTTTAAACCTTTTCTATCACACTACTTCTGCCGATGGAGAAACCTGGGCGGTTGGAGATATGACGAATATTCAAGATGGTCATGAACCTTCTGTTATTTGGGATGCAAGTGACTCCAAGTATAAAATATGGTTTGAAGTAGCTGGTACGGGGTTGCTTAGTTATGCGGAAAGCGCAAACGGAATAGATTGGAATGGACTTGAAGGGCCCTTAGATCCGCCTGAAGTGCTGACTTTTACTGACATCGAGCCGCATAACTGGGAAAATAATGGTCGCCATATGCCTTTTGTTATTAAAGACGGTGCAACTTACAAATTATGGTACCAATCATTTTCCAATGTTGGCGGAGAGGCAGGAGACAGAAGAATTAACTATGCCACTTCTGCGGATGGAATAAGCTGGAATAACAGTTATCATATCGGAAATGTTGAATTCCAGGGGAGCAGTGATAACAATATCGTTTTTGGAATGGGGGACCCGGGAGATTGGGATGTCGGGGCATTATATTCTTTTATGATCGGCAAGTTTTCTGATGGAACTTTCGGAATGATGTACGCGGCGCATGATGGAGATAATATTTATAAATTAGGCGTGGCTTATTCCGAAAATCCGGATCCTGACGACAACGGAATTAAATGGGACAGGGGCGATAGCCACGCCATTTCAGAAGCCGTTCCCATTTATTTTCCTTCTTTTACGGAAGAAAGCAACGGATACAAATTTTGGTATGTGGATGGAACGGGAAATGTATATTATGCCACTTCATTTTTTGATGACGATATCCTAGGAGGAGATGATGAAGATGAAGTTGATGATAATGATGATAATGATGATAATCACGGAGCAAAATATAAACAATATAGGCATTATAGAAAAGAGTATAAAGGCGCAAAACACAAAGGAAATTACTGGAAAGTAAAAGAGATAAAAAAAACAGACCTGACTTTATTCATTAAAATGAAGGCAATATATGAAGCTCACCGTTCCGACAAAAAATCAGAATTCGATAGATTAGATCAAGAAACCAAGGATTTATTCGACATGTATGAAGATTATCGGGGATACAAAAGATACAGAAAATTCAAGGAAGAACTTAATTTATAAAGAAAATAAAAAAACTTAGAAATTTTTTAATCTTTTACCAAAAACAGTCCCGAGCACTCGGGACTGTTTTTTGCTTTTCCGATATTTTTTATTGGCTAATTTTTACCGCAGCAGTATGAACGAGTTCATTATTGAAGTAAATATTCAATTCAAAATCTCCAATTGTTCCCATTGGGATGCCAAAGCCAGTGCCGCCTCCTCTCGGGTCGACTTTCATTTTATTGCTAGCCGAAGACATCGCGATTTCCCCAGTAGTTGAATTGATAAGTTCATAATATAGTTCCCCATTTATGCCAGCCTTGGATTCAACATCAATTTCTATGGCATCGGTGGTTGCATTAAATTCGGTGGCTGGAACAGGAATATTTTTCGGTCCCGGGGGCATTCCGGTCCTCATTTTGGAAATGATGATTTTATTAAAGTATTTTGAATATGACGGAGGATTGGAGCAAACTGATTTTACGCAGTAAAGGCCAGTGTTGCAATCCTTGTATGTGGCACAAACCGAATTGACCTTTCCTGATGAACATTTTCCACCGGTACATTTTAAGCCCGTCTCACAGTTTGCATCAGCAGTGCAAGTTTCTCCTTCCGCGCTTAAAGCTGTTTTCTTTTCTTGAGTTGAATTGCTAGCCGGAATTGTTTTGCTTGTTTGAGTTCCGCAACCAGCCAAAATCAACACCGCAAAAGAAGCTATTCCCAAAATAATGTATTTTTTCATAATTCACCCGCCTTTCCATTTATTTAGTTGTTTTTCGTTGTTTTTCTTATTATAGCACATTTCTATCCCGAAACTTGCTTTTTCAGCGTTTTTAAGTTAACTTTTATTAAAAGATTTAAGGAGCAAATTAGGATGGGATAAGTAACTTTACAATTTCATAAAATAAGGAGGAAAAATGGAACAGCCAAAGATTTTGATTGTAGATTTGGGATCGCAGTATACACAGGTGATACGACGAACAATGGGTGAACTTGGTTATCGTTCAGCCGTTTTGTCTCCACTTGGAGCGGAAAAATGGCTGAAAAATAGTAAACCTGAAGCAATTATTCTTTCCGGCGGATTCAACAGTGTCTATGACGAAGGCGCGCCTTGTCCGCCTGAATCGATTTTTAATCTCGGCGTCCCAATACTGGGTATTTGCTATGGTGCGCAACTGCTTGTCTATAAACATGGAGGGAAAATCACGCCTAGCTTGGACAAACTGGAGAGCAAGGAATACGGAAAAGTAATGATAACCACCTTGCCGGGAAATAAATTATTCCAGAATTTGAATGGAGACCACGAAGTATGGACAAGTCATGGGGACATTATTGATGAAATTCCGCCCGGCTGCAAAGTTATCGCCCGTTCTACCAATACCCAGTCTATTGCAGCAGTAGCTTTCAAGGAAAAAAAGATGTGGGGAATTATGTTTCATCCCGAAGTGACTCATACGAAGATCGGGAAAAAAATTCTCCGCCAGTTTGTTTTTGGTATTGCAAAACTGGAAAGAGACTGGAATATGAAAGATGCAGTCGGAGAAATACAGGAAGAGGCAAGAGAAATTATCGGAGACAAGATAGCTCTGCTTGCTTTCAGTGGGGGAGTTGATTCGAGCTCTACCGGTAAACTTTTAGCTCCCATCCTCGGTTCTAGGCTGTATGCTTGCTTCATTGATACTGGTGGTTTGAGAGTAGAAGATCTGGAAGATGCGAGAGCGAACGCAGCGGCTGCCGATGTTGAACTTATCGTAATCGAGGCTTCCGATCTCTTTTTCAGCAAGATGGCTAACGTGGTTGATGCTGAAATAAAGAGAACTAAATGTTTTCAGCCTCTTTATGCCAACATTCTGGACATGGTTGCCCAATCTGTCGGAGCCGGGATAATTATTCAGGGAGGCATAGCCACGGATCACATCGAGTCGGGCAAAATGGGAGAGTCGGCGCTCATAAAGTCCCATCACAATATGGTCGATTTCAAGATTCCGAAATACGATCCCTTGCGCATTCTATTTAAATATGAAGTAAGGGATATATCGGAAGGAATCGGCATGCCGGAATCTGTTTTTAAACGGTTGCCGTTTCCTGGACCGGGGATATTTCTCCGAGTCAATGGAATGCCGGCGACACGTGAAAGAGTAAAGGTTGTCAAATGTTCAGATTGTGAAGTCAGGAAGATACTGGAAAAACACGATGTCTACAGGGAAATTTCCCAGCTTATAGTCGGTCTGAACTGCGTCGATACGGTTGGCATTAAGGGCGACGGGCGAGTGTATAAGGGCTCCATTGTCGTCCGTGCAGTCGATACTCTTGATTTTATGACCGCCGAAGGTTATCAGATACCAGCCGAAGTAAGGAGGATAATATCTCGGGAGATACCAAAAAATCCTGAAGTCAATAGGGTATACTTCGATGAAACGAACAAGCCGCCTGCTACGACCGAGTTCGAGTAGGCGATTACTACGTTGACCAGCGAGGGATTTAATTGCAGAAATAATTTGCAATTGAGTCCCTCTTTTTTATTTTCCCTAAATAAAAAATGGCACTTCCGAATGTATCATTTTCCTACGGCTGTAGAATTATGATACAAATTAAAAAATTACAGATTTCACAAAAGAAATCATGAATCTCAAATAATTAAAGTGTGCTTTTCAGCGATTTGGTGTATAATTAACATATAGCCGATCCTTTAATAGAAAAATAATAAACACAAATTTATGTTAGGTTTACTTAGAACTTTTATTAACATTATATTAAGCATAGTCGAATTTCTTCTTTCGGCAAAATTTATCCTGGCATTTTTTGGCATCGGAAGTTCTTCGTCAATCGTTTCCTGGATAAACAAGACGTCGGCGCCATTGGTAAGCCCGTTCGCATCATTTATTTCTCCTCTCCATCTGGGCAGGTTCACTTTTGACTTCACCACTCTCTTGGCCATAGTCGTTTATGCATTAGTTGGGAAAATAATAATAAAAATACTTCAGCAAATAGAGCAATAATTTATATAAAATTATCAAGATTAAACAGCTCTTTCTGGCAGCTTGGAAAAAGAAAGGAAGCGGTCTCCTAAGAAGGGCTCATTTACCCTCAAATGGTCATGGTTCAACTCCAGACCTTTCGGAGTATTTTTCCAGGAGCTTCATATCATGCGGTTAGTTGGGTTTAATTCTTCACAGCTAACCGCTTTTTTATTTTGAATTTTTGTGTGCTAGAATAAAGATATGCAGAATATTTTCATAATCCATGGAGCCTATGGAAATCCTGGAGAAAACTGGTTTCCTTGGCTCAAAAATGAGCTTAAAAAATTAGGCGAAAATGTTTTTATTCCCAAATTTCCAACTCCCAAAAACCAATCGCTGGAAAATTGGCTGAATATTTTAGCCAAATATAAGCAATATTTTAATAGTGAAACGATTATAGTTGGGCATAGCATCGGAGTGGGATTTTTGCTGAATGTTATTGAAAATCTTAAAAATCCAATTAAGTCAGCGTTTTTTATTTCGGGATGGGTAGGGGAACTCAATAATCCAAAATTTGATGAAATAAACAAGACTTTCGTCAACAGAAATTTTAATTGGAGCAAAATACAAAAAAATTGCAAAAAATTCCATGTTTTCAATTCGGACAACGATCCATACGTTCCGCTGGAACTTGGAAAAAGTTTGGCAAATTATCTCCGAACAAATCTTATCATTATCAAAAACGGCGGACACATCAATTCCGAAGCAGAATTTACAAAATTCGAATATTTATTGGAAGAAATTAAAAAAGAGCTCAAATAATATCAACGCATAAATGAAATAATAAAAAACCTATGACATTCGAAAAAATATATCAAAACAGGGGAGAGGAAGAGAATGATGAATTCTTTGCCATACGCCATAGCAAGGCTGAAGGGCAATTGCACAAAGGAATTGTAAAATCGGATAACCCGGAAGCTACTCCCAGCTCGGATAAACAATGGTTCAATTCTGATTTAACCCCGGAAGGAATTAAGTTGGCACATGAAAAAGCCGAAGAGTTTTTTAGTAATTTAGATCCCCAAAAAGATGCCTTGTATTTTGTTTCTAGCGATTTAGTCAGAGCAGCCCAAACAGCGAAGATTTATCTGGATGTGGCCAGGAGGAAAGGCTTTGAAATAATCCAGCCTCGAGAAAAAAGTGAGAAATTTCCCGATAATCGCCCGAATAAAGCCGAAGAAATCGGAGAAGGAGAAATCCGAAAGATAAGATGTTTAACCCTGGATCATTTGGAGAATGTGATACGAGAAAGAATTTTCAAGCCCGATAATTATCTTGAAGAGGCTCCATCTGAAATTCGAGATAAAGTTTCCCCCGAAACCAAGGAAAAATGGGCAGTGGCCAGAAAAATAGTTGAAGCTGACAATAAGGGGACTTGGGGCGATAATTATGTCGCTTACTCGGAAGAAATTGAAAAAATATTTCCCAATGTTAAATCTGCCGAAACAGTCTATAAATTGAAGTTTATGAAGATGCTGCGACTTATAAAATTTGCCCAGGAAAAAATAAATGAACAAAATCCTGAAAAAAATATCAAAATTCTGGGTTTTAGCCATGAAAATTCTTTCCTCTATTTTCTAAATAAGAATTTTGGAGAGTCCATGAAACACTGTGAAAGCATTGCGTTTAAAGTCGAAGATGGTGAAACTAATGATAAAAAAATAATGGTGACAACCAAAGGCAAAACGATGGAAGTAAAATAACAATAATCATAAAAATATCAAAATTATGTCTAATTCAAATGAGTGGCCAGCGATTTCAGAGGAAAAGGAAAAAGCATATGTTGGCATCAAATCTGACATAGAGGCAAAGAGCGGTGAAAATAAAGAAATAAAAATAACTCTAGAAAACGGGGTTCCGAAGGCTATCGCTTTTTTTGATATCGATAAAACTCTAGCCGAATGTGGTTTTACTCATGGTCCGGCTATTAAAGAACTTTTTAAAGAAATGTTGGAAGACAAAGAAAATTTGGACGGCGAGCTATTAGATGAAATTGAAAAGGAATATTTGAGCAGCCTTCATCTGGGAACGACTTATCGTGTTTTTCACCGCATGCTTGGAATCTATAAATATGGCCACAGTGAATGGAAAGATCTCAAAACATATGAAGATTGGCTCCAAACCCACAAAAAAGAAGTCGATGAATCCGGGGAAGCACATGATGAAGCAGCTGAATGTTCCATGAAGCATAGCGCAAAATCAGCAGAGATAGCAGAAGGAATTGATAAAGAAAATCCGGAAGTATTTGAACAAGCAAAAATAAAGCCAGTTTTCCATTTGGTAAATCTTTATAAAAGACTGGGCATTCCTATGGTTATTATGACAGCTAATGATCCTCCATTCGCCAAGTTCATCTGTAAAATTTTAAATTTAGGAGAATCTTTCTTAACTATGGCCAATCAAAAAGATTTTGAAGGACATGGAAAGGATGGAGCCATGGAATTTCTTGCTGATAAATTGAAAAAAATGGGAATTAGTATGCCTAGAAATTTAATAGTAGTCGGAGATTCTCTGAAGGGGGACATTGGAAGCGGATCTGTTTTTGAATCAAATCACAAAGAATATAACGTTAAGGGGGTGTTTATTGGAAAAAATGACATAGAAGAAATGAAGGAAATGATCAAAAAAAATCCTGATCTCAAGGATATGGAAGTTGAAGTTCTGAATCCTGAAAAGGTTCTCGTTTCGGACAAAGAAAATTATCAACTTGCCAAATATAGAAGAAAATTCAATACAAAAATATGATTGATTTTTATACCAATGAAGAATATCAAATTTTGGCCGAAATGTATAGGCTGGGAAAGATAAAAAAATTATCTTATCTTTATCGAGGATATGGAAAATGTTTAAAAGTTTCAGCAATTACCACAAAGGGAAAATTTGTCATTTCTAAAAATAAGCTATCAAATAGAAAGACGATTTCAGCCAAATCAAGAGAATCGTTGCAGTATGAAATAGATATGCTGGAAACATTAAAAGGAATGTCAGTTCCGATATATCTGAAATCAGCCAAAGGAAATTATATTGAAAAATTTAAAGACGGATGGGTTACGGTTGATAAATTTTATTCCGGAAAATGGCCTAAAAAAATGACTTCGAAAATGGCTCATAACCTCGGACTGTTTTTGGGAGAATTTCACAAGCGCGGTGTTAAATTCAAAAAGATTCTGGAAACAAGAAGAAGATTTTATGATCTTAGCCCGGATATAATGAAAAAAATGAAGCCTTATGCTTATAGGCAAACAAATCCAATCTTAAAATCAGTCGTTAAAATAATTGAAAAAGGAGTGATAGATAATCGTCCCACCTCAAAGCTTCCCATCGGGCCGATTCATGTGGATATTGGATTTAAAAATGAACTTTTTGTCGGTGAAAAATTATCAGCCGTTGTTGATTTTGGGAATTTCTATTTAGGTCCACTGATGGTTGATGTAGGTAAGACTATAATGTTTAATTGTTGCTTTAAAGGAAAATTAAATAGCTTGCTTTTAAAAGAATTTATTGCTGGTTATGATCGAAAAAGAAGGATGAGCAAAGAAGAGGAGGCATATCTGAAAAAATCAATTTTGTATGCTATCTATAGCCACATCTGGGTTGATCTCTATCATGTTCCGATAAAATATGTTCCCGAAAAATATACTTTGTATCTGGTAGAGACTTTTTTACCGGTTGCAAGAATAATAGAAAAAGAACTCAAATAAAAAATAGCGGTTTGATCAATATGGGAAACGAAGGAAAAAATTTAAAACAGGAAATTGAAGAATTAATTGGTTCTCGATTCAAGAGTGATGAACTAGCTTCAAAATTTATTGAGAGAATAAATCAAGGTGGATTAACCATAGAAGAAAATCCGGAATCACACTTTTGCGCTTATTTTTCCGCCTATGACCCGGATGCAAAGCAGATATTCATAGGGCATCATAAAAAATCAGGACTTTGGCTGATTAACGGTGGGCATATAGACAAAGGAGAAATAATAAAAGAGGCGCTAAAAAGAGAAATTGACGAGGAATGGGGATTAGATTTCGATAATTTTAACATCAAAAAACCTGCGCTTCTTACAATTACGGAAATTTACAATCCGGAAAAACAACCCTGCCGTGTTCATTATGATATATGGCATTTCGTTCCGGTGGATAAAAATAAATTCAATCCCGATGCTTCAAAACTTTCTGAAGAATTTTATGAAAATAAATGGCTAAGCGCCGATGAGGCCGGAAAAATAACTACTGATCCAAATACCATAAAAGCAATTGATTTTATTAAAAATAATTTATTTTGATTTCAAATGTGTCATTTTCCCACGGTCGTAGGATTATGATACAAATTTAAAAAGCAGGGATAAAACCCTGTTTTTGTGTTTTTTGACCATTCCCATTATCCCTGATAGAATTAAATTATGAAAATAGTAGAAAAAAACATAACTATAGATGAACTCAAGGAAATGTCTCGAAAGATGTTCGGTAATTTGATAAAGGCTGTTGTTGATATTAAAAAAGGAATAATGGCGGTTGATGCCGAGCTTCATTCCGACGAGGAAGCGCTACTTTTGGAAAATAGCTCCAAGCAGGAAAATCTTTGGGGAATTAACATTTATCCAGAACTTTTTGGGAAGGATGATTTTATCGAATTTGATTCAATGATCAATTTGCGTCCTTCGCAAAATAACCGAAGCCGGGGTGTGGATAATCCGGAAATAAGAAAGAAAATTCTGGAAATAACCAATAAACTAATCTCAAAATGAATTATCAGCATCAACAATTAGCTTCCGGACGCTGGGCAGAAATGCCTTTCTTCGAGCAGATGGCCAATATTGGCAGTGAAGTAGAGCGGGCAATGAAATGGAAAGGAAAAGGCAATCAGGAATACTCTCATATGGCATTTAATCGGGCGCTCGAGCTATTGGATCTCGCCATTTCCGACATTAAGAATAAAAACCGGCTCAAAGAGTTGACAAGGCTGCGAGAAACTCTTGCTGATTATTTCGAATTTAAAAATGAATATAATTCTACAGACAAAAGTTGGAGCAATTACTTCTACTCATTTAATTATGCCAGCCGGTTAGGTTCGTGGAAAAACCCAACCCCGATTTCTCGGGGCTGAAAAAATGTGTCGTCTTCCGACGGCCGTAGCATTATGATACAAATTTAAAAAGCAGGGATAAAACCCTGTTTTTGTGTTTTGCTAACTCAATGGCTAAATCGCGATTTAGCCATTGGCTGAAAATAAAAAAAGCCCTTGATTAAAGCGTTTTTTATTTTTATATCTGACTTCACATTCTTCCCATGATACAAATATAAGTCGAATTTCGACAATAATCTAAGGAGGTCTGCAATGCCAAAAGGGATTAAGATTCAGAGAAAAATGGGGGAAGAAAGAGAAAGCGGATACAAAGCAATTCGAGTAACACACCGAAAAGAAAAAGGGAAAAAGCTTCCGCGGTATCTTCTCAAATGTGGTTGTCATAAAGAGAACAACCTTGAGATATACTATGATGAAGAGGGGCTGGAAATCGGCGACATTAACGGGTCGGTTAAAAATTGGAGAGAGATTCTTCTCCCGCTTCTCGGTTTTGTTCAATCATCTGACGGCACTGTCTTGAGAAAAGGCGATTTCGTTTCTGGCAGCAGGTTAGACAGTGGAACCTGCCAAGGTGTCTTTATCAAAGATAATGGCGACGGATCAATAGAGCTATCTGGGATAGACATCATATTTTCATGCAATGCTATTGGAGTCGAGATTATTCCTGACCAGGATATCCCAGAGAACACCCATAAAAAGGTGAACAGAATCCGCGAAAGCCACGGCATCAAAAGGTAAGGAAAGCCTATCGCGTAATTCGCAAATAACTTTACAAGTTATCGTGCAAGTTGAGGGACTAGACTGAAATATGTTTAGCTCCCTTTTTTATTGGATTTTTTACCCTAGCGGTGTCAAGTAGCCTGGAGAGAAGTATATAATCAGGCTCTTCTGGAACTATGCTACCAGGCATAGTCATACCCAGTATAGTTGGATTAATGAGTCGTAGGCGAATGCCCTCGGCTCTTTATTTTTATAAAACAGTTTTGAACTTATACTGGCAGCAAAAAACTGAAATTTACTGCTATAGCATGGAATTTAAGTTTAAATTATTTTTCTATTCTTATTCAAAGATTCGACTTCATATTTTTTACTGCCGATTAACCAAAAATTTAAAAAATGCTATAATAGCATAGTGAGAAAGTATATCTTAGCAATATTCTTGCTTATTATCCTAGCCGGAGCGTCTTTTACCGGAGGTGCTTTTTTTGCGGAGAAAAAAATTGGGGGGACAACTCAAAAAGCGATAAGCAATGAAAACACCGAAAGCAGCAAAGATTTAAATAACGCAGAGCCGGCTGATATAGTAGAAGTAAGCGAAGGGCAGAAAAATAATAGCAAAGAACCCACTGAAGAACCGGTTGAAATTCCCGTGGAAGAAAATAAATTTTCCTTTGCTATTTTAGGAGACACCCAGTATTTCAAACCGGGATCCAATGGGGGATTCCAGAAAGCCGCAAGCAATATCAAAAAAATTAATCCCGACTTGGTTTTTGCTGTAGGGGATTTGGTTTCAAGCTGCGGTGGGGGAGCAGATTGCGAAAGCAAACTTAACAGCTGGAAAAATACTCTCGGGCCTCTCGGCTCAAAAGCCTATGTGATGCAGGGGAATCACGATAGGACGGGAGAAGACAAAGCCGATGCAGTCTGGCAAAGAGTATTCAGTTATCTTCCCGCCAACGGACCTGCCGGTTTTGCAAAATTCGCCTATTCCTTTGATTACAAAAATTCCCACTTTGTTGTTTTGGATAGCGACAAGCCGAAAGAAAACGATATTAATTCGGTTCAACTTGATTGGCTGGAAAAAGATTTGTCTGCCAACAGGAAAGATTATAATTTTGTATTTTTTCACGAACCTGCCTATCCTACCAATTCAAAAATAGGAGAGAGCTTGGATGAAAGCCCAAAAGACAGGGATAGATTGTGGAATATTTTGGTAAATAATAAAATAACAGCGGTTTTTTCAGGCCACGAGCATATCCAAAGCCGAAGGAAGGTGAACGGAATATATCAGTTTGGCTTCGGGAATACTGATTCGTTCAATCACGATGCGCCCAAACCGGGAACAGCGGAATATTTTTATATCGGCCAAGCGTTTGGAATGGTTGAAATTAACAGCGACGCCATAACAGTGAAAACATATTCAGCGGACGGGAAACTTTTAAATTCTTTCGAGCTTAAAAAATAGAATATTACTTAAAAATAATTGTATTATTTTACAAATGAAAGAATGCATAAATTACGTTAAAATAAAAGATGACATTTTGCAGTGTCAGAACTGCAGCCATTTTTGCCATATACCGGAAGGAAACACTGGAATTTGCGGGATAAGAAAAAACATTAAAGGCAAGCTTTATCTCTTGGCTTACGGAAGGGCAATTGCAGCCAATATAGATCCCATTGAAAAAAAGCCCTTATATCACTTTTATCCCGATTCAGAAGCTTATTCTTTTGGCACTTTGGGGTGCAATTTTAGCTGCGGCAATTGCCAAAATTTTGATATTTCACAGATGTTTGGGCAAAAAAGAAAAGCGGAAAAATATGGAAGTTTGGAATGGGGTTATCCGTTGAGTCCGGAAAAAATAGTGAAAGAAGCCAAAGCAAATAATTGCAAAATAATCGCTTTTACATACAACGAACCGACTATCTGGGTTGAATATGCTTTAGATACAATGAAAATTGCTAAAAAGGAAGGGCTTAAAAATGTCTGGGTTTCAAATGGATTTATGAGCCCGAAAACCCTCGATGCCGTAATTCCCTATCTCGATGCAATAAATGTTGACATAAAATCCCTTGACAATGAATTTTACCGCAAAAATTGCGCGGCCAAAATCGATCCGATACTTGAAAACTGCAAAACGATAATCAAAAAGAATGTCTGGCTGGAAATTACAACTTTAATAATTCCCGGAATGTCAGATAGCGAAGAAATGCTGAAAAGGATAGCCAGATTTATTAAAAATGAATTGGGAGATCATATCCCCTGGCATATTACTGCATTTTTTGGAACTATTTCCTGGAAACTAAAAAATGTTCCCAGCACCACAAAGGAAAAAATAAGGAGAGCTTATAAAATAGGAAAAGAAGAAGGGCTGAAGTATGTCTATGCCGGAAATATTATTGATATTGATAATGATATGGAAGACACTTTTTGCCCCAAATGCGGATTTAAAGTAATCGATAGAACCGGATATGATGTTGAAAAAATCGAAGGAAAGGGAGAATGTCCCAAGTGCGGGACTGTGATTAAAGGAAGATTCTGACGGAAAATCCAAATGTCAAATTTCCAATTTCCAATAAAAATCCAATTTCAAAATCCAAAAATTTGGTTATTTGGGCTTAGGACTTTATTTGACATTGGTAATTGGAAATTAGGATTTAGATTGATTCGCGAATATTAAAGATTGTTCTATAAATTGAGTTCTAACAATTAAGAATATGATAACATTTGCCGCCATTACTCCCCATCCTCCCATAATGATTCCCGGAATTGGAAGCGATGAGGATAGGAAAAAAATAAAGAATACCATTTCGGCGATGAAAAAATTGAGAGAGGAATTAAAAGAAGCCAATCCGGAAACTTTAATAGTCATTTCTCCGCATGCGGAAATGGAAAGTCAAAGATTCGCCATAAATTCCGCCTCTCCGCTTCGGGGAAGTTTTACAAATTTCGGATTGGATGAAACATATGATTTTAAGAACGATTTTGAAGCGATTGATAAGATTGCTTATCGTGCAAATTTATCTGAAATAGAAATTAATCTCCATGGAAGTTTTTTGGACCATGGCGCGCTGGTTCCTCTCTATTATTTAACAAAAAATATCAAGCCAAAAATAGTCCATTTAGCTTTTTCAATGCTGGATATGAAAACCCATTTTGAATACGGAAAAATTTTAAGCCAAATGTGCTGCGAAGGGAATAAAAAAATAGCTATTATAGCGAGCGGAGACTTGTCCCACAGGCTCACGCCTGACGCGCCAGCCGGATATTCGGAAAAAGGGAAAGAGTTTGACGAGAAGCTTATAAACCTCCTAAAAACCGCTAAAACAAGGGAAATTTTAAATTTTGACGAAAATCTAGTGGAGGAAGCGGGTCAATGCGGACTGCGTTCCATTGCCATACTCTTGGGCGCTTTGGAGGGGAAATATGAATTCAATTTATTGAGTTATGAAGGACCGTTTGGAGTAGGATACATGGTCGCTTCGCTGAAACCGTAATGTCAAATTTCCAAATTCCAATGTCAAAAATTTATTATGAATAATTACACAAACTTAGCAAAAAAAGCCATTGAAGAATGTATAAAATATAATAAAATTATGAAAGTTCCCGATAGTCTTCCGAAAGATTTTTATAATAGAAAAGCGGGAGTTTTTGTTACAATCTTCAACGGAAAAGAACTGCGCGGTTGCATTGGAACATTTTTGCCAACCAGAAAAAATATCGCCGAAGAAATTATTTCCAATGCAGTTGCGGCTTGTTCAAGAGATTATAGATTTTCTCCGATAACTAAAGATGAGCTTCCGAAATTAAATTATGAAGTGAGCATTTTAAGCGAGCCAAAACCGGTAGAGGATATTAAAAATCATAATCCCAAAAAACACGGAATTATCGTCCAATGTTCGGATAGAAGATGCGGACTCTTGCTTCCAGATCTAGGAGGAATAGATTTAACTGAACAGCAAATCGACATCGCTTGCCAAAAAGGCGATATTGATCCACTGAAAGATAATTTCAGTCTATTCGAATTTACGGTGGAGAAGTATAAGTAATTTATGGTATTGCTATAAATATCTTTTTCGGTATAATAAGAAGCATGAATGTTCGAGAGAAACTTCGATACAAATTTTTTACGATAATAGGACTGGCAGTTTCGGCAGTTCTTGTGGCATATCCGGAAGTAATAAAGCCAATTAAGCCGGTTTATAACTTTTTCAATAAAGCCAAAGTTAATTTGGGATTGGATTTGCAGGGCGGAATCCATTTGGAATACAAAGCTGACACTTCCAATTTGGATTCCAGCAAAAAGACTGACGCGCTTCAGGGAGTCCAGGATGTTATTGAAAGAAGAATAAATGCTTTCGGAGTCGGAGAACCGCTTATCCAAACGGCCAAATCCGGAAAAGATGATTTGATAATAGTAGAACTTCCGGGTGTAAAAGATATCGAGGAAGCCAAACAAAGGATAAAAGATACTCCGTTTTTGGAATTCAAGGAAGAGGGAACTGGAAATCAGCTGATCCATGAAATTCACGCCGCGCATATATTAATTGCCAAAAATGGCGGATTGCCGTCTGCTGACGAAAGTGATCAGCCCCAGCTCAACGACGAGGAACAAAAGAAAAAAGCTGAAGAGATACTTAAAAAATCTCTAGCCGGAGAAGATTTTACAACTCTTGCCAAAGAAAACAGCGACGACCCTGGTTCAAAAGAAACCGGAGGGGATTTGGGATTTGTCCAGAAAGGAGCATTTGTCCCGGAATTTGATAAAGTTTTATTTGAAGGAAATTTGAAAGACGGGCAAATTTATCCGCAATTGGTAGAAACTCAATTCGGTTGGCACATAATCAAAAAAATAGAGGAAAAAGACGTTCCTAACCAGGCTTATGTTTCAACCGGACTTACAGGAAAAAATCTCAAGAGCGCATCCGTAACTTTTCAGAACCAAGGGCTTTCCGAACCGGAAGTTTCCATAAAATTTGATGCAGAAGGAACTAAATTATTTGCCGACATTACTAAAAGAAATCTAGAGAAAACAGTTGCTATTTATCTTGACGGCCAGCCGATCAGCACTCCGCGAGTGCAATCGGAAATCACCAGCGGAGACGCGGTAATAACGGGAAGTTTTACGGTGGATGAAGCAAAACAACTAGCCCAGAGGCTTAATGAAGGAGCGCTTCCTATTCCCTTAATCTTGGTTTCCCAGCAAAGCGTCGAAGCGACTCTGGGAATGGAGTCGCTTCAAAAAAGTTTGAAAGCAGGAATAATCGGATTAATCGCAGTTATGATTTTCATGATAATTTATTATAGATTTCTGGGCATTATCGCATCGTTTGCCCTTATTGTTTATACGGCAATAATGGTTTCAATAATCAAGCTTTCCGCTTATTCTCCCTGGGAAATAACATTAACTTTGTCTGGAATAGCAGGAATTATTCTTTCCATCGGAATGGCAGTGGATGCCAACATTTTGATTTTTGAAAGGACGAAAGAAGAAATCAGAAGAGGAAGAAATATTTCCAGCGCCATTGAAGAAGGTTTTAAAAGGGCTTGGACCAGTATCAGAGACGGAAATCTTTCAACCATCATTACCTCAATAATCCTGATATTTTTCGGAACCGGATTCGTGAAAGGGTTTGCAGTTACTTTGATTCTGGGAGTTTTGGTTTCGCTGTTTTCGGCGATTGTGATCGTGCGGAATATTTTGCGGTTCATCGGAACTCATTGGCTGGAAGAGAGAATGTGGATAGTAATGAGGAATAAGAAAAATAAAGAAGAATAAAAAATTATGACCCGGTAGTGAAATTTCGAAAATAAATAAGCGATAAAACTACTGGAACTTTACGAATAAAAATTAAAATATAATAAAAGATTTAGAGAATTTTTATTGAGCGAAGCTCATTCGAAATTCTACTACCGGGATGATAGACATAGTCAATAAAAGAAAATATTTTTATACTTTTTCCATTGCATTGACGATAGTGAGTTTGATAATGCTTTTTGCCTGGGGGCTTAAGTTCGGGATTGATTTCAAGGGCGGGACGCTAATGGAAATGCAATTCAGCCAGGGTATTCCAAATGACCAGCAGATAGAGGATAAAATCAAGAATTTAAATCTAAGCAGTCTTACTGTCCAGGCTTCGCAGAATAATTCCGTGATTTTAAAATACAATGCATCAGACGAGAATCTCAATAATAAAGTGCGGGAAAAAATCAAGGAGTTAGACCCAAATTACAAAGAAACAAGAATTGAATTTATCGGATCCTCAGTTTCTAATCAAATCAAAAAAAATGCCATTTTAGCTGTTGTTCTAGCCAACATAGGAATTGGCATCTTCATTGCCTGGGCATTTCGAAAAGTTTCTCGTCCGGTTCCTTCTTGGCAGTACGGAATTGGAGCGGTTATCGCGCTTATTCATGATGTTCTGATAACCACCGGAGTGTTTGTTTTCCTCGGAAGATTCCATAATGTGGAGGTTGGAGTTTCTTTTATCGCCGCGCTTCTGACGATTCTCGGTTTTTCCGTCCATGATACAATTGTCGTTTATGACCGAATTCGGGAGAATCTTTTGAAATCAGGAAAAGGCGAAAGCTTTGAAGAAATAGTCAATAAATCACTTAACGAAACGATTACCAGGTCAATAAATACCTCTCTAACTGTGATTTTAGTATTATTTTCCATCGTGCTTTTTGGAGGGGAAACGATCCGCTATTTCTCAATGGCGCTTTTAGTGGGAATATTCTTCGGAACTTATTCTTCCATATTTGTCGCTTCCGCGCTTTTGGTGACAAGTTATAAATTAAAATTAAAAAAGGCTTAATACTAAATACATTATACTTTATACAAAATACTAATATGTGGAATCCTTTCAAAAAAAGTAAAAGTTCAAATAATACCGATGACGACAAAAAAGATGATGCTCAAAATATGGGCTTCATGCAGAGGATTATGATGAAGAAAGTTATGAATATGAGCGACGCGGAAAGAATGAAACTGATGCAAAAAGTCCTTACTCCGGAGAATATTGCCAAAAATAAGGACAAAATTATGCCAATGCTCGAAAATATGAAAAATTCCGGCCAAATGTCAGCTGATCAATATGAAATGATAAAGCAAAAACTAGGGATTTGACAATATATTGCAATCCTATAAAATAAAGAAAGGAGGGTTAATCACTTTTGTTCAAAATAAAAAAATATGGATATGGAAAAGATAAATCTCGAACCCGGCGTGAATAAAGATATCATAGGAGATAAAAAAGAAGCTACTCCTCAAAGGAAAATTGTGGTTGATGAAAATGGAGTTGTTTTAACCAAGGAAGAGGCAGAAAAGGCCATAAGAACAGGTGGTTTAAAATATGACTCATGGAGGGAAAGGAAGTAGCCGTAGGTAATCTGAAAAAATTAAAAACCGGATAGCTACTATGTATTTATCCGGATTTTTTAATGTAAAAAATATTATCAATTCTTCCATATCAAGCACCTCCCTTTTTAATTTTCATAAAATCTATCAGATAATAATGTGATTGTAAATAGTAAGTTCATTTGCCAAAAACAGCTTGAATTGGTAATATTATCTTATGAATAAAGTCGTTGCTGATGAAAAGTTAATAGATGAGGTTTTGACCAGAGGAGTAGAAAATATCTACCCAAATAAAGACGAACTAAAAAAATTGTTAATGAGCGGAAAAAGAATCAAGCTTTATTGCGGATATGATCCTACAGCCAAAGCACTCCATATAGGAAATTCAATCACTATCAACAAGCTCGGGCAATTCCAAAGATTGGGGCACGAAATTGTTTTTCTAATCGGTGATTTTACCGGAATGATAGGCGATCCAACCGATAAAAGCGCGGCTCGAAAAAAACTGACGCGTGAAGAAGCGCTGGAAAACAGCAAAAATTACCAAGAGCAAGCTTCGAGATATTTGAAATTCGATGGTGAAAATCCTGCCAAAGTTTTGCATAACAGCGAGTGGAGTGATAACTTAAAATCTAAAGATTTGATTGAGTTATCTTCTAACTTTACTGCCCAACAAATGATGCAAAGAGAAATGTTCCAAGAAAGGATAAAAAAAGAAAAGCCTATTTATATTCATGAATTTTTGTATCCAATATTTCAGGGCTATGACAGCGTGGCGATGAGTGTTGATCTGGAAATCGGAGGAAATGACCAGACATTTAATATGCTTTGCGGAAGAGATTTAATGAAGGCAATTAAGAAAAAAGAAAAATTTGTATTAACTATGAAGCTTTTAGCCGATGAAAGCGGGAAAAAGATGGGAAAAACCGAAGGCAACGCGGTAAATTTAGATGAAACTCCGGAGAATATGTTTGGGCAAATTATGGCTTGGTCTGACGGACTGATAAATCCCGGATTTGAGCTCTGCACGAATTTACCGGTAAATGTTGTGGCTGAAATAAAGGAAAAAATGAAGGATTCTGGCAATAATCCCCGAGATTTCAAATTGCAACTAGCCTACGAAATAACCAAAATAAATCACGGAGAAAACAAGGCCAAAAAAGCGCAGGAAAATTTTATAAATACTTTTTCAAAAAAACAGACTCCTAAATATATAGAAGCTTATGAAGCTCATGAAAATGTGCTTGATTTTATGGTTTCTGCTAAAGTTGCAACAAGCAGAAGCGATGCTCGAAGATTAATTAAGCAAGGAGCGGTAGAAATAGATGGCGAGAAAATTAACGTTGGAGAAGAAATTTTAACTCCAGAAATACATGACGGGAAAGTAATGAAAGTCGGAAAAAAAGATTTTGTGAGGATAAAATTTTAAAATATGCAGAATAAAATAATCGAAATTAAAACCAAAGCGATTGAAGAAATAAGCCAGGCAAAAAGCAAGGAAGAGCTTTTTGATCTGGAGAAAAAATATCTGGGAAGAAATAGCGAATTTAATCAAATACTTAAGAGCATTAAAGATCTTCCGGAAGAAGAAAAAAGGGAAATTGGGCAGCTGGCTAATATTTCCAAGTTAGGAATTCAAAACCACATAAACAAAACTCAAAAACTGTTGGAGAAAAACAATGTCGATTTTGAAAAAGAAAGAATAGATGTGACTATTCCGGGGAGAAAAGTAAAAATTGGGCATCTCCATATCTTAAGCAGAGTACAGAATGAAATAGAAGATATTTTTACCGAAATGGGCTTTGAAATTGCCGATGGTCCGGAAGTGGAAACCGAATGGTATAATTTTGACGCGCTCAATGTTCCCAAAGATCATCCGGCGCGCGATATGCAGGATACGTTTTGGCTCAAGACGCGGACCAACGCGGACGAAACGCAGACTATCGCGGAAACTAAGAATAGTCAGCGTAATTCAGCGTTAAGTCAGCGTGAGTCAGCGCTTGTTATGAGGAGCCAGACATCGACTATACAAATTCGCTATATGCAAAAAAATAAGCCTCCTTTTCGCATAATCGCTCCGGGGAAATGTTTTCGAAGAGAGGCGACTGACAGCACCCATGAACATACTTTTTATCAATTTGAAGCCCTTATGGTCGGGGAAGATATTAATGTCGGAAATCTAAAATATATTGCTGAAGAGTTTTTCTCAAAATTTTTTAAAAAAGAAGTAAAAGTAAGATTAAGGCCCAGTTTTTTTCCTTTTACGGAACCGAGTTTCGAATTTGATATTAATTGCCTGATGTGCTCCGGAAAGGGCTGCAGAGCCTGTAATGATGCCGGCTGGCTGGAACTAGGAGGCGCCGGAATGGTAAACCAAGCCGTTTTTGAGGCGGCAGGCTATCCAAAAGGCAAGTTTCAAGGCTTTGCCTGGGGATTCGGACTGGAACGGCTGGCAATGATGAGATATAAAATTAATGATATCAGATTATTTCATAGCGGAGATCTAAGGTTTATTAATCAATTTTGAGTATTCTTTACGAATTACGAATATTTTACTAATATACAAATCTTAAAGAATTAGTATATTAGTATTTGATTAGTAATTAGTAAACATCTAGATGAAGTATTCCTATAGCTGGCTTAAGGAAATAAGCAAGATAAATAAAAGTCCTGAACAAGTAGCAGATGCACTAATGATGCATTCTTTTGAAGTGGAAGGAATTGAGAAAAAAGGAAAGGGATTAGAGGGTGTTGTCGTCGGGCAAATAAAGGATATAGAAAAACACCCCAACGCTGATAAATTGCAAATTGTAAGAGTTTTTGTAGAAAAAATACAAAATACCAAATACAAAATACCGGATACTCTTACAATTGTCTGCGGCGCAAACAATATAAAAATTGGCGATAAAGTGCCAGTGGCTTTGGTTGGTGCGAAACTTTCCGGAGGATTAGAAATTAAAGAAGCGGAAATTCGCGGAGTAAAATCTTTTGGAATGCTTTGCGCGGAAGATGAATTGGGACTTGGCAAAGATCATAGCGGAATTTTAATACTTGAAAAAGATGCTAAAGTTGGAGAAAAAGTTTCAGAAGTCTTGGAACTCAATGATACGATTTTTGAAATTAAGGTTCTTCCCGACAGAGGTCATGATGCGCTAAGCCATGTTGGAATGGCTCGAGAAGTTGCAGCTTTAAATAACAAGAAAATAGATCCTTTTTATAATAAACTAAGACTTTCTGCTCAAAAAGCTTCCCGGCTTGAAATAGAAATAAAAGATAAAAAACTATGTCCTCGATATATCGGAGCGGTTTTAGAAAATATAAAAATTCAACCTTCTCCAGCTTGGGTAAAAAATAGACTGTTGGCTTTAGGAATAAAGCCGATAAATAATATTGTTGACGCGACTAATTTTGTGATGATTGAATTCGGACAACCACTGCATGCCTTCGATCTTGGAAAACTCGCGAATAAGGAGCAAATAAAAAGCGAATTAGTGCGAATAATAGTGCGAAGAGCTAAAGAAGGCGAGGAAATAAAATTGCTAGATGGAACTGTTAAAGAATTATCTTTGGAGAATCTTGTTATAGCTAATGAAAAAAAGGGTTTGGCGCTAGCCGGAATTATGGGAGGAGAAGATTCCAGTATAAGCGAAAACACAACAGCTATTGTTTTGGAATCGGCTAATTTTAATGCAACGAATATACGAAGGAGTCGAACAAGATTAAATCTTAAGACCGAAGCATCCGATCGCTATGAAAAAGGAATTGATCCGAATCTTTGCGAAATTGCGATGGCTAGAGTGATTGAAATAATCAAATCTTTTGGCGCTACGTCCCCACATCGGGGTAAAGTTGATGAAATCGTTGATAATTATCCAAGTAAAGTGAAACCGCGGCAGGTTAAATTGGATTTAGAATATGTTAATAGATTACTGGGAGAAAAAATATCTGCAAAAGAAGCAATAAAAATATTAAATTTATTAGGACTTGAAACTTCAGGAAAGGGAAAAGCAATAATAGTGAAAATTCCGACAAGAAGGATAGATATCAGAACCCAGGAAGATCTAATCGAAGAAATCGGAAGATTATACGGCTATGAAAAAATAAAACCATCCGCGCCGCTTGTTTCTATTAAATCTCCAAGAATAAATGAGAAAAGAAAATTTGAGAGAATGGTGAAAAATATCCTGGCGGGCGACGGATTTTCAGAGGTTTACAATTACTCTTTTTATAGCCAAAAAGACGCAGGACTTGCCCAGCTCGGAACGGTTAGTCATCTGGAACTCGAAAACCCAATGAATCCAAGCCAGGCATTGATTAGAGTGAGCCTTATTCCGAATATCCTCAAAAACATAAGGAAAAATCTCAAAAATTTCAACGAACTTCATATTTTTGAAATCGGAAAAGTTTTCTGGCCCGATGGTAAAAAACTTCCGGAAGAAAAAAATATGCTGATAGGAGCTTTGATTCTCGAAAAAGACAAGAAATCAGAAAATTTCTATGAAATGAAAGGATACATCGATGCGCTTTTTGAAAAGCTCGGGATAATTAATTATTATTTCGATAATTTTGAATGCACTCCGGAAGACAGCTTTTCGGCTCTCTGGCATCCTACTCGATACGCAGAAATAAAAAAAGAAGGGAAAAACGAAAAATTCGGATATATGGGAGAAATAAATCCGTTGGTTTTGGCAAACTTTGATATACACAAGAGAGTGGTGATGTTTGAATTCGACATGGAAAAACTTATGGCAATTTCCAATAAGGAAAGGGAGTATTTGCCGCTTCAAAAGTATCCGGTTTCAATTAGGGATATTTCCATGATTTCAAGATCAAGCGCCAGAATCGATGACATCTTGGAAGTTATCCAAAAATTGGGGGGCGATCTTATTATTGACGTTGAATTATTCGACATTTTTGATTTTGAGGAAAAAAGAGAAACTAGCTTTGCTTTTCATATAATCTTTGGATCTCAAGACAGGACTCTTCAAAATAAAGAAATAGATGAGTTAATGAAAAAAATAACTGCCGGATTGGAAAAAGAATTTGAAGTGGAAATTAGGAGATAAATTATTTTTGTAAATTCATTTGGAGCTTTCCTTTTTATCTATTAAGGCATTTTTTTATTGTTTATGTTTTTTCATAGAAATTGACATAGCAACTTTTTCGTATTACTCTATTTTCTAGCTCTTATTAGTCTAATATACGGGAAATAAAATCAAATATTATATACAAAAGGAGGAATGTGATGGAGATCGAGAAAAGATGTAAACATGGCTTGATGGAAGACTCTTGTTCTTTTTGCGATTCCAGAGGTCACTCTGTTAATAAAAAGAGAGAGCCGATAGCTAGAATCGAGAAAACGATTCATGGATCAATTTGCTTAACATCAGAAAAGATAAAAAATTATGCCATAATCCATTCTAGGGGAGGTAGAAACCATGGCAACTTTCAAAGCCTTAATGAAAATACAGTTCTCGTTCATATTGATGGATACCCATTTCTCTGGATAATTGAAAAAATTATTGAACTTGCTCCAAATGTTGAAATAATACAGGTTATCCCAACCATGAGGCGAAAATTTCTTCAATCTCATCTTGAACTTTGCGAAAAACACCACAATGTAAAAATTATCGTTGGCCATTGGAAACCAGAATGTGCATGGAAGGATAATGAGAATCGTTCACCATTCTACAAAGCTCAAGCTCTTTTTTTCATGAACCTTTCAGATGAACAAAAAAGATTATTTGATGAGCTTATTGCTCTTAAATTTGATGCCGCTCTCATTACCGCAAGGTATTTTTGTCTCAATGGAAAAGATTTCATTCCCCAGAGATTAGTTGCGAAAGAATTCGGATACAAAGAAGACGAAGGATTAGTATCTCGTAGAGTCAATGCTATAATTAAATATGTGGATCAGACTTTCAATGCGGGGAAGGAAGCAACATTAATGGCTGGCAACATCAAAAGAAGAGTTTCCCGTATTCGTTCTTTTTTCAATCAAGCTGATTTCCTTTCTGAAATATCTAAGAAAAGTGTTGAAATGGCAAAGAAGATTGGTTTGGAAAAACTGCCGTTAGACTTTCCTTTGTCACGATTTGATGACTTGGAGGCTGTTGTCCTGGCCAATCGAGATGGCCGTCTTAAGAAATTAGAAAATGAGTATCCGAAATGGTATTGGGTTATAGTCCATAGGTTTGGGATTATTGATGGACAATATCGAACTCTTGAAGCTGTTGGATTATTGTTAGATATTAGTAGGGAAAGAGTTCGACAGCTTGAAGAAAAGACGTTTAAAATTCTCGGAATCTCAATTGAATAAGTAAGTCAATATTAGAGTTAACCGGTTATCAACGAAATATCGATAACCGGTTTTTTATTTATACTTATTTACCAATCGTCTTGTTTTAAACAATTAATGCGGATATATTAAAGCACATACGATAAGTATGATTGATTTTTTTATTATTTTATTAAAGAAATATATAAATAACAGGTATTATAGCAAAAAGCGCTTAATCCTTGACAAAATATCCAATTATGTGCTAATCTAATTTGACGGCTAAATCCGTTTTTATAATTTTTAAAACACTTCAAATAAATGATAAGTAATAATCCTAGAAACACTATCAAAAAGTCCAATATTGGCTTTCTTTCGGCCCTAGAAAGGGTTTTTTTGGAATTTCCAGAAAGGCCAAAAGGGATTATTTCGGGAAGATATGGCATAAAAAATGGTGATCCCAAAACACTGGAAGAAATAGGCAGGGAGTATGATATTACCAGGGAAAGGGTCCGCCAGATAATTAAGGAGACTTTGAAAAAACTCAAAAAAGGCAAGAGTGATGTTATTGAGGAAATTAAAAATAAGTTGGCGTTTACCATTAAAGAAAAAAGTGGTATAATTAAAGAAGAAGAATTAATGGCTCAAACTGCTGATTTAAAAGAGAGAGGCGCCCTAAAGTTTTTTCTTGATCTTTTTGACAATATTGAGTACAGGGAAATACTCGGAGAAGTTGAAGGATCTTGGTCAAATGGGGAGTTCAGTTTAAATGAATGGAGAAAAACGAAAAATTTGATTAAAGAAATTCTTGAAAAAAAACAACGCCCCCTTACTGATCAGGAATTGGTAAAAGAAATACTTAATTTAAAAAGTACGGAAATTGAACCGAAAAAACTCTTCAATTATCTTGATGTTTCCTCTGAAATAAAGAAAGGGAGGTTTCAAAAGTGGGGGCTCAAATCATGGGATGAAATAACTCCGAAGGGTACCAGAGAAAAGATATACCTAATTCTCAAAGAAACAGGAAGACCCATGCACTTCAAAGAAATTGCAGAAGCAATTGATAAATATAAGCTCAATAAAAAGAAAAGAACCCATCCCCAAACAGTGCATAATGAACTTATTAGGGACAAGCGATTTATTTTAGTCGGAAGAGGAACTTATGCACTTTCAGAATGGGGTTTCGAGAAAGGGACGGTAAGAGAAGTAATCGAGGATATTTTGAAAAAAAATTCAAGGCCGATGAGAAAAGAAGATATCTTGGAGCAAGCTTTGAAAATGAGAAAGGTAAAAAAATCAACCGTAATGATAAATCTCAATAATTTTTTCCAAAAAGTGGGGAAAAACGAGTACTCGGTAAAGAAATAACAAAGAAATAACGCAAAAAAGAAATCCTTTAGATACAACGTTATTTAATTCGGATTCACAAAAATGAATATATTAATTTCTTCTTTTAGAGATATTGCCTACGTAACTTCTACGCTTGGAGGAGTATTTACTTCTATTTGGTATTTTGTTTTGCCTCCTTTTTTATATTGGGCATTCAAAGCGCTTTGGATGGATCATGTCATCAGAGGATATTGGAGATCAGTTGATAAAGTTATCTTGGAAATTATTCCTCCCCAGAATATTGAAAAAAGCCCGAAATTAATGGAATCTTTTTTTAATGGAATCCACGGAGTAATCACTACTATTCCCAATAATGAAATTTATATCCAAGGGAGATTTATTGAATGGTTTTCTTTGGAGTTGGTCGGAGACAGCGGAAAAATTCACTTTTATATACACGGCCCAAGAAGCGACAGAGATCTCGTAGAAGCCAATATCTATGCCCAGTATCCAGATGCTCAAATTGTGGAAGCAGATGATTACACCAAAGAAGTTCCCAGACTAGTTCCCAATAAAAAATGGGAAATATGGGGAGCTGATGCTGAACTTTCTGGGGAAAATGAATCATTGCCAATCAAGACTTATATGAGATTTCAGGAAGATGTTACCGGAAAAATGATTGATCCGTTGTCATCAGTTTTGGAAATATTGGGAAATCTTAAGCCCAGCCAGAAGGTATGGTTTCAGATTATTATTACCCCAATTAAGGAAGTAGAGGCTTTAAAAAAGGGAAAAGAATTTATTGAAGTTTTAACCAAGAGAAAAACAAAGCCAAAATCAACAGTCGAAAGAATTATGAATGACGCTGGAGATGTTCTCGGAAATATTATAAAAGGATTCTCCAAAATGCCTGAATTTGCGACAGCAGAAGAGAAAAAAGAAGAGCAGCCATTAGAATTCCGCTTAACGCCCGGTGAAAGAGAAAAACTCAAGGCATTGGAAGAAAATGTAGGCAGGAATTTTTTCAAGACGAAGATTAGGTTTGTTTATATCGGGACCAGGGATAATTGGGATAAGCCTGTTGTGGTAGGCGGTTTTTGGGGAGCAATGAAACAGTTTTCCGATATGCATTCAGCCGGAATAAGTATCTATGATCCAACCAAGACCTACGCCTGGTATTTTATGACGAAAACAAGATTGAGATACCGCCAAAGAATTCTTTTTCAAAGATATGTTGACCGCGATTGGACTGGAAAAAAATTTGATATGAGCACAGCGGAACTTGCCACTATCTTTCATATGCCTGATATGTCCGCTATGGCTCCTTCCATTCCGCGCGTCGAAGCTAAGCTGGGAGGCGCTCCGGCCAATCTGCCGATAAAATAACTTATGGATGAAATAACTTTTTTTGCTAAAACTAATTTTCGAAACCAAGAAAGAGTTTTTGGAATAAAAACCGACGATAGGCGCCGGCATATGTATGTTATTGGAAAAACTGGAATGGGAAAGACGAATCTCTTGGAAACGATGGCTATTCAGGACATTCAGAACGGAAAAGGAATGGTTTTTATTGATCCACACGGCGACACTGCAGAAAAACTAATAAAAGCAATTCCTTCAAATAGGATTAACGACGTGATCTATTTTAATCCGGCTGACCAAGATTTTCCCATTGCTTTTAATGTGATGGAAAGCGTCGATCCAAAACAGCGCCATCTAGTGGCTTCGGGACTGGTTGGAGTTTTCAAGAAAATTTGGGCGGATTCTTGGGGGCCAAGGCTTGAATATATACTTCGAAATGCAATTTTAGCCCTTTTAGAATATCCCGGATCGACTCTTTTAGGGGTCACTAGGATGCTGGTCGACAAAAATTACCTTAAGAGAATAGTTGAAAAAATAACTGATCCGGTCGTCCGCTCTTTTTGGGTAGATGAATTCCCTAAATGGAATGAAAGAGTGCTTCAAGAAGTTATTTCTCCAATTCAAAACAAAGTTGGGCAGTTCCTTTCCAGTTCTCTGATTCGAAATATTGTCGGGCAGACCAAATCATCTTTCGATGTCCGGGAAGTAATGGATAATCAAAAAATACTGATTATGAATCTTTCCAAAGGAAGGATTGGCGAAGACAACAGCGCGCTTATCGGCGCGATGATGATAACAAAAATCCAGTTAGCGGCAATGGGAAGGGTTGATATTCCTGAAGAAGAAAGAAAAGATATTTATCTTTATGTGGATGAATTTCAAAATTTTGCCACTGAATCTTTCGCTAATATCCTTTCCGAAGCCAGAAAATATAGGTTAAATATTATTCTAGCCAACCAATACATACTTCAGATAGATGAAAAAGTTAAAGATGCAATATTTGGAAATGCCGGAACCCTGATTACTTTTAGAGTTGGGGCAGGCGATGCGGAAGAATTAGAAAAAGAATTCGATCCGATTTTTTTAATGAATGACATTGTAAATCTTCCAAAATATAATATCTACTTAAAGTTGATGATAGACGGAATTGCCGGAAACGCTTTTTCGGCAACAACCCTTGCTCCGATTGACGTCAAAACAACAAAAGAAAATGAGGAAAAAGTGATTAAAGTGTCCAGGGAAAGATATACTACCAAAGCAGAGGAAGTTGAAGAAAAGATAAAACGCTGGAGCGGAATGCTAGTTGAAGAAAAAGCGAGAGAAGCTGTTAAAATAGCTCCACAAAGAGAAAATATAATTGTTGTTCATCCAAGAGAAAAAGTAGTAGCTTCTAAAAAAGAAGAGCCTGTTTCAAAAAATATTCCGAAAACAAAAGTTAATCTTCCTCAAATTATTACAGGCGATAATAATAAAGTCAGTGAAGAAAAGAAATTATATGACACCGTTTGTGATACTTGCGGAGAAAAGATTCAAGTTCCTTTTGAGCCAGATGGACAGCGTCCGACATTTTGCAAGGAATGCTTCAAGGATTATCAAAGAGCAATGGCAAAGGCCAAGGATCAGCAGCAAGATTTGAATCATCAAGCCATTGGTCTTACTAGCATTGCTAAACAAAGCATTGCGGACAGGTCATCAAGCCATCATATCATTAATTCATCAAGCGATAATAATACTAAACCGAAAGAAATAAAAAAAGTTGAAAGAAAAGCTTTTGTTTCAGGGGAAAAACCATTGGCTTTGTCCCAGCTTCAGTATGTCGCGCCGAAAAAATTCAAACTAACCCACAAAAAACCGGCGGTTAATTTAGAAGAATTAAGACAACTTATTAAAAAAAGCAAGGATGAATAAGAAAGTAATTGTCGCAATGTCTGGAGGAGTTGATTCTTCAGTAGTTGCCGTAATGCTCAAGAAAGAAGGATATGATGTTACTGGAGTTTTTATGAACTTCTGGAAAGATGTTTCGCTGGACAAAAATTATGAGAATAGGTGCTGCTCACTGGAGTCGATTGAAAGCGCCAGAAAAGTTGCTCAAATTTTAGGAATTCCCTTTTATGTTTTAAATGTTCATAATGAATTTAAAAAGAAAGTCGTAGACTTTTTTTTAGATGAATTAAAAAAGGGGAATACTCCTAATCCGTGCGTGGTTTGCAATAAAGAAATAAAATTCAAAGTTTTATTTGAAAAAATGATGCTTCTAAAAGCGGATTTTGTGGCAACGGGACATTACGCGCAAGCGCGCGAAGTTAAAAGTGAAAAGTTAAAAGTTAAAAGTTTTGGATTGTTTGAAGCGAAGGATAAAAGTAAGGATCAAAGTTATTTTCTATATAAATTATCGCAGAAACAATTGTCAAAAATTTTGTTTCCGCTAGGGGATTATACCAAGATTGAGGTTCGAAAAATTGCCAAGAAATTTGGTTTGCCAGTCCATAATAAAAAAGAATCACAAGACATTTGTTTTATCCCTGAAAAAGGCTTCGAAACATTTTTGAAAAAAAGTTTAAGCCCTAAGAAAGGCAAAATTTGTGATTTAAAAGGAAATGTTCTCGGAAATCATGAAGGGTTGCCATTTTACACTATCGGGCAAAGAAAGGGAATAAAATTGGGCGGAAACGGTCCATATTACGTAATAAAGAAGGATTCTGGCAAAAATAGGCTGGTTGTAGGAGACAAGAAAGAACTTTTTAGCAAGAAGATGATCCTGAAAGAAGTTAATTGGGTAGAAGAAAAGCCAAAATTTCCTTTCAAAACACTTATTCGCACTCGCTATCAAAGTCCATTATTTCGTGCTATAATAAACAAAGACAAAGTTGAATTTGAAAAACTGCAAAGAGCCATTACTCCCGGCCAGTCGGCAGTATTTTATTCAGAAAAAGGAAAAGTGTTGGGAGGAGGAACTATTTTTTATGCAAGATAACGCACAAAATTCAGACTCAAACGGACAAGATGCTCATGCTCAAAGACAGCGCATTCAATTTGAAATTACCATTGCTGATTCTGATTTGAAGAAAAAAGAAACAGAAATAGAAGCGGAAAAAATGAACCTCAAGAGGCTAATGAGGGAATTAGCTGTGCTTCAAACTAAAATTTCAGAAAAAAAACAAGAAATTATCAGGATCGAAAACGATAAAATGAAGATAGATAATGATATAAAAGCTCTAAAAAAGAAATTAAACGGGATAGTATAAATCGCTAATCAACGCTAATTTTAACATTAATATTCACTAATTTTTAAAGAGTAATTAATTTTTTTTAAATAAAATATTATGAGTAATGAAGTAAAAAAATACTTAGAAAATTTAGGATTTGAGTATGAAGAAAGTAAGAAGATGTCAACTATGAACAGGAGCGAACTTGTAAATAAAATAATGAATCATCCTGATGTTGGAAAGAATTTCGACAGGAAGTCTTATAAAGTAGAAGAAGATATGAAAAAGAAAGGCATATATTATAAGTGCTAAAAGATTGACACTTTTTGCCTTAAATGATAGGGTTATCAGGTATTTATAATTTATATTTCGCAAACATTATGCTAGCAGTGATCAAGACCGGAGGAAAGCAATATCTGGTCAAAGAAGGAACAAAAATCAAGATTGAAAAAATTGAAGGAGAAGTTGGAGGAAAATTTGGATTTTCCAAAGTTCTCTTTGTTGGAAATGAAAAGGAAGCCAAAGTCGGCGCTCCATTTATCAAAGGCGCGAAGGTGGAAGGAAAGATTTTAAAACAGGACAGAGCTAAAAAAGTCTGGGGAATCAAACACAAGGCAAAGAAGAGATATAAGGTAAAATTCGGCCACAGACAACCATTCACAGAAGTAGAGATTACTAAAATTGGATAGAGCATAGAAATACTGCCTTTGGAGGATAGTTTTCTGTTCATTATCAATTTTTAGGAGGTGTTTATGGTAGAAAAATTCATAAAGAGATTTTTTGGAATCTTAATCTTTTTTCTGTTGCTATTATTAATGACGATGACCATCTGCAATATAGGATGGTCTAAGATTTTTTCAAAGATGACAAGCATATTTTAAAAGGATAAGAGGAGGTATGCGATGACGATTGCAAAAGAAGCGGTTTTATGGATTGTAGGTGTTATCGTTTTTTGCTTCCTGATAATCTTCGACAAGGATTATCGGGATGCGATTAGTTTTATCGATGAAGCTTAAAGGGGATTGCCATGACTATAATTGAAAAAATTCTGGGGTCAGGAGGTGAAAAAATGGGAGTAGTTTTAGCGGTCGTGATTATTTCTATAATTATCGCAGCGATTATTAACTGTCTTCCGAATCTCTTTCGCAAATCTGATGCCAGTTCTGCTGAAATTGAAATTGAATACGGTCCGACTGGCGAACCGCATGAAAGATAAAAATAAGGGCGGTGCTCACAGCGTTAAATGAGCCCGCCCTTTTCTTTTTTATTTATCCCTCGATACCTCTTTTTAAAGATTTCTCGAGAAGATCATTCCCGTAGAAACTTTTTCTTTCTGGTTCCAGTGAATCCGGTGGAAATCCGAATTCTTTCTTGATATCTTCAACACTTTTCTTATTATAGAGCTGAAGCATACTTATCATATTATCTACAGCGAAATGTGCTGATATCAATTCTTCCGGAACACATTCTTTTCTTGTAAAATCTAAGATTTTTTGAGAAAGAAAATCCCTTAACCTTTCTAGTTCAGTCATATGCTCTCCTTTTTCCTGCGGCTACTTATCTTTTAGAGTATGCTTCATACCAGTAAAACTGGCTCCCGATATTAGTCTTCCTCCAACGTACTCTAAATTTCCTCTGAAAAGATACATAAGAGAGTGTGATGTGCTTGGTTCCTCCATTATCTCCATGAGAGCAACTTTCACCACAAGCTCGACGGGCTGGATTTTAGCGAAAACTGGTCTGACTAGCCTTAGACTCTCAACATGAGATAGGGCAGGAAGTCCTTTAGTTTCTGGTCCAGGTATTTTACCAGGATAACTGCTGCCTGGCACATCATTTCCAGTTGCCAGTGACCCGGAAGAATCTTTCTTTCGGGGAAATGCCCTTCGAACCTTAAGTCGTTTTCCGCAATGGACGTCTTTATGAAGATTGTTTTTTCTGATAAATTAGAACCTCCAATTCTATCAATGCGGGAATCTTCTTCTCGGAACATTAGTGCAATGCCTCTGTGCGGTAGATATTGTTCGAATTTTAAGAACTCCGTTCATGTCCTCCTATTATTATTTTAACTCTTTGCGGTTATTTATAGCCGCATTGAGAGTTAATTCGTCAATATACTCTATATCGCCTCCGGTTGTCAAGCCACGGGCGAGTTGAGTTATCTTAATGTTTAGTGGTTGAATTTTTCTTTTCAAATATAGAGCCGTGGCATCACCTTCAGTAGTCGGATTGGTAGCAAGAATAATTTCTTCAATTTTTTCATCTTTTATTCTTTTTAAAAGTTCAGGAATTTTGAGTTCTTGCTCGTTATTATTCTGGAAAATCGTTCCACCCAGGACAAAATATAATCCCTGGTAAGCTCCGGTTTTTTCCAGAGATATGATATCCAGCGATTCTTCAATCACGCAAATCTGCTTTTGGTTCCTTTTGGTATTTTTGCAAATTTCGCAAAGATCTTCTTCAGCAATATTAAAGCATTTCCGGCAAGTTTTCATATGCTGGATATTTTCCAGATTCTCGGCGAATTCCTGGATTTTTTCCTTGTCTTGCTTAAACAAATACAAAACCAGCCTTTCTGCCATTTTCGGACCAACGGAAGGCAAACTTGCAAAATTATCTATTAATTTTTTAAAAGATTTAGGAAACATAAAATGAGTTAAAAGTTCATAAAGATAAAAGTTTATAAGGTTAAATTTTTCAACTTTACGAACTTTAAAAACTTTATAAACTCTAAACTTCTACTCCGTGTGTGCTTTTTCCAGCGACTTAAATGTCGTTGAGGTTTCTTCGAAGTATAAAGATAACCGTCCGATTGGCCCGTTTCTGTGCTTGGCAATATGCACCTCGACGATATTTTTGTTTGGCGTATCCAGTTTTTCCCGGTCTTCCCTGTATAGGAATAATACCACATCGGCATCCTGTTCAATAGAACCGGATTCGCGAAGGTCGGAAAGCTTTGGGATTTGCGGAGATCTGGATTCAACAGCACGGGAAAGCTGGGAAAGGGCTAAAATGGGAATATTTATTTCTCTAGCCAGATTTTTCAAAGATCTTGATATTTCCGAAATTTCCTGGACGCGATTTTCATTTCCCCTGCCTTCCATTAACTGCAAATAGTCGATTATGATAAGCCCTAAATGGTGTTCTGCTTGAAGCCGTCTGGCCATCGTTCTCATTTCCATCACATTGGCGGAAGCTGAATCATCGATGAATATTGGAGCTTCGGAAAGAACGCCCATCGCTTCTCCAATCCTTTGAAAATCATTATCTTCTCCTTCGCTTCGAAGTTTTCCGGTTCGAAGGCGCCACAAATCAACCTGCGCTTCAGCCGCAATCATCCGGTCAATTAACTGATCGCTGGACATTTCCAAAGAAAATATTCCTACCGGAACTTTTTCTCTTACTCCGATATGGCGAGCGATGTCCAAAGCTAAAGTTGTTTTTCCGATTGAAGGCCTGGAAGCCAAAATTACTAAATCTGATTTTTGTAGTCCCGCTAAAATTCCGTCTAAATCGGGAAATCCGGTCGGAACGCCGCGGAATTTGCTCCCATCTTTATGTAGTTCATCGATTCGATTAAAAGCTGCCTCCAAGATTGATTTAATAGGAATAAAATCCTGTTTAATGTATTTTTGGGAAACTTTAAATAATTTTTGTTCAGCTTCATCTAAAGTTTTCTGGACATCTTCTCCTTCCTTGTAACTCATTTCCAAAATATCACTGGCGGCTTTAATGAGGCGGCGAAGCGTCGCTTTTTTCTGGACAACTTTGGCATAATGGACGACATTGGAAGCAGAAGGAACAGAATTGACGAGAGACGCGAGATAAGTCGAACCGCCGATGCCGTCCAATTTATTTATTTCTTCCAACTTATTGGAAACGCTCAAAACATCGATCGGTTCCCGTTCTTCATAGAGATCCAGCATTTTTTCATAGATCAGATTATGATCGTCCTTGTAGAAATCCCCGATTCTTACCAAATCGGCAATTTTGATAATCGCATCTTTGTCCAGCATCAAAGAGCCCAAAACCGACTGCTCGGCTTCAAGATTATGCGGAGGAACTTTTAAATTTTCAATTTCATTATTAGATGCCATAGTAGATTTATTATACCCAGTACTCCCGCCAAAGGCAACTTAAAAATTCCACTCTTTATGCAGAGCTTATGAACAGGTTGACAAATTTAAATTAATGTATTATTTATTGTATTACTGGTTGCCTACTAAACAGAGGGGGTGATATTAAATGGCGGCAAGAAGACGGGTTACGTTAAAGACTGATGCTCATCTATTAACGATATCATACGAGGGTATTTACATGGCAATTGAGATACGAGGCGAAAAAGATAACAAGGAGTTTGCCCTTGTGACCTTGGATACCGCGAAGAACCCTTTCGTATGCAAAAAACTGGTCGAAACACAGGAGGCAATGATGATGGAGAGAGCAGAAGTTAGCTATTAACGGCAATAGCAAAAAAGAGGGGAGACTTACACAGTGTCGAGTCTCCCTTTAAAATTGCCTGAGGTATCAAAAGTTATAAATCTTTTAGTCGATTAATATCTTACATTTTACGCATACGCACAAAACGTAAGATTAAAAAGTTTATTTTCTCTTTATTTTATTTTTAATCTTTAGTTTTACTTTTACTTTTAATCCTTTTTTTGTATCTTCAATTGAATATCCCCTTTTTTCAATTAATTCTCGTAATTTATCAGATTCAACAAAATCTTTTATTTTTTTAGCATAGAATCTTTTTTCAATTAATTTCTCGACATCTAGCGGAATATTATTCTCATTCTCTATGATAATTGCGTCTATACCAATTTTTATATTTTTTCTTTCCGGAATCGTTAATCCAAAAACTTTATTCATCTTTTCCCATAAACTCAAAATTTCTTTAGTGTTTGACGGGTTTGATTTATTTGTTTCGGTAATTAATTCATACAAAACTGACAAAGCCAAAGGCGTATTCAAATCATCATTCATCGCTTCCTCGAACTTTTCCTGATATTTTTTAATTTCTATCGAGGTTCGACCTCGATAGATACGACCTCGATAGATACCAGAATTTTTAAGGTTATTTACAAAATCAGAAATTCGCTGAAAGTTAACACGAGCTTGCTCAATCGCATCTTCACTGAAATTAGTAATGCTTCGGTAATGGGAGCTCAAGATCCAAAGTTTCACCACCATCGCTCCATATTTTTCAATTGCGTCTTTTATAGTTGTGAAATTTCCCAAGGATTTGCTCATTTTTTGGCCGTCAACCTGAACCATATTCCATAAAAACCAAAAATTGGCCATTTTTTTGCCAAGATACGCCTCGCTTTGGGCAATTTCATTTTCATTGTGCGGAAAAGCATTTTCGTTTCCGCCTCCGTGAATATCAAAAGTGTCCTGTCCCAAAAGATCATAAGACATTACCGAACACTCGATATGCCATCCCGGATAGCCGATTCCCCAAGGACTTTCCCATTTCAAAATGTGTTCCTTTGGCGCTTTTATCCAAAGCGCGAAATCAAGAGGGTTTTTCTTTTCAGGATTGATTTCAACTCTGGCGCCGCTTAGTAAATCTTCTTTTTTCTTTCCGGAAAGTTTTCCATATTCCGGAAATTTGTCCACGGAAAAATATACCGAGCCATTGGATTCATAAGCAAATCCTTTTTTGATAAGTTCTTCATTGAATTTGATAATTTGAGCGATATATTTTGTCGGTCTGGGATTAAAATGCGCCGGCTTGATATTAAGCACGCCGAAATCATCTTCACAAAATTTAATAAATTTATTGGCAATTTCAATCGGATCTATTTTTTCAGCTCTAGCCCTTTTTTCAATTTTGTCTTCTCCGATTTCCGCGTTATCAACTAGATGTCCGACATCGGTGTAGTTCATAATATGCCGAACTTCATATCCCGAATATTCTAAATATCTTCGAAGAACATCAATTGCAACATATCCTCGGGCATGCCCCAAATGACAAAAATCATAAACCGTCGGGCCGCAAACGTACATTGAAACTTTACCGGGATTAATCGGCTTAAATTCTTCTTTTTGTTTAGTTAAAGTGTTATAAATTCTAAACATCGAGTAATTAAATAATTAACGAGTTAAAGAGTTAACGAGTTTTTTTATTTTTAATCCGTGAACTCGTTAATGAGATAATAAAAATTTATTTTACAGCCATTTTCTTTTTTTAAAAATCGCAATAGTAATAAGGCCAATGAAGAGCATTATGCCCATATGGATCCAGAATCCATATGGATTATTTCCAAAAGGAATGCTAGCACTCATTGCCAGGATATTGGAATAAACGGTAAGAGGCAGGAGCACTGCTGAAAAGATAGTGAGAATCTTCATTGTCATTTCCAGCTTATTGGAGAGCAGGGAATTATTGGTATCTTCCAATGATTCTACTATTTCTTTGCTGTTTTCCAACACATTCCAGAGGCGTACATTTGTTCCGATGAGATCCTGAAAATATGGAGTTAATTCCTTGGGTATCAAAGGGCAATTTTTTTGCAAAATTGATTCCAAAATAGATCTTTGCGGTTTTAAGGTGCTTCTAAAATTCAAAATATCCCTCTTGACTACCGATATTTCCATTACCATTTCTTTCTCGTTACCCTTGAAAATTTCTTCTTCGATAGCGTTAAGTTTTTCGGTAATATGGTCAACTTTCGGGAAACAGGATTCAAAAAGGATTTCCAAGATAATATACATCAAATGGGCGGGAGTTTTGCTCATATGCACCCTTCTTTTCCCTTCGCTATTTTCCAGCTGATTAAAAAATTCCGTGAGCTGATAGATATCCTTATTATGCCCAGTTATAAGATGGTCTTTGCTAATGACAACATCCAGTTCTCCGGGGTAAGTGGTTTTAGTAATCACATCATAAAGAGGAATATGCACAGTGAGGAACAAGCAGTTATGGTATTCAGTAGCTTTTGGCCGCATTGTCGGCGTGACAAATTCTTCAATCGCCAAAGGGTGGATATCAAAATTCTCCTGAAGATAAAGAATATCATCAGCCGAAGGGCTGCTAAAATCCAGCCAAGTTATTTTTTTAAACGCAACTTCTCTCATGCCATTTTTGTCTTTATATTTTATTTTTTGTATGTTTATATTATATACTAGATTTTTTATTTGACAAAATCAGCTTTTTGGTAAATTATATGAAGTATCGTAGCAGTTATTTTAAATCAAAAAAGAAGGGGGTGATAATCGGATGAAAATAAGGTGTCCGTTCTTGGGTAAGTGGGTCAGCAGTACTACTGAAGGAAAATGCACAGAGGGAAGTGCGTGCAATGTTTTAAAGTGCGAAAAAAAATAAGGGGGAAAACATGCAAATTGCGACTGAAAATCAGATATTTAAAGGTGCAGTAATGCAACAGGGAACAGTGGCGGATGATAGCACCTGTTTGTGCGGGGTTGATATTATCCGCAAGGATTTCCGCAATACTTGCGAAAGCAGGCAATTGAAGCCAAATTGCATCGGAAAAGGAAATTGCAAAACCTATTCCGCTTGGTTGTTTAAGCAAGCAGGGGTGGCATAATAAGAGGAATTTCATAGGGGGGATTCGTTGGAAAACAATCCGACGGATCCCAAAGCCGGTACATCGTTACTGGTTTTTTTAATGCCATAATTGTCTTTGAGTGAAATGAGAAGCTACAATTATGAGCATCCCGTACCAATTTTATAATGTGGCTATCATGTTCGATTAGATAAGCCGAAGGCGATTCCGAGAATTAATCTATAAGTTTAGACTAAAACTTTATCGGAATTGGTGCTGGGATTGCCAAAATTTTTAATATAAGCTATAAGTAAATTATGCGGAAAGTTATTTTATTTTTAATAAGAGCTTACCAGAAAACATTGTCTCTGGATCATGGGCTTTTATCCTATATTTATTCCGAACGGCTTTGCCGTTTTCATCCAACCTGCTCCGAATATGCCTATCAGGCTATTGATAAATACGGCATATTTCGAGGAAGCTGGATGGGTTTTAAGCGAATAATTCGTTGCCATCCATGGAATGACGGAGGATACGATCCATTAATTAAAAAATAAGGAGGGGAAATTATGACAGGAGTAGAAGGTGCGGATTTTATTCAACTCTCGGGAGGGGAAAGAATCCCTTCTGGTGCGGAGTATGATAAGACAATGCATTCCCTTATTCACATTAGTTTTTATCCCAATACAGCCATAATTTGGGGAAAAAGAGGGATAACGCATTTGCCAAAGCACAAAGATATCAAATGGTTCGAAGAAGTAGAATAGCTATTTGTGCAAATGAGGGTTTGCCTAAACAAAGGAGGTGATTAACACCAAGACAAACCCTTAAGCCAGTTCAATTAACATATTGCTGGTTTTTTTATTTGAAATATTGACAGCGTATCCCTGTAGTATTATTATATAATTAGCACTCGGACTTGACGACTGCTAATGAGCAGTGTATAATAAACAGTGAGCAGTGAACAAGAAAAATATTGGCCATTGGCCACTGTTCTCTGATCACTGACTTTATGAACGCAAGGCAACAGAAAATCCTAACATCGGTCATTGAGGAATATACCAACACGGCTATTCCTGTTTCGAGCGAGATTTTAGTAAAAAAACACAAGATTAAAGCTAGCACGGCAACGATTCGAAACGATATGGTAAATCTTGAAAAAGACGGATTTTTATACCAGCCCCATATCAGCGCCGGAAGAATTCCGACTGACGAAGGCTACCGATATTTCGTGGAAGAAATAATGAAAGATAGGGAGCTTTCCCTGAATGAACAGAAAAAGCTTCAAGCGGAACTTCTGAAACTCAAAGCCAAAAATACCAGATTGGAAAGGACGGTTGTAAAACTGCTTTCCGGATTTAGCGGAGCGCTGGCTCTTACGGGGGCAACTAAAAAGGAAGAATTTTTTGAATCGGGAATAAAAAGCCTCATTAATCAGCCGGAATTTAAAGATATAGGCGAAATTTGTAAATTAGTGGAAGTTTTGGACGTGGTAGATGAAAAATTTGAAAATATCGCCAAAGACCTCAAAGAAAATGAAACGAAAATATACATCGGCAAAGAAAATCCGATTGACGGAATATCCAATTGCTCAATGGTAGTTTCCTCCTACAAGCTTAAGGGAGGAGAAAAAGGAATTCTGGCGCTAATCGGCCCTAAGCGGATGAAATACGCCAAAAATAAATCCCTGATTGAATATATGAAGAAGCTTTTAAGCTCGTCAGCGGTATTAATAGTAGCTGGTAATTTATATTTAGTAATAAGATAATTATGTTTAAAAAACCCTCCTTCGCTAAAGCTACGACGGGCGAAGCAAAAAAAACTGAAGAAGATAAAAAAGAGAACGGAAGTAAGGAAGAATTGAAAAAAGAAGATACCAAAGAAACTGAGGAAGTATCAGAAGAACAGAAAAATCTCGAAGGATGGAAACGTTGCCAAGCGGATTTTGAGAATTACCGAAAAAAGCAGGATGAATCAAAAAAGGAATTTAAAGAGCTGATTTTGGAAGATTTAGCGTTGCAGATTCTGCCGGTCGTGGATAATTTTCAGATGTCGTTGGATCATGTTCCTGAAAACCAAAAAGATGGAGCGTGGGTCCAGGGGATATTGCATATCCAGCGCCAATTAGAAACTATTCTGAAAGACAATAGAATTGAAGAAATTGAAGCGAAAGAAGGAGATGAGTTTAATCCAAATTTGCATGAAGCAGTCCATCAAGAATCAGAGGACAGTGAACAGAAATCAGGAAATAAGATTAAAAAAGTTATCAGCAGAGGATATAAAATTGGAGATAAAGTCATTCGGGCGGTGAAAGTGGTTGTAGGATAAATATTGAAATTATCCCGCACCAATTCCGATTAGAGACTACGGATAATTCATAGCTCTAATTCACGGAATCGCCTGCGGCTCAAGTATTTTTAAATTTAAATATCACAGAATAGAATTGATGAGGGATGCTCATTTTTGTTTCTGTTCGTGCCTCACAGACAAAAATGGCAAAATGGCAAAAAAATTCTCGGGAAAGCGGCTGCAATCCCGAGCGTAATAGCTATAAAGGATGGATTTGATTGAATCGTGGTTTGGGTTTTTGGACGATTGGTTTCTCGCTAGCTATCCTTTGGATAAAATTGTATTTCCCTATGGGAATAGCTATAAAGTCATGACCAGATAATCTCCTAAGAAGCTTTTCTGTTTCTGATAACGCCGATTTTACCTTTCCTCTTTGGTCTTTGGTGAGATGACTTTCATCTTTGTGTTGCAAATCATGGATGAACATATTTAAATCTACTGCCGTGATGTCCATCGGGCACCTCCTTAGTAATTTGGTAAGATTATCATAAGCATTAAAATGTTTTTTGGCAAGTGAATAAATGATAAAAAAAGACCCCAAAGAGCATGACACTCAATGGGGATAAAGAACACCTGCGAATGCGGGTGGTATGGGGTCTGTGTTTATCTTAAGCAACCTGCTCGTGCGATATGCGGTCGCCCTCTTGTTCGAAAGTTTTTCTTCACGGGTTCTTTTTTTCTGCGGATATCGGTCACGTTATTTTTTTCGTTTACACCCGCGGTTCTTTCGTCCGTTAAAAACATTTTTCCCTTTGCCATAAAGAACTACCTCCTCAAAATAGATTTTGCTCTCAATATAACATAGCTTAGTAATTTGTCAAACCAAAAAAGTTTAAAGTTAAAAAATCAAAGTTCAAAATGTCAGTTAAAAATTAAAAATTATTTTAACATTTACATTGTCATTTTGCATTTTGAGATTTAAATTTTAAATTATTCTAATTATTAGCTATCCAAAGCTATTTATTAGAAAACAAATAATATGTCCAAGATACTTGGAATAGATTTGGGGACTACCAACTCCGCGATGGCGGTAGTTTCCGGAGGCAAGCCGGAAATAATCGAAAACAAAGAAGGGAACCGAACCACTCCGTCAATGGTGGCGATTTCCAAAACCAACGAAAGGCTAGTCGGCCTTTTGGCTAAGCGTCAAGCTGTCACCAATCCGGGAAACACATTGTTTTCTATTAAGAGATTAATCGGCAGGCATTTTGAGGACGCGGAAGTGCAAAGAGATTTAAAACTTCTGTCTTACAAAATTGTCAAATCCAATGGCGGAACTAAAGTGGAAATGGGCGGAAAAGAATATACTCCGCAGGAAATTTCCGCCATGATCCTCCAAAAATTAAAGCAAGACGCGGAAGCAAAACTTGGTGAAAAAATTACTGACGCAGTCATCACTGTTCCGGCCTATTTTGACGACTCTCAAAGAAAAGCCACTAAAGAAGCGGGAGAAATTGCCGGATTCAACGTGAAAAGAATTATCAATGAACCGACAGCCGCCGCTCTGGCTTATGGTTTTGACAAAAAGAAAGAAGAGAAAATCGCTGTTTATGATTTGGGAGGGGGAACTTATGATATTTCCATTCTGGAAGTCGGCGATGATACTGTAGAAGTAAAATCCACCAATGGAGATACCCATCTCGGAGGAGACGATTTTGACCAGAGAATAATCGCTTGGATCTTGGACGAATATAAGAAGCAGGAAGGAATTGACTTGTCCAAAGACCCTTTGGCGCTTCAAAGAGTCAAAGAATCGGCGGAGAAAGCAAAAATAGAGCTCTCAACCGCTATGGAAAGCGAAATCAACCAACCGTTCATCACCAGCGATTCCAGCGGTCCGAAGCATTTGGTAATGAAGCTTTCCCGAGCCAAACTGGAAGAACTGGTTCACGATTTAGTTGAAAAAACTTTGGAACCGATGAAGAAAGCGCTGGCAGATGCTAAGCTGGAAGCTAAAGATATTCACGAAGTAATTATGGTCGGAGGAATGACCAGAATGCCACTAGTATTGAAAACTGTTGAGAAATTTTTTGGAAAGAAACCAAACCTTTCGGTAAATCCGGATGAAGTAGTGGCGGTAGGCGCCGCAATTCAGGGAGGAGTTTTGGAAGGCTCGGTTAAAGACGTGCTATTGCTCGATGTTACTCCGTTGACTTTTGGAATTGAAACTTTAGGGGGAGTTTCCACGCCATTAATTTCCAGAAATACCACTGTTCCGACTTCCAAGTCGCAGGTATTTTCCACCGCGGCTGACAACCAGCCCAGCGTGGAAATTAATGTGCTTCAGGGAGAAAGGGAAATGGCAGAAGGAAATAAATCGCTGGGAAGGTTTATTCTGGATGGAATCCCGCCTTCTCCGAGAGGCATTCCGCAAGTTGAAGTTACTTTTGATATTGACGCCAATGGAATTTTGAGCGTCACTGCCAAAGACAAAGCCACCGGACGGACTCAATCAATCAGAATCGAAGCTTCCAGCGGCCTTTCCAAGGATGAGATTGAGAGAATGAAAAAAGATGCGGAAATTCATGCGGAAGAAGACAAAAAAAAGAAAGAATTAGTTGAAGCGCGCAATATGGCCGACACTTTGGCATATACCATCGAAAAAGCCATGCGCGAAGCCGGAGATAAAATTACGGAAGATGAAAAGAAACCGGTTCAGGAAAAGATCGAAGAACTGAATAAGGTAAAAAATGGCGATGACCTGGAAGCTATTAAGAAAGCCACTGAAGCGCTTTCCCAAGAAGCCCAAAAGATCGGCCAGAAGCTGTATGCCGCTGCCCAAGCCGCCTCCGCTAAAGCTACGGAAGGCGCTAGCCAGTCCGAAGCTTCAGCGAAGGATGGAGAACCAAAAGAAGCTGAAACAGAAAAGAAAACCGAAAAGAAAGAAGAAAAAAAGTAACGACTAATTTTAGGCGGGGTTAAATCCCCCGCCTTTAAATAATATAAACAAAAGTTATGGAATTAAAGATAGAAATATTTTTAGCATCAATTGCGATAATTTCTGGTTGGTTGATATATAGATTAAGCATGATAGCTGAATATAAAAAAATAATAAACGCCCTTGAAGCTCTTTTAAATACAGCAGGTGAATGGTTCTCTTCTTCATATCCAAAAGATTTAAATAAAGAGGCATGGTTTTATCCTGGAGAAATCGTTTATAAAGTTGACACTTCAATAGTTCCAGATATCGTAAATAGTAGCCTTATCAGCGCTAAATTATCCTCTCAATTAACTTACTTCATTCAACTTGTTGAAAGATTCAATCACTTAATTGATAATTTTAATTCTTTTAAATATTCTGACACAAAAATTCTTTTGAAATCATTTGATTTTTATGAAAAAAATTTAAAAAACAGAAATTATATTGAATGTGAAAATGTCATAGAAAATAAAAAAACAGAAATAGAATCTGAACAAAAAAATACAACTATTAAAAATAATGATTATGAAAGGTTAAATGAATCTCTTGATATTATTAAATACATAAGATATATTTATATTCTAAAAAAAATGATACATATAGACGGAATAGGCACACCAGAATATTTTTCTAATAGCAAATTTCCAAATTTAAATAAATGTTATCATGAAATAAAATGCTTACTGAAAATAGAAAAACTAAGTAAACGAGGATTATTTAATGATGAGTTAAGATATATACTTGGAGATATTTTATTTCTCATTATAACCGCTATTATTGGATTATATTCATTACTAACAATAATCAAATTATAATTGTCCCAACAACCAACCCAAAAACTGGAAGAATTTGCTGTTGATACTAGATGCTATCTCTAATTCGCCCCAGAAGCAGTCCCGTCATGGCGGGACGCTACGGGGCGCGCGAATAGGAGAATAAGGGAATTAGGTAAGTAATTGAATACACAATATTGACTTTTGGTACCGCAGGGTGCTATTCTTTATTCATCAGAAATAAATCAAAATTGGTAAAAGGAGGCGTTATGAATAAAGCAAGAGTGTTTCTTGTTTTGGGACTGGTTTCACTGGCAGTCTCGTTGTACTTTTTTAACCTTTCTCTTCTGGCTTCAGATCTGAAGGATCCAATTTCTCCCATCCTGGGTTGTGTGATCTTCGCTATATGTTACGGGCATCTTGCATCGGCTAGCGTTAATCGCTTGCCGATAAATAAACTCGGTGAGATTATGAGAATCGAGGATATTATCAAGACAACTCTCATTGTCATGAATATCTCCGCATGGTTTCTGGGCGGACTGGCATTCTTTATCCTCTGCGACATTCTCCAGGTTTCCGAAGAGAGTGTCCGGCCGGCTGCAATTTGCATTGCAATGAACTCTTTGTTTTTACTCTGTGCCTACGGACACTATGAATGGCTGAAGGAAGACAGGCTCGACGGAATCAGGTTTGATTACCAATACTCATGCTGCCACTAAATAAGGAGATGCGGGAGAGTTTGTAAAGCGAGGGGAAATAACGATTTTCACCACCCTCGCTTTTTTTATTGGAAAGATTATAATTTAAGCAGTTTAACCTTGGTACGTACTGAAGTAAGTAATTAATTACATAATCAAATGAATTATTCAGTATACTAGTATACTTATACTGAATAAAATATAAACTACAAAAGACTAAAAAATCATACTATAATTTCTAGCCTACGCTAAATTTTATAGTATAGGTAAAATGAAAATGATCTAAATCTAAAATCGAAGTCCGACTTCGATAATTTAAAAACTTGATTTTTTTCTTTTTTGAGTTATGCTTTAGTAAAATCCAAGAAGAGGAGGGTTTTATGAATACGAATTGCAATAAATTCGATAACGAAGTTATTCAAGTGGGTACTACCAAGTATGTTGTGGTCTCCAATGCAGTGAGGAGACTAAGAAGAGCTTTCAGGGTTTCTTCTGGCAGAGTTTGGAAACGCGCTGCCAGTAGAGGAAGAAGACTCAATGCAACTTTATTGGATGGCCTCGCAGATCTTTACAGAGAACGGGGCATATGAATGAGTATATGGGCATGGCGAAGGAGCTGGAAAGTGATACGTGGTATCACACCGACTCCTCCGCCTTTTAATTTTGTGGCTTTTTTTAATTGACAAAAACCATCTTTTAGCGTTAGTTTATATTATCAAGTTCTTTGATTTAATTGGACTTAACAATAAGGAAATTTAGGACAAGTTTCTTTATTCTTGAGTCAAATAAAAAAGGGAGGTTATTATGGAAGAAACGCAAAAAGAATTGACGGAGAAGGAAATTGGCAGTTTGGCGAAAGGATTAGTAAGCATTTTTTCTGAGCTAAGAGCCAACGGTGTTTTCAGCGAAAACATCTTCACTAAAGACCTAGCGGAAAGAGTCGCTTCCCTGGGTGATGAAGATATTGAGAGTATAAGAAAAGAGATAAGAAACCAATCACCTAAACTGGGAGCCAACTTGATAGCTATCGTTGAGAAAGCTGTCAGGGACATGAGACGCTCATGGAAGATACAATCGGAGCTCCTTTCCTTTTCTGGAACAGAAGAGAAGAAGAGGGAAACTATGGGCTGGAAAGTTTCAATCGAAGGTGTGACCGGAATATTCTTTACCATACCCGTGCTTCAATGGGCTACTGGAAAGATAACACTAAGAGCTCAGCCTTTCATGGAAGTAATGTTGCTCGAGATTGGCGACGGGAGACCTTTCCCAATTGGCCTATATTCAGAAATAAGCCTTAGGGGGATTATCAAGTACTACGGCTTGAAGGAACCGCCCCTTATTGATGAGGCTTGGAAAATAATCAGGAAATCGAAAGGCAAGTCTCCTTCAAAGGAAAATTGCGAAGAACTGAAGCGACAATGGGAGAAGTTGCTTCAGAAAAGAAATCAATGAGTCACAAATAGAGGGATACCTTAGGCATCCCTCGTTTTTTATTGAAAAACTTCTATCGAGGTTCGACCTCGATAGTCTTGAAAAAATTGTAAGAGAAATAAAAAAAACAGGAGGTTCTCAATAAAGCGTAGTTCCGCTTAGTTTTGAGAAACTCCTGTAATAACGGGGTATAAGAATTGCTGGTGAGCCTCTCCACTAGTGGTACTAATGATAAAGTGGTAAAGCTACGTGTAATAGGTGGATAGCAGAGAGACCCGAAGATAGTACTGCACCGCCCTTCAGAGGTATCCAGGCAAAAAATGTGATGTAGAAGGGCGGTTCGTAATGAAATTAGTATTGCGGGGGAGACGAATCTCCCCACTTTTTACTTCTGAACCAGGGCGCCTTCACTTCAGCCGAGCGTTAAATCGCCGCCGGTCCTCTTCATGTTGATCTTCTCCAGATTCACGGCGACGGGGGCAATTTCGGTATTCGTAGTGCCCGTGTCAGCCGCGCTTTTCTTCAGGTTATTTACGGTAGTTGCCTTGGCGACCTTCTGGCTTCTGCTGTCCCAATCGGGTGCCGTCACGGTCGCAACGTTAGTGCCTGCATGGGGGTAGGTTGATGTGGCGACTGTGGTCCCGATTGAGTCTGCCGGAGGACCCGTTGTGCCAATTGCGTACGCCTGAGACGTCAGTGTCATAAGAGCCAAAAACAGTACTACTATAAAAATTTTTTTCATGTTTCCTCCTTGTTTCAGGAAAAACTTTTTTGGGGTTAATTCCCCAAATCTGCCGAAAAAAGTTCACCTCCCTTCATAAAGTATTTTTAATACGTTTGCTTTAACAAAGTTGTCAAAAAAACTTCCTTATCTTAATTCTACTTCAAGGCATAAATTTGTCAAATGTCAAATTTGAGGGGGCTGTGGATAACCCTGTAGCAAAGCATCCCGGTAGTACAACAAGTTGACTACAGGACAAGAAGCTTGCTGCAGGGCAAGCTTTTTAAATTTTGACATTAATTTAATGGGATGATATAGATATGAATATAGATATTGGAGGAAAGTTTTTTTAAAATAAATTAAAATAAATTTGCGGGAGGGTATCATGATAGCATTAAGAAGAAAACCCAAAACCAGAAAAGAAGAGCTGGATTGGCTTAGAGATTATTTAAGAGGGGAATCGGATGAGTTTTTTTCAAAACTCGGAAGTATTAAGGAAAAAATAATCCTTATAAAAATCGGTGATAAATACGGGTTTTATAAAGAGGGAGAAGAATTTTCCCCATTCACCGAGGAGGTACCTAAATCATTTGAAAGGTATGTTATTATAATGTCCTTCGAATGTTACAAGAGCTGCATAAAAGGAGAGCTAACAGAGGAAGAAGCCTTTTTAGATTACATATATAAATGTATGAAAATAGGCGATGTACTAATAGACATAACGGATATTTTAGAAGAGCATAAACACGAAAAAAGAAAAGAAGTGGTTTCTTTTGCAAGAAAGGCAATGAAAAATCTTATAAGGTAAAACAAAGAAGGTGGTCGTCTGCGTACGGGCACCTTCATTATTTTATTTGCCGATCTACCAATTAGCACTCGCCGGTTGGGATTGCTAATTTTTATTTGTTATGATAATATATTTTTATGGCTACTAGCTATTATGACATATTAGGCGTTTCGAAGACTGCGTCGGATGACGAGATAAAAAAGGCTTATCGGAAACTGGCGCATAAGCATCATCCTGACAAATCAGGCGGGGATGAAAAGAAATTCAAGGAAATAAACGCTGTTTATCAAGTGCTTTCCGACAAGGCGAAACGCCAGCAATACGACCAATTCGGCCAGACTTTTGAAGCCGGGCAAGCAGGCGGTTTTGGAGGCTTCGATTTTTCTGGATTCCAAGGATTTAATCAAAACCAAGGCGGACCAACTGGAGGCTGGGATTTTCAAGACATCGGTTTCGATGATATTTTTTCTGATATTTTTGGCGGAAATTTCGGAAACAGGAGAAAAACCAGAAAAAAACCCGGAAAAGATATTCAGATTGACATAGAAATTACTTTCGAAGAAATGGTCAGGGGCGCCTCAAAAATTATTAATTTATATAAAAATGCGGTTTGCGGCCGATGCCACGGAACCGGAGGAGAACCGGGAGCCAAAAAAGAAACTTGCCCGGCTTGCCATGGAAGCGGACAAGTTCGAAAAACAATGCAAAGCTTTTTTGGAAGTTTTTCTCAAGTTTCAACTTGTCCGACTTGCCAAGGAGCGGGAGAAATCAATTCTGACAAATGCCACAGGTGCGGAGGCGATGGCAGAGTAAAAGAAGAAGAGAGAATTGAAATTGATATTCCGGCTGGGATTCAGGATGGGCAAACGCTATCGCTTGAAGAACGGGGAGAAGCCGGAGAAAAAGGCGCGCCCAGCGGAAATTTGTATGTCAATATCCATGTCATTCCCCATCTGAAATTTAAAAGAGAGAAAAATAATATTATTTCCAGTGAACATATCACCTTTTCCCAAGCGGTTCTGGGAGATAAAATTGATATTGACACAATAAATGGAATGCTAAAGATGAAAGTCCCCGCCGGAACCCAATCAGGAGAAATTTTTAAAATCAAAGACGAAGGCGTGCCGTTTTTAGACCGGCGCGGCCGAGGCGACCACTTGGTCAAAATTATCGTCAAAATCCCAAAACATTTGACAAGGGAGCAAAAAGAGATTATAGAGAAATTAAAGAGTTTGGATTAGTTTAAATGCAGTCTTACAATAAACTAAATAAAGGAGGAACGGATGAATTGGATTCTACGTTGCATTTTAGAAGTAGCTGTTGACAAAGAAAGAAGCAGAAGAGAGATAAAGAGAAAGATTTCAGGAGTCGATCCGAAGCCATTTTTATGTGAGCCGATAGATTGCATCCCTAATATTTATTTCTCATTTCCTTCAGAAAACGAGATATTGGCAATGCAAAAAGCTGATGGTATACTATTTCAGCTCGCAAACAATGGGATAGAAGTTAAAACTTATCGTCTCGTTGTTCAAGGTCAATAGCACGGGAAGATCGCAAAGGTGATATGGACAAGTAATACTAGTCCCTCTATCACCTTTTAATTTTTGTAAATTATCTTTTTATAATCATTATGAATCATTACACCCACATACTAGTATGTGGGTGTAATTAATTTACATATTCTGTTCCTTATCGTTGGTGTGATATTTTTTATTTTTTGATGTATAATATATACTATGGAACTGGAAAAATTATTTAATCCCCAGTCAATCGCCATTGTCGGCGCGACGGACGAAGAGGGGAAAGTAGGAACGGCGATTGTGAATAATCTTTTGAATCTTGGTTATGAGGGCAAGGTTTTTTTGGTAAATCCTAAGCATGAAAAACTTTCGGGCCAAGACTGCTATCCCAACCTTGAAGCAATCAAGGAGCAGGTTGATTTGGCTATAATCGCCATACCTGCTAAATTCGTTTTGGAAGTGGTTAAAAATGCCTCAAATAAGGTTCACCCCCACACCAAAGATTTATCTTTGAACCATTTTGGTGTGGGGGCGAGAAATTTTGTTATAATTTCCGCCGGATTTTCCGAGATAGGAGAAGAAGGAGAAAATCGGGAAGAAGAACTTTTGGAAATTGCCAAAGCAAAAGATTTGAATATCCTGGGCCCAAATTGCCTGGGTTTCATTATTCCAAGATTAAAATTGAACGCTTCCTTTGCCGGGGGAATGCCAAAAGCCGGAAATATTTCCCTTATTTCCCAATCAGGAGCCATCATCAGCGCTCTTCTGGATATTGCCTCCCAAGACAATGTTGGATTTTCCAATATCATCTCCGTCGGGAACAAAATGGATATCGGCGAAAATGATTTATTGGAATACTTGGAAAAAGATCCTGAAACTAAAATAATTGGAATGTATCTTGAAGGGATAAAAGATGGGGTAAAATTCAAGGAAATCGCGAAAAAAGTATCGAAATCAAAACCGGTCGTGGTTCTCAAAGCCGGAAAAACTGAAAAATCTTTGAAAGCCATTTCATTGCATACTGGAGCTTTGGCCGGAAGCCAAGAAATAATAAAAGCGCTTTTTAAAAAGACGGGAATAATTGAAATTGAAACATTGGAAGATTTTTTTGACATAGTTAAGCTAATTTCATTAACAGACGCTCCTCTTAATGAAAAAACGGTTGTTATTACCAATGCCGGAGGACCCGGAGTCCTTGCTACCGATGCTTTTAGGGGAAAAGAAATAAAACTAGCTGAAATAAATGAAGAAACAAAAAATAAACTGCGGAAATTTTTACCTCAAGAGTCATCGCTGGAAAATCCTATTGACCTCTTGGGAGATGCCGGGGAAGAACGCTACGAAAAAACACTGGAAGAAATTGGCAAAGAAGATGCCGGATCAATAATTACCATTCTTACCCCGCAGGAAAACACCCCTTCTGAAAAAATTGCCAAAAAAATAGCAGAATTCAAAAACAAAACCAAGAAAACAATCGTTGCGGCGTTTTTGGGAGGAAAGAAAATAGAGAAATCGGTAGAGTATTTGAAAGAAAGCGAAATTCCCAATTATATTTTTCCCGATGACGCCATAAATGCCTTGGATAAATATTATGAGTGGGAAATTAATAGGAACAAAGTAGAAATCAGCAAAAATCCAGTGGAACTTGACAGTGATAGAATAGTTAAAACCGGTGATATTATCAAAAGGGCAAAGTCCGAAGGAAGAAGCGCTTTATATTTCCGGGAAACAAAAGAAATTATGGATATTTATGAAATAAGCACCGTGGAATTCCAAGAAATTAATACAGAAAAGGAGTTGGGAATCGATTTCCCGATGGTAATGAAAGTAGATAGTGACAAAGTGCTCCATAAAACCGATAGGGAAGGGGTTATTTTAAACATCAAAAATGAGGATGATTTCAGGAAAGCCTACCAAAAAATGGCGGAAAATTTTCCCAAGGAAAATATTATTATCCAGCCGATGAAGGAAATAAAAACAGAGCTGATTTTGGGAATAAAAAAAGATGAAACAGCCGGCCCGGCGGTGATGTTCGGGCTGGGAGGAATTTATACTGAAGTTTTCAAAATGGTTGATTTTATTTTGCCTCCGGCCAGCTTGAATGAAATAAAAAATATTATTCTAAAAAGCCCGATAAGATTTTTATTCCAAGGGAACCGCGGACAAAACCCATATAACCTTGAAGAGATTTCGGAAATCCTGTTAAAATTATCAATGCTGGCGGGGGAAATTGGCGGAATCAAGGAATTTGATATTAATCCAATGCTCATTTATAATGATAACAATCCGGCAATCGCCGTCGATGTCAAGATAATCATTTAATTTTTCAAAAACATGGATAAAAAAATAAAAATACTGTTTGTTGACGATGATGTGCCAACGCGAGAAATGTATGCCGATGTTTTTAAGAATGCTGGCTTTCAGGTTACTGAAGCTGGGGATGGAGTCGAAGGACTGGATAAAGCCACTACGGAATCTCCTGATGTTATCTTCACTGGAATAATAATGCCCAGAATGGACGGTTTTTCCATGATGGAAGCTTTGAAGAAAAATTTAGCTACTGCTAATATACCGGTAATAATATCGTCGCATATGGGAAGAGAGGAAGACAGGCAAAGAGCCAATGTTTTAGGAGCAAAATATTTTGTAGTGAGAGGATTTACATCACCTAAAGAAGTGGTAGAAAAAGTGAAATCATTGTTTTTGGGAGAAAAAGAATACCGGCTTGAGCTGAACAAATACTCGCTTGACGCGCAAAAGCTTGCCCAGGATCGGGGGCTCAACAACAAATTTCAATGCCTTGAATGCGATGATGAACTAATTCTTAAAATTATAACCGGAAACAAGAAAGAAGAAGGGATGGAAGCCTATTTAATCTGTCCTTCCTGCGGATGGCAGGTGAAATGATTTATTATGAATTGGAAACTTAAAGAAAAAACTAGAGTAGAAAATATTGAATTGCCAAACCTTCATCCAATAGCCTTGCAGATACTTTTCAACCGAGGTTTTGACAGTGAAGAAAAAATAAACGGTTTTCTTTATCCAAATTATGAAAAAGGGCTTCTTGACCCCTTTTTATTTTCCGAAATGAAAAAAGTTGTCGAAAGAACAAAAAAAGCTAAGGAAAATAATGAGCTGACGGCTATTTTTGGAGATTATGACGCTGACGGCGTTACTGCTTCGGCCATTCTTAAGGAAGCTCTGGAAAAAATAGGAATAAAAACCATCGTTTATATTCCTGACAAGAAGCTGGAGGGATATGGAATGAATCTTAAAGCCATAGAAGAATTCAAAGAGCAGAATGTGAAATTAATTATCACTGTCGATTGCGGAATTACCAATATAGAAGAAGCAAAAAAAGCGAAGGAATACGGAATGGATGTAATTATCACCGACCATCATTATGTCCCGGAAAATATTCCGGAAGCTTTGGCAATAATAAATCCCAACCTTAAAAAATCAGGTTATCCTTTTCAAAAGCTTGCCGGCGTAGGCGTGGTTTTCAAATTTATTGAAGCTCTCTATGGAGAATTTTTTCCAAGCGAGACAGAACAGCTGAAGTGGATCCTGGATTTAGCCGCCATTGGAACAGTGGCTGATTGCGTTCCGCTTGTGGAAGAAAACAGGATTATAGCAAAATTTGGGCTGATAGTGCTTTCTAAAACCAGAAGAAAAGGGCTTCTTGAGCTTTTTGAAGTAGCCCGCCTCAAAATTGATGAAAACAATTTTCCTGACACAAGAAAAATTTCGTTTCAAATTGCTCCCAGAATCAACGCGGCCGGAAGAATGGACCATGCCAACAGCGCTTTTAATTTAATAATGGAAACTGATCAAGCGCGGGCCAGAGAATTGGCCTTGGAATTAGAAGGAAATAATCAAGCGCGCCAAAAAGCAACGGAGCAGATCGTGAATGAAGTAAGAATGGTGTCGGAAAATATGTTTAAGGACAAAAATTTTATTTTCGCGGTATCCGGGCATTTTCCGATTGGAATAGTGGGTCTGGCGGCCGGAAAAATTTCCGACGAATTCAATAAGCCGGTAGCGATAATAAACAAAGGCGAAAAAATCGGGCAAGGATCATTTCGAAGCATTCCGCAAGTTAATATTATTAAGGCTATCGAGAAATGCTCGAAATTTTTGGTTAAGTTCGGCGGGCACAGCCAAGCGGCCGGAATCACAATAAAGAACGAAAACTTGGATAAATTTTTCGAAAAACTTTCGGAAGTTATCAATAAAGAGCTAGCAGGAAAGGATTTAAGCTTGTATCTGGAAATAGATTCGGAAATATTTCCCAAAGATTTGGATTTTGAACTAACGGACCAGCTTAAAAAATTTGAACCGTTCGGAGAGGGAAACGAAGAACCGGTGTTTTTGATGAAAAATTTGTTAGTGGAAAATTTAACGAAGGTGGGAAGCGGCGAAAAACATTTGAAATTATTGCTTAAAGCGCAAGATGGCACGCCAAAAATATTTGAAGCCATCGGCTTTAATCTTACCAACGGCTTTAGCCGCTTGAAAACGGGCGATAAAATCGATATCGTTTTCAATATTTCCGAAGACAACTGGAATGGAAACAAAAAAATCCAGTTAAAGATAGTTGATTTAAAAATAAATTAAACTTATGTGGATCTTGTATTCAATAATTGGAGCTTTCACGCAAGCCACGGAAATGGCAATCAAGAAGAAAGCTTTGCAAGTGAAGGGGATGAATAATTTTATCGGATTTTTAGCGTTTACTTTTGCGGGGTTAATTTTGGGAGCAGTCGTTCTTTTAACAATCAACGAAAACTCTTTTCTAATCAAGGATAATTTTAAATTTTGGGAGGGAGTTATCGCAACTGTAATTTTAAATGTTATTGCAAATTATTCCCTGTATAAAGCTTTGGATCTTACAGAACTTAGTTATTTAATGCCGTTTTTTGCTTTCATATCTCTGTCGGTAATAATTCCCCCAATTTTTTTGTTCAAAGAAATACCTTCATTTCAGGCAATAGCTGGAATAATTTTAGTGATAGCGGGAGCAATTTTAATTGATTATAGAAAAAGGAATAGTAATAACGATAATTCAGATAAAGAAAAGATTAAAAACAATCGGAAGGGAAAATTATTATTTATAATAACTGCCGTATGCTGGACATTTTCTACTCCAATGACAAAAGTAGCTGTTTTAGCGGGATCTCCAGTTTTGGTTTCAGCTCTCGTAAATTTCCTCTGCGGAATTTCTTTTATGTTGCTAATATATCTATTTAAAGATTCTGAAAAAATAAAGAATGCTTTAAATAATTTTAAAAATAATGAGAAAAGAAATTTTATTATAGCGATTTTATTAGCTGGAATAGCCATAGCGATTCAAATCGTAAGCATTAATACAGCCCTGAAATATGCCCCAGTTTCATACGTAATTGCCATTAAAAGAACTATGCCGGTATTTGCATTTTTGATAGGTTTTATTTATTTCAAAGAGAGAACAAATATTTTAAAAAAACTGATTGCGACCGTTATAATGGTAGCCGGAGCGATAATTGTCGGATTATCATAAAATTATGCGTATTGCTTTAGTCCATGATTATTTAGTCCAATATGGAGGCGCGGAAAGAGTGCTGGAATGCTTTTCGGAGCTCTTCCCTTATGCGCCGATCTATACTCTAGTTTACGATAAAGAAGCAATGCATGGAGTTTTTGGAGGGAAAGATATCCGGACATCCTATCTTCAAAAAATTCCCTTTGCCAGCAAGCAGCACAGATTGTTTCCGCCCCTAATGCCTTCAGCGGTTGAACAATTTGATTTTTCCAAATATGACGTTGTGCTTTCGGATTCATCAAGCTATGCCAAAGGAATCATCACCGGTCCGGAAACTCTCCATATCTGTTATATGCACACGCCGATGCGCTATGCCTGGGACGATTGCCAGAAATATACCGCTGATTTCGGATTTCCCCATTTAATCAAAAAAGTTATTCCTTATTTCATGAATTATATCCGACTTTGGGACAAATTAAGCGCTGACCGGGTAGATAAATTTATTGCCAACTCTAATTTTGTTGCCAAGAGAATCAAAAAATATTACGGAAAAAATTCTGAAGTGATTAATCCTCCAGTTTCAATAAATAACTTTTACGTGAGCGAAAACCAAAAAGGCTATTTCTTGATGGTGGGAAGGCTGATCGCCTACAAGCGCCACGATACCGCTATTGAAGCTTTTAATAAATTGGGGTTGCCTCTTAAAATAATTGGGAGAGGGCCAGAAATGAAACGGCTTAAAAAAATGGCAACATCCAATATTGAATTTCTGAACAGAATTCCGGACGAAGAACTCGCTAAATATTATTCCGAGTGCCAAGCCTTTGTTTTTCCCCAAGAGGAAGATTTTGGAATTGTCGCTATTGAAGCTTTCGCGTCAGGAAGGCCTGTTATTGCTTTTCGGGGCGGAGACATCCCGGAGCATATGGATGAAAAAATGGGAATATTTTTCGAAAAACAAACGCCAGAAGACATCATTAAGGCAGTAAAAAAATTCAATAGCGCTAATTTTGACAAAAACTATATTAGATCAAAATCATTGCGATTTGACAAGGAAATATTTAAAGGTAAAATAAAGGAGTACGTTGAGAGAGAGTTAGAAAATTTTAAATTATAAATTTTATGGACTTAAAAAACTATCTAAAAATTTTCTGGAAAAATATTTTTTTGTTTCTGATAACAGTTTTTATTATTGTTGGCGCGGGAGCGGGATATAAGGCCTATAAAAATTCAAAGCCAATTGATTATCAGGTTTATTTGCTTATAAACATCACCCGCTCGGGAATTCAAAGCACTCCTGATTATCGCTATGATGATTTCTATCGCCTCCAGGCTGATGAAAGATTTGCCGATACGGTCGTGAGATGGCTTGAATCTCCCAGAATAGTAACGGACATATACACGGAAACAGGAATACCTTCAGGAGATATTGGAATCAGAGACCTTTCAAAGATTTTCAAAGTAAAGAGGGTATCTTCGCAAACTGTTGAGCTAAAATTCAACACTGCAAATGTGAGGCTGGCCCAGGACATTTCCGAATCAGTTTCCAAAATTATTAACCGAGAAGCCAAAAAACTTAATGAATCCCAAAAAGAAGACAACTGGTTTAGGGTTATCGGAGAAGAACCAGTAATAAAAGAGAATAAAATTCCTTGGAAAAATGTTTTGTCAATATCAGCCGTAATCGGAATTTTTCTTGGAATTTGGACAGTGCTAATCAAGCATTATTTGACTAGGGAATAGATAACTGATATAAGGAGTTATGAAAATAGGGATTGATATCAGATGCTTGGAAGAGGGAAGAAAAACAGGAGTAGAGGAATATGCTTTGAATCTTCTGACGAATATTTTCGAATTGGACAAAGAGAACGAATATGTTCTTTTTTTAAATTCGCTGAAAGGGAAAAGCCTTGATCTTGAATGGATAAAAAAATATCCCAATGCCAGAATAAAAAGTTTCCGTTATCCCAATAAATTCTTCAATTTGTTCGTATGGTATTTCAACTGGCCCAAAATAGACAGTCTGATCAGAGGAGTTGATGTTTTTTGGATGCCCAATATAAACTTTGGCTCATTTTCCAAAAAAACCAAGCTAATTTTAACCGTTCATGACCTTTCTTTTGAAATATTTCCGGAATATTTTCCCTGGAAGACAAGGCTTTGGCACTTTCTTATTAATCCCAAAAAACTTTGCCAAAAAGCCTCAAAAATAATAGCGGTTTCGGATTCGACAAAAAAAGATTTGAGCTTTTATTACGGTGTAAATCCTCAAAAAATAACTGCCATTCATAGCGCCGCGTCAGGAAGTTTTGGATTAATAGACAGGAACAATACGAGACTTTTGGAAATAAAAGACAACTACAATCTTCCTTATTATTTCATTCTTTTTCTGGGAGCAATGGAACCAAGAAAAAATATTGCCAGTATAGTCAAAGCTTATAACCAGCTTCGCAAGCTAAAAAATCAGGATTTGGACAAATTTAAGCTTGTAATCGCCGGAGCAAAGGGATGGAAAGAGAAAAAAATATTCGAAGAAATAGAAAGTTCTCCTTTTAGAAAAGACATTTTGGAACTAGGATTCATAGAAGCGGATGAAAAGCCTTATTTATACAACCTGGCATCGCTTTTTGTTTATCCTTCATTTTTTGAAGGATTTGGATTTCCTCCGCTGGAAGCGATGAATTGCGGAGTTCCGGTTATAGTTTCTAATAATTCTTCGCTTCCGGAAATAGTGGGGGACGCGGGAATCTTAATCGATCCGGAAAAACCGGATGAAATTTACCAAGCGATGAAAGAAATACTTTTAAATAAAAACTTGAGAAATAAACTTCGAGAAAAGGGCTTGAAGCAAGCACAAAAATTTAACTGGCAAAAAACCGCGGAAGAGTTTCTGGAAGTTATCAATAATATTGCCGTTTGACATCGATATGATTTTCTGCTATACAGAATAGTTCCTCCTTTAAAGTTTGATAGAGTTTTAAAACTATTTAATACTCTAATAAGCCAAAAAGGAGGTTGACAAAATGATACCATTGATACCTGGTAAAACAGCGGCTGAAATGGTAGCTGAAGTAGCAGAAGGATTGGATTTCCTAAAGTATCTCGGAGAAGTTGACTCGTCGAGGCTTAAAACAGGGGAAGATATATGCAGTGTCCTGATAAAAGGCTACGAGATGAAGACAACTTCGAAAAAAATAACCGCCGAGGACATTCCTGTTTTGAGAAAATTTGAACAGATTGTCAAAGAGGCAAACTACGATCTTGAGATGATCGGAAACTTCGTCCCTCAAGCCAAGACTACCCAATCCAGCTTGTCAAAAATTATTCTTCGTGATCCAGCGATGCCAGTAGAGGAAATGGAAAGTTGTAGACACTTCTTTCTGACGCTGGCAGTTTCTCTCGGCATCTGAAACCTATTGAGGTCCGACCTCGATAATCCTACCGCCGAAGTGAATCTGAACCTAGAATTCACTTTGGCGGTTTTTTTATTTCCGAAAATGCAATATACTAAAGGTAAGATGTTAAAAGTAATGTCCCGCACCAATTCCGAATAAAGTTTTCAAATATGTTTAGCTTTGTTAACGGAATCGCCTTACTCGAGGCGAGTGCGGCTTGGATGGTTGATTACAAAAAGTTAAATTGCGAATTGGTGCGGGATGCTCAATTTTGTAGCTACTCGCTCCGCACTAAAAAAGTTAATTTAATTTGAGTTGGCGAAAACCTGTATTAAGGTTTAGTGCGGGGCTCGCATGGCTCGCAGACAAAATTGGCATGTGCTTAACCATACCCAAGAAAGTGATCTCCGTTCAGGGAGATTTTATTGTCATTGAAACGCCCGACGGGTCTAGACAAAAAGTCAAAAGCCTGGTAAAATCAAAACCTGGGGATTTTATTTTGACCCAGGGCGGAATTGGCGTGGAAAAAATGGAAAAAAACGAAGCTTTGGAGATCTTGAAATATTTCAATAAAAAAGAAAGGAGGAAAAGCCGATGAAGATTACGGCGGGAGGATTAGAGCTTCTCGAA
>JAZDKA010000009.1:0-68445 GCA_043803385.1 Patescibacteria group bacterium | reverse complement strand
GGATGCCTTGTTGCCGATCCTAAGAATCCTTTAAACGAAAGACACGCGTTCGTATTCAAGGAAAACGGAACTGCTCAGCATTGGCGCTTAAGCGGAAATAACTGCGAAACCATTCAAGAAGAAAAAACAACTAATAATTATAAAATAGAAATTCCCGCGGTCGGGAAAATAAACTTCGTTGCCCTCGATAAGAATTCCGACAATATCTACGATATTTATAAATTTGAAGGAAATATTTTGTATTTTGGGCACGGTCCGCGCGATTGGTATCCATTGTCGCTTAGAAATTTCGGCGGATCCCCAGAAACCCGATTCGACGCCCTGAACACATTTTTGAAATATAAAAAGCAGACACAATAAAAAACTTTAAGCAAAATAGCTAAAAGGAGCTAAGCTCCTTTTAAGATAAAAAAATTATGTTCTAACAATAAAGCTGTATCTAGTCATTATAAATTTTCTTAAAATAATATCCCACATCCCATTCCCATTTTTTGACGCTCCAAAAACTGTGTCCGGAGCAATCGAATCCGCATTTCCAGGCAATAACCATTTTTCTCGGCGTATCCATTCCCCTTTCGACAAATTCGCTGATTCTTTCCCCGACTTCTTCCACTGCCTGTTCAGGAGAATCAAAACAGCTGTAGCCGGAATCTGTTTGATTATATGTTCCCCGATAGCCCCAGTAATTATAGCAGTTTTTCCCGTCTTTCTGCGGAGAAGATTTTCCCCAATCACTTTCTTTCTTGGCTATCGCCACTAAAAACGCGGCCACTATTTTATTTTGCTTTGAAATATAAGGAGCCATTTCTTTTATGGGATAGCCGCCTACTGTTCGAAACACCCTTTCTTCAAGCTCTGAGGAAAAATCAGTGCTGGAAACTTTTTTCTTGCTGTTCAAAAAACTGCCTAGAATGAATATGGCTATAATTAAAATTACAATAAAAGCAAAGATTGAAACGAAAATCCTTCTTAGGTGATAGAGTTTTATTTTCCCGATAACTCTTTTCATATTATTTTTTCCCGGAAATTATCCTATTTATCACATCTTCATCTTTGCAGGAATACAAATTATCCGGTGAATAAAATCTTTTTTTCGGCCCATAGCATCCGCCATTATTTTTATCAAGAACTCCGAACATTGGCATCAAAAATCCCATATTTTTCGAAGCAAAATAAAAATACAAGCCATTAAGTGTCTCTGCTCTTTTTTCCGCCGCCATCCTGGTGAAAATATCCATATCATCGCTTTTTATTCCCGACCAATCAAGATGAAGCAGGACATTTTTCGCATTTTTGGAATAACTCTCATTCCAAAGAAGCGCCCAGCATCCTCCCCACCGGTCAAGGCACGGCCCTTCCGGGAGAACGCCATTTTCATCGATACCCACTCCTCCTTCAATATAATCGAATCGCGATATAAAAGAAGGGTCGGTTATTTTTCCTGTTTGCGCTCCGATAATTATGTTCACTCCTTTTTTCTTGGCATAGGCGCGCATTTCTTTCACTATATCAATGACACGATCCCTCCTCCCGTTTTCCTGGAAATAAACCTGCCCGAGCATAAAGCTTTGGATTCCCAGATCAATTGCCCCTTCCGTTATATGCCTTAAATATTCCCTGTATTCTCCGCTTCCGAAATCCGGCTTGCAGGAATGCTCTCCCCAGATATTTTCACTTCCTTCCTGACACATTTTTCCAAAATCAAATTCCCGATTCTCTTTGGGAAAATCATAGTGCGCGTTGGTTTTTAGCGCTTCGGCAATAAACATCCCATAAACCACGTCTTTCTTTTCAATCCGGTTCATAACATATTCTATAGTTTCAAAATCTGGAGGGGTAAGCCAAGTTTCTACTGCCCTATGGAGATAATAGCAATTAGAGCGGTTAATTAAGGAAATGTACTGTTCCCGGTCCGGATTATATTCCGAAAGCAGGCCGTCTGCCACGCACCCTTGCTTTTTCAGCCGTTCCATGGACACGGGATTCGGCTTCGGCCTTTCTATTTTCTTAAACTCCATCGGTTTCCTTTCTTTTTTCCTGGAAATAATAACTTGGGAAGAATCAGGAAAATAATAATGAGTTTTAATCCAAAGCAGGCTTCCTGTAAAAGAAGCTATCATCAGGATGACAAAAAAGGCATAAAAATTTTTTATTTTCATCTGCAGCATAATCGGGACTTGCGCGGTTGGCTATGGCAATCCGCTTTTCGGAGGCGCGATTATAAAATAGTCCGTTATCGCGCCGGAGCAGCGGGATTGGCAGAGGCAAATGCGCAAGTCCTAACAATATAATCTTATTACAAAGAGGAATAAAAATCTATTCCAAAAAACCCGCCGATGAGGCGGGTTTTAAAAACTCTAATGTAAAAACGAATTAAACTCGCTTTACTTGAGTCGCATTCGGTCCCTTAGGGCTTTCGCTTACTTCGAATTCAACAGCATCTCCTTCTTTAAGTTCATTGAATTGAACTCCTTGAAGTTCTGTGGAATGGAAGAAGAGTTCTTTTTCTTCCCCTTCAGGCGCAATGAAACCAAAACCTCTGTCGGTTAGTTTCTTTATTGTTCCTTTTGCCATTTTGCTTGTATGAAAATTAGTTAAATGCTCACTTGGTTATTATGCAAGAAAAGTTCGACTACGCTGCTTCTGCATGCCACTGTGGCATATGGATATAATAACACTTCTGAAATATCCGTCAATTGTGCCTATAGCCCGATGCTGGTAATTTGATAGGAGAATTGATATCCGTTTTCCTTAGCTTTTTCTTCAAATTTCTTTCTTATGGCTCCGAAATCGAATTTGTATTCATATTTTTTTCCGAAAAGATTGGATTGCTCTTCGATATTTCCCTCCCGCGCTCCGGAAAGCGTGTTATAGCTCTCCGTTTTAAATCCGAAACCGGCACTCATTTCGCCGTTAAATCCTCCTCCGCCGGAAGATAATCCCGATCCGGATTCTTTCAGCATTTCCGTAAATTTCACTTCTTTTCCTTCTTCATTGATCCGAAACTTGGCAGAATACGTAAGCTTTTTCCTGGAAAGAAAAGCTTTTCTTTCCGCCACTAGAACTTCGAATGAGTAAATCCCTTTTTTCTCATTAAGCTCGGCTGGAATTTCCGAGACGATTTTTTTAAGTTCGTCAAATAAAACCATGCCTTTAAAGAATTTAATTATTAACCTTGCGTTAATTCTACCACGGTTTGTCTCTTTGCAAAAATCCCAATAACCTGGTATAATAAAAACGTAAAAATTAACTTAAAAAAATGGAAAACACAACTATTCCCAAAGAGGGAAAGCCGAAAAAGAAAATGCAATTATGGAAAAAAATTCTGATTGGAATCGGAATTTTTATCGTGCTGATAATTTATTGGGCCTTTCAGGCAACTTCCGGAATTGTCAAAGTATCCGAGAAACAGCTAAATTTAATCGCCAGCGGAGACTTCAAAGGCGCTTATAATCTAACTTCGAACGAATTTCAAAGATCTGTCAGCTATGACAAATTTGTAAATTATGTAAACAATTACGAAGTTCTCAAAAATTATAAAAGCCATACTTTTACCAGCCGGGAAATTAAAGGCGAAACAGGAACTATAACGGGAACGCTTTCAGCCAAAGACGGCACAGTAACGCCGGTGAAATATCAATTTATCAAGGAAAACAAGGAGTGGAAGATTTTGTCCGTCGATTTAAGCTCTTCCGATTCCGGAATAAGCAGCAGCCTGGAAAATAAATCCGCGTCAGTAAATTCCAGTGATATGAATACTTTTTCCGATGCAACTCTTGGATATTCAATACAATACCCGAAAGATTGGACTTACGAAAAACCGGATAATGTCACGGTTGTCTTCAGGGGACCAAAAGAGAAAAATATGTCCGACGTTACGGTTAATGTCCAAAATCTTGCGTCAGTAAATAGAGGAGGAAAATATACTGACTCCGGAGATGTCGTAAAAGACCTAAAAAAACAAGTACAAAGCATGGATAAATCAGCTGTTATTGGCGATTCACAGGACATCAATCTAAAAAGAGCTGACGGGCTTGAACTCATCGCAAAAAGTTTTGCCATGGCCTTTACTTATCAAGGGCAGAAATACAAACAGCTTCAAATTGTTGTTCCTCATGGCGATAGCCTGACTTTCCATGCCTGGGCCTATCGGGCTCCGTTTGACAACTTTGATAAATATTCGGATGTCATTAAAACAATCGCCGACAGCTGGACAATCAACAAATAGCTTCAATCTGTTTTGAAAAAAATTGCATACAAAAAACCCCGCCTTTAAAGCGGGGTTTGTTTTGTATGCTCCGCGGGATAGATGCTATCAAAAACCATCTGATAACTTTTATGTAATTATTTAGCCCGGCTAAGATGGAATTCTCCCTTAAGGACTCCATAGGCGGGAAGATTTACTGTCATGCTTCCAGTTATGATGTCAGTAGTGTAGGTGCCTTGCATAGTAGCTGTGGTGTCACCAGTAGCAACTGTGCCAAAATCCAGGCGAGTGCCACTGACCCTGATTCCGATTGGACTGGCGCTCGGACTGGCACATCTCTTAGGTATGCTAATAGTGGGTATTTTGGGCGCGGTTGTTCTGCCCCAAGTGCATAAGTTCGTATATTGAATAGTTCCAGAAGCAATGTTGTTTTCCACAGAAGTGATAATTAATTTGATATCTCCTTCTTGGTAAACCTGAGTAGTTCCGGGGCCAGTTTTGAATTGGCCATAGACTTGTATTCCTTTCCCCGCTAAAGACGACTTCCAGGTTCCCCGAAGATCGCGGACAGGCGTCAAATTTCCTATGGGCGCCTTGGGGGTAATGATAGATTTGATTTTTTGGCCGACCATATCCAGAAATCTCTCCGCCATTGATTTTCCCCCTCCCGATGCTCCGCTTTCTGTCGATTTTTCTTCCGCTTTTTCTTGCGGTGTTGTTAAAGAGAATGTTCCGGGATTTTTTTTCACGGCATATATTGCCGCTGCCGAAAATAAAGCCATTCCGGCAACAATGAAGATAAGCGCTAAAAATGAAAATCCTTTTAAATTTTTCATATTTTTTAAGCTATTAAAAAATAAATAAACTGATTATTAATTTTATTTTTGGAATTTTTATGAGCCCTGTTTACGCCGCTAAGGTTCAACCTTAGCGAAGCCTTATCCCGTACCAACTTTTTGCTCCGGCGGTAGGATTCGAACCTACAACCAATTGATTAACAGTCAACTGCTCTACCATTGAGCTACGCCGGAGCAAAAGTTTGGTGCTGGGACCATTGAGTCCCGACGTTTCAGTCGGGACCCCGACCTTGCGTCGGGGCTACCGCGGAATAATATTAAATTGTCAAAACAAACTCATTATATCAAAAAAATTAAAATAATCAATGTACCGCCAAGGGGAATCGAACCCCTGTTTACAGGATGAAAACCTGTTGTCCTAACCACTAGACGATGGCGGCGTATTTATATTTCAATTTTTGGTGCGGGGATGAATAAAACCTGTTGTCCTACTTGTCCGCCTTCGGCGGGACCACTAGACGATAGGGCCAAAAACGTGAAAATAAAAACAAAGGCTATGCCTTAAGTATTATAACAGATTATAACGATAAAAATAATAGCAACGAAATCTAAAATAATCAAGTTTTATTTCGGATTCTCAAAAAACCAGCTAAATATCCCCGCTGAACTAAGATGCTCTTTTTTTAGACCTGCTTTTTCTCGAAGCTCTCACGACGCTTTCCAATTTTTTCTTTGCTCTGCTAATAAGCGTGCCGACCGTATTTACCGGCTTCTTTATAATCTTGCTTATTTCCTCATATGATTTTTCGGCAAAATATCTCATCTCCAGCACTTCACGGTATTTGCCAGGAATTTTTTTGAGAGCAGCTTCCATTTCTTTCCGAAGCTCCTTGCTCATCCAGGCTTCCATGGGAGATTTCGCTTCCGATTTTGTCTCTATTCTGTCTTTCTCCGAAACAAAATCTTCCAGTGAAATAAATTTTTTAATGCTTTTTCTTTTCATGTGATTGACTGCTTCGTTGTGGGCGATCCGATAGATCCAGGAAGAAAATTTTCTGTCGATATCGAAATTTTTGCAATATTTATATACCTTGAAAAAAACGTTCTGGACAAGATCTTCCGCTTCCTCTTTATTTCCAATGAATCGGTAAATATAAACGAAAAGCCTCCTCTGGTATCTTTTTACCAGCTCATTATGCACCCTGAAATCTTTGCACTCAAGAAGCTTGATAAGTTCATTATCGCTAAGTTCCTTCATCTTAATTCCGTCTAATTTATGATCCAGGGCTTTATGCTTAGATTTTAAATCTTTATCAGACATGGTCATTGCTTTTTTCAATTTAAGGTTTACCATCAATATATATCATTAAACCTCTAAAAAATCAACTTCTAAAATTATGAAAATCCTAGGAATTGAAACATCCTGCGACGAGACCGCGGCATCCATAATTGACTGCAAAAATGGGAAAATTAACATTTTTTCCCATGTTGTTTCTTCGCAAGTCAAACTTCACGCCAAATGGGGCGGAGTCGTTCCTAATCTGGCCGCCAGAGAACATCTCAAAAACATCATTCCGGTCCTGAAATTATCCCTCAAAGAGGCCAGTGTTAAGCCCGATGATTTGGATTTGATCGCTGTTACCAACGGACCGGGACTTATTCCCGCGCTTCTCATTGGAACTAATGTTGCCAAGACGCTTTCCTATGTCTGGGAAAAACCGCTCATCGGAATCCATCATATTGAAGGACATATATACGCTAATTTCATAAATGAAATTAGCGGAATTTCCAATAACCAATTTCCAATTTTGGCTCTTGTCGTTTCTGGCGGGCATACCCAGCTTATATATATGAAAAAAAATATGAGTTATGAAATTATTGGCCAGACCCTGGACGATGCAGTTGGAGAAGCTTTTGATAAAGTGGCCAGGATTTTAGATATTGGATATCCTGGAGGACCAGCCATCGCCCAATGGGCGAAAGACTACAAACTACAAACTACAAGCTGCAAACTAAATCTGCCTCGTCCGATGATTAATAAGAATAATTTTGACTTTTCATTTTCCGGACTCAAGACCGCGGTTTTATATGAAACCATAAAAAACAAAAAAATGTTAAAGAATAAAAAAAATATTTTTGAATTGTGCCATGAATTCCAGCAGGCAGTCATTGACGTTTTAGTTTCCAAGACTATTAAGGCCGCCAAAAAATATAATCCCAAAACAATTATGCTGGCCGGAGGCGTTGCCGCCAACAAAGAATTACGCAAACAATTAGGCGAAGCTATCAAAAAAAACCTACCAGCTACCACCTACAAACTACCACCTATTAAATATACCGGCGACAATGCTGCCATGATCGCTGTTGCCGCTTATTTCAGATGGAATAAGATGGCAAAGGCGCAAAAGAAAAAGGCTTTCCAAAATTGGAAAACCCTCGAAACTGACGCAAATTTAAAGCTGAAATAACTTACTTATTTATTCGAGGACGGTCCTCGATTTTTTACTTTTTCTTCTGGATTCCGATTGGCGCACTTCTGCCTCGTTCATGCCAAAATGGTGGGCGATTTCGTGCCAAACTGTATTTTTTACAATTTCCTTAACATCGTCAAGATTCCTCGCCGCTTGTTCGATTGGTTTTTGAAAAATAGTTATTTTGTCCGGAAGCACCAATCCGTAATTAGATCCTCGGGATATTTGGGGCACGCCTTCATAAAGGCCGAATAATGTCCAGCCGTGGCGGAGATTGAATTTTCCTATTTGCTCCGGCGCAGGCTCGCCTTCAATTACCACTGACACATTATTTAATTTCTGCAAAAATCTATCCGGAATATCAGCCACTCCGGTTTCTACTATGCCCTTAAACACTTTCTGCTTTATTCTTTCCATTTATTCATCATAAAAAATTCAGGATATTTGTTTTTCAGTTTTTACCCTGTTAAATTTTTTTACCATTCAACAGGGCCATTTCTTCCCGCCTTTCAAAATCATTATTTAAATACTTACTTTAAAAATTTTATTATTTCCCCCAATGATTTTTCCGGATTTTTCTTTATTTCATGCTTCTAGCAATTAAATATCTCTCAATAAATAAACGGAATTAATTTATATGGTGTTCTTTTCGAGAAAACCTGCCATTCATCCTTATAATATTCAGCTAGCATCTTTTCTTCTTTTTCAATCTGTTTCACAATTATGACCAGGAAAATCAAGGCGATAAAAATAAAATAACTGCTTAGCGTCAGCTCAAAGCCGATCAGCGCCAAAAGTGTTCCCAGATACGAAGGATGCCTGACTATTTTATATACTCCGCCAGTAGTTAAATTTTCCGGCAAACTGGCAGCCGAAGCAGGAACGTAATTTTTTTTGAGAGAAATCCTAGCAATACTAGCAAATAGTGCTGCCGCTAAAGCCAACGCAAGTCCGAGATAATTAACTAAGAGCGGCACTTTGAATTTAAACGGATCGATATCGGAAAGTTGAACTACGACTAAAATTACTATCAATATTTCACCGATAAAAAGTGGAATACTGATTTTATTTTTTGAAGCGCGCTTGAGCACACCAACTCTAAAACGAATTGCGTAAAATATTACTGTCGCTACGATCAATATCCATTTAATCATAAAATCATTTATTTCTATAATCTCTAATAACTAATCCGCCTTTTATTCGTTTAATCTTAACTCTTTGTTTTTCGCGCCAGCCGAGACTTTTCACTATCTCCTTTGGAAGCGTGAGACCCAAGGAAGTAGTTCCGATTTTGGTTAATTTTCTAATATTTTCCTCCCCCGTTTTTCTAATGCCCATAATATTAATAAAATACGTATTAAAATACTTATTTAAATAAGTATTTCCTTATATTTCAATATTACTCCCCTTTCTCTCCTATTTCAAGAAAAAAGGCCAGGAAGATTCCCGGCCTAGTTTATTTAATCTTTTTTATTTAGTGGATTGGCATTACGGTTTTAGTGTAAGTGTTGTTGCCTTCATTGCTTTCATTAACATCATCATTCTTGTCCACAATAGCTTTGGTGGTATAGTTCGCCCAGCCTCCATAAGTATAGTCACAATTGACGGTATCGCTTTCACCAGCGTCCAGCCCGCCAATCTCGCCGTCGCAAGCCGGGGCTGGGGCTGAGATAGTCGCCCACCATTCCCAGTCAGAATGTTCAGAAGTCTCCCCGCCCCTATTTTTAATAGTGATCCTGACTCTAAATTCTTCTCCCATTACTGGATTATGATTGAATGAGAGTGCGCTAACATACAAATCGGGCTTTTCCTCTTCATGAATGGGATTCACTACCCTAGTGGAAATATTATTATATTCATTGCTTTCGTCTACATCGTATTCTGAATCAACAATGACTTTAGTGGAATAATTCGCATGGTCTGAATAAGTATAATCGCATTCTACTGTTCTGACGCCTCCAGCCCAGATAACATCTACTTCTTCCTTGCATGCCCTTCCAGCGCTGGTCGGCCACCATTCCCAAAAAAAGTTTCTGGCTTCGGCTTGTCCTTTGTTGCCGATAACTACATAAACGGTAAATTCATGGTCAACTTCGGGGGTTTCACTAAAATAGTAACTTTTAACATACAAATCGGCTTTTTTATTACTGAAGTGCCTACTGCTGGAACCGTTGGCTCCGGAACTAAAGCTGGCTCTTCAGGAAGAGCGGCTTCGCTGCTAAGATCTTCCGCAGGCGGCGCCGGCAACTCAACAGCTGGCGAGCTTGGAGTTGCGGTTTTTTGAGAATTAGTTGAACTTTTTAAAATGCCGGCTACATTCCGGTATTTTTTAACCATATATATCGCCAAAAAAACGCTGCCCAGCAAAACCAGAAAAACTACGACGGTAATGACTACTGTCTGGAAATTAGTTAAAGTTTTTTTGGGAATAGGCGCCGCATTGGGCTTTAATTCTTCTGGCATATTTTTGTTTTTATTTTTTATGCCTTAAATTATACAATAAAAAATACAAAAACGCCAATTAAAAATCTATTGCTGGATGATATTTTTGTAATATTGCGCTTCTTTTACGATAACTTGAGGGTTATATCGGTCTTGAGCGCCGGTTAATGAAGCGTGGGTAAAAAATATTTTTTCGGCCCCTGCTTTAAGCGCGCTATCAACTAAATCATTTAATTCCTTGGCGTTATCCTGGACATTTTTAGATTTTATCTTCCCTTCAGCTTCGGTTACCCAAACCGGCTTCTTGATATTTCTTTCTGAAAGCCACCTTTGATAATCGGAAACATTTAAATCCTTCCTATTTCCGCCCGATATCGCATGGATGTTGCCGATATCGAAATAATTTCCAATATCTTTAATTCCAAAAAATTCATTCCAAAATTTGGCAAAATCAGGACTCGTTCCGGCTGCGCCGGCAATGACTACTTTTGCCTCCGAATCAGCTTTTTTCACGCTTTCAAAACTTTTTTGCAAAAGCTCTGCATAATCCTGGGGGGTTCCTTTATAAAAAGTAAGTCCTGGGTCTTTTAAATCCGGTTCGTTTCCTATTTCCCAGTATTTTATAGGTTTAGCGAGCCCGGGCATATCATCCTGGCCATCTCCGTCATAACGTTCCACTGCCGATGAAAGCCATTTCTGGTAAAAATTCCAATCGGTAGGATTGCAGCGATAACGTGGCAAATCTTCCGAAAAACCGCTTTCTTCGCCGACATCGCAGCGGCTGCGGCTTCCCGCGTCCTGATATTGCCAGCTAGCATACGGCCAGATAGTTATCAAAAGATTAAAATTGTATTGCTGGGCTTTTTTGACCAACGCATCGGTCTGGCTGAAATTAAGATTGCCCGGTGATTTTTCTATCTCTCCCCAGATAAAACTTCCGACATGCGGACGGAGCCAAGCGGCTCCAGTTTTTTGGACAGCAACGAAAACGTCCTGGGGATCTCTGGCATCAACCAAAAATCCGAATTTCGAATTCGCATTGGCAACATTTTCTTGGTTCGAAATATTTTTAGCGCTGCCAATTTCCTTATCTTCCGGAACATTTTTTTGATTATTCTTGGCGCATCCGACCAGAAAAAACGCCATTGCTAAGATAAAAATTAAACTGTCTCTTTTAACAAGTTCTTTTTTCATATTTTTACCTTGTTAAATATCCGAGTTATTTAATTGGGGTTATTTATTAATCATTTCTGCAGGAGCTTGGTTCTAATACAACTCCCAGAGCCGGAGCATTGGGATTATTGGTGTTTCTTATCAGTTCCACTGTTTTTAATCCTTTGTCTGTTTCCAGGCTAACCTTGTCTCCCGGTCTCTTTTTCTCCAATTGGTTGAATATGTCCTGGATAGATTTTAATTCCGCTTCATTGAATTTCATTATGATATCCCCTTTTCCGATTCCCGCTTCTTCCATCTTTGATCCGGCAGCAAAATCATTGATTCTAAGCCCGCAAACCGATTCCGGCTGGATATTATTTTCTACAGCGTTGCCGGGAGCTAATGCTTTTTTAGGAATCAGGTTGGAAACGGCAAAAGCCAGTGTGAAAGGATTAAAGATAGCGATAAAAACTAAAGCCAGAATAATTTCTTTAGCGTTATAAAGAGAATTCCTGATAGAGCCGATAATATATGCAATGCCAAAAGTCAAAGGATAATAAATAATAAAACTGGCAAGCCAGCTAATGAAAAAACTTGAAATCTTCCTTAGGAAAGAAAATTCGGAAAAAACTTTGCCAAATCCGCTTATTGGCAAAAAAATAACTGCCAAAATAAAACAGAGAGACAAAAGGAGATGAATAATTATTTTTGTTTTAGCCGGTCGCAAGATATTTTTCATATTTTTACCCTGTTGAATATCCGGATTATTCACACAGGATTTTTACCCTGTTAAATATCCGCATTATTTAGCTGGGGTTATTTTAATTACTTATTTAATTCCATTTCCACCGTTCCGCTGGGAAGCCATTTTTCGTCCAGAAAAATTTCCCGGTCATTGGGAATTAAATTAAATTTTTTAAAACCCAGGTTTTCATAAAGCTCCATAGCTTTTTTATGATATTCACTGACATTCAAAAACACTCGGCTTAATCCAAGATTATTAAAAGCATAATCTAGGGTCAACCTCGTTGCCTCCGCTCCAATTCCCTTGTTCCAACAATTTTTATCCAAAATTAAAATTCCGAATTCATATTCCCCATTTTTCATCTTTTCAAGTGATGTATACCCAATAAATTTGTCTTCCAAATCATAAATCCCAAAAACAATTTCTGATTCAATTTCATGAAAAAATCTTCTTGTCTCTTCAACTGTTTTGAGTTTAATTGACTCTTTAGCAAAGCACACAAATCCAATCACGCTCAAATCCGTATAGCCTTTTAAAATCAAAGGATAATCTTCCTCCCTTAACCCTTCTTGCAAATAAATTTTCCCGCCTTTCAAAATCATTTTGAAATTATTTATCCCGTTAAATGGCCTTTGCCATATTTAACTGGGACTTATTTCCTTATTCTCCTATTCGTGCGAATTAGAGATAGTAATCAATGGTTCTACTATATCGAGGTTCGACCTCGATATAGATTATAGCCTAAATTTTGTAAAGGATATTTTGCCATGAAGCGCATTAATTAAGAAATTATTTCTGCTGCCATTAACAATCCACATTTCAACATGTTTTTGCTTGCAGATCTCCGCAGCCTGGATTTTTGATGTCATGCCCCCAGTCCCCAGATTGGATTTTTTTTCTTGAGTAAATGACTTGGCTTGTTTTAAATTTGTTACTTCCCGAACAAGTCTTGCTTCTTTATTAAGATGCGGGTTTTGGTCATAAAGCCCATTGATATCAGAAGCAATAACTAGCAAATCAGCATTGAAAATTATTGCCACCAGAGCGGATAATTTATCATTGTCGCCTAAAATTATTTCTTCAACCGCTACTGTATCATTTTCATTAATGATAGGAATGTAATTATATTCTAAGAGCTTGCTAACCGTATTTTTAGTGTTTGTTTTTGCTGTCGCATTTTCAAAATCCCTGTAAGTCATCAGACATTGTGCAATTTTTAGTCCAAAGCTACTAAAAATTTCGTCATATATTTTCATCAATTTTGGCTGTCCGATCGCAGCCATCGCTTGTTTTGAATCTATGTATTTACTGCAACCGGTAATATCCACGAATTGTTTTGCAGTCGCAATGGCACCAGAAGAAACTAAAACAACATCGTAATCATCTTTAAGCACGGTTATTTGTCTTGCGATATCTTCAATTTTTGCATATGAAATTCTATTCGTACCGGCCGTAAGCGTAGAAGTTCCAATTTTTAAGATTAGCTTCTTTTTAAGGATTTGTTTTTCCATTACTATGTACGCAATTAATTGCTTACTTATTTTCCATATTCTCCTATTCACGCTTGCCCCGTAGTCAGCTTCGCTGTACTTCTGGGGCGAATTAGAGATAGTGTCCAACCTCCGAGCCGCGATTATAAAAGGATGATTTTGGGATAACTTTGTCATGTACGCAATCAATTGTTTACAATTTACAAATAAATTTTTGAGCCTTTCAAGATCATCTCTTTTTAAATTAAAATTAATTATTTGAAATAACAAATGGAAATTGGATTGAGCTCGGTATATCTATCTTTGTTTTCTTTACTAGAATGAATTACACTTTCCCAGTCATAACCAAGTTCAAAAAAAGTCTTTTCATTTTTAATCCATCTAAGATATTTATCATCCTCGAGAAGATAGGTCTTTCTGCCGCCAAAATTTATTACTTTTCTATCGTTATTTGGTCCATATTTCTTTCTATAATATCCTAACCTCTTCTGGTACATAATAGTGAAAACCAAAAACAATGATACGAGCCATCCACTCGGCCACCATTTAATAATTGCTAGCAAATAATTAAAATATGCTATTGCGCCTATTGCACCTAAAATAGTACAGATTCCTAAAATAATTTTCATGTCTTACTTCAAAAATTTTATTATTCTCCCAAACGCTTTTTCCGGATTTTTCTTTATTTCATGCTCTCAGATTATTTTTTTAAATCTTTCATGAACTGAACGAATCCTGCTGTATTCAAAAAGTAATTGCTCTCATTTTTATTTAAAGTTTTTTCAATTCTATAGAGTTGTTTTTCAGGCATCGTTCCGTCTTTATTAGACTTGGAAACAGTTAAATATTTTGTATAACACCCGTCTAGAAAAGCAATATAAAATATTTTAGGATTTTTTTCTTTGAGTTCCAATATAGATACCAACTCACTAATTGATGAATTTTGTGCGCCACCTTGCCCATTTACATGCTTGGCCTCAAGTATGAAAACTCTATCTTTTATCTTAAAAATGCAGTCTGGCACTTTGTCTTTTTTGCTAAACTTGAATTTTATTCCAAATAATTTTTTAATGGCTTTGATTTTAAATTTTCCGCTACCTTTACTAATTTTTGCTATTTTATTGTCCAAGCCAGACAAATCTGATGCCATTGACAATCCAGATAATTTAATTACCTTCTTTTCTCCTGCGTCACTACGTCTTTTGGCAGTTTGCGCATCGTTATATGCTTGCAATGAACATTTATCAGTTTTGGGTGTACCTCTTTCCTTTTTGTAAATTCCTAATGCTTTTCGTGTAGCATTAATGCGTTCTGATGAGTCGTAATATTTCTGATCAGTAATTTCTGCAACACTCAAATCACATGTTCTTAAAAAGAAAGCAAAGTATGATTTTTCACATCCTTTGCATTTAAGCAAGCCCAGTAGCTTCTTAATTTCTTTATTTGTCAATTTGCTACTCATTTTTGAGATATAATCTTCAAGATCTAGAATATTTTTATATTCTTTCTTTTTTACTATTGACTCCAGAAAGGGATAAAAGTACTCATCCCAAATTGGCTCAGGATGATTCAATGAATATTTAAAGTAATACTGATTGTCTTTTAGCATAATTTAAGCTGTTAAAATATAAATAATTAATAAACTTATAAACGAAATCGAAACTGATTCTTTTCCTATCTTTATCTCTATAATTAGTAAGGAAAAGAGAGAGATAATCTTCGCGTAATTTATTAATCTCCTTGTTAAAAGAATTGATGATATTCTTTTGATCGGAAATAGAAATTTTATTTTCCAGCACTAAATAAATCATATGCCTCGATGTTTCTTTACTCACCAAACAATCGACTCCGTATTCCCGAATATTTTCTAGGGCAATTTTTCCTTTTTCTGAACCGCTATCTATCGCTTTTAACAATATGATATTAGATTTTATAGCATCATAAATATCTTTCGAAACAGCGAATTCCTTTTTGCATTTAACATGATTATAAGCTGCTTTGATTTTAATATTTCCCTTTTTACTTGCTATATCTTTTTCTGTAAGTCTTTTCACGCCCAAAAAATTCTTTTGATTTTTTATTAATTTAAAAATTTTCCCGCCAATTGACCAATCATGATTTTTACATAATTCTATGTCAATCTTTTTTCCTTCTGGATAAATGTGAGTTTTGATTGTAAAACCATTGTCGAAAGCATTGTCTTTTTTCCGATAATAAAAAGCTATCACATTATAAGTAGTATCTGGAAAAACTTGATGTTTGAAATAATTCATCTCGACTATTCTAAATTTGGAAAAGAATATATTTCTGATTTTTTTTGAATTTTGAGCTGATAGGAAATTAATTGGAACAATAGCTATCCCCTCCTCACTATTCATTATCGAATTCAAGGAAATATGATATAAATCTTCAAAGTCATTGCTTCCAAAATACTCTTTTTTGATTTCCTTATTCGCCTTATTCACATTCAAATAAGGAGGATTAGTTATCACAAAGTTATATTTTTTGACATTTTTTATACTGTCATTCTTGAAAACTTTTTTGTTATCAATGTATCTGGAATCAATATCGAAACCTTTAATGGTTTTCGCATCATTTTCTTTCGCCCATTCTATTAAATCCCCGTTACCAGCGAAAGGATCAACGGCATTTTTCCCTTTTATATATTTACCTAAATTTTTCAGAATATATTCTGCATTTTTGGTGAAAAATTGCCCTAATTGTTTTTTCTTTAATATCGCGTTCATTTTTGTTTTATTATGACTTACAGTGATATTATATCACTTATCAACACTATTGCAACCCTTCGCCTGTGGATAACCTCCGCCCCTACTCGGAAAAAACTATTTCAATTTTCTTATCTCTAAACTTTGCCAGATGTATTAAAAGAATCGCTGCTATGTCATTCTGGGAATAACTGCTAGTGATATCCTTGGAAACAACAACTTCATTGAGTTCTTCCAGAGTTTGCGGATCTATAATTGTTAGCGTTCCTGCTCTCTTTTTATCAACAATAGATCTCAACACCTTTTTTCCCTTTTCGTTAATTTGCATATTATCAACCATTGCATAGTAAGTTTCTTCAGATAACTCATAGGTTCTTTTTGTGCCAATTAGCTCCGCAATCCTATTCGCTGGAAGCCCATTTCGCATAAAATCATCCATCTTTTTTGCTAAAGCAACTACTTCTTTACGGACAGGATTTTCAATATCCGCTTCTTCTGTCAAGGAATCAAGCGCCATTTCATAAGCAGCATTCAACTCTTCACTACTAATATTATTTTTCTTGGAAAAATCAACTAATTCTTTCATCTGAATTAATTGAGGATTTTCATTTCTTTCTATTGGCGATTCTAATGGATTTTTCATAGATTTACTTGTTTAATTATTGCTTACCTTTCAATTCTATTCTCAAACTAGTCTAAAATCAAATAAAAAAACCACCTCAAGCAATTGCGATGAATTGCTATATTAGTGGTTAAATCGTACCTTCTTTTTGCGCCGTTCATATGACCTTGAACGACACCGAGAGATTCATTTCCTGGTTCTTTTCAAGACCATACCCCTTCGGAGTGTCGAAGAGATCCTTTGCATACAGGATCGGCTCGACGCAGAAGTATTCTCTGGGAGAATCGCTCCAGAAAACCATCTGGGGCTGACCGTATCGGAAGAAATCTCCGCCTAGCTCCATTTTAATGATCCTTTCGCTTGGGCCCGGGATAACAATCGTTATCAACCGGTTCGTAAGCGGGATCATTCTTGATTCTTCCGCAAAGCCTTTGAACTCTTTGCTTCCCACATAAACTTCCGCTTCCGAGGAATCTCCTTCAAGGTACGGATGGAATCCGGGAAGAACGGAGGCCTTTCCGTCAATCCCGTCGTCAAGGCGCCTAATACCAAGAGACATCGTCAGTACGCCGTCCTCGCTGACTTTTGCTCCGGTTTCGTACCTCATGCTCCAGGGATAACCCTGCATTTGCCCGTGGCGAAAAGAAAATTTTACTTCATTTCTGCCTATAGATCCAGCTTCCGACTCCATATCCCTTAAAAATCCGTGCTTTTTCAGTCCTCGCGGAGAGGAACCGAACCAAGGAGCGCATATCGGACAACCGCCGCGCGACTTGTTTCCAATCATTCGCCAAGGATAAAAAACATTTCTCCCCTCGACGGCAAAACGCGTCGCGATTCCTCCCGTCGATGAAACTGTCGCCCTAGACTCTTTAGGGCCAATGTTATATTCTTCCATTTCAAACCCTCCTCTCGTTTTTTAAACAACAGCTTAGAATACATCCACTAGCCAGTTTTGTCAAACAAAAAACACCCGGGAATTTGGATGTTTTTAAAATTTATATTATTTCAAAATATAATGGCACAGTTAATTATAAATACCACTGCCCCTTTTTCGATTTCCATTCTACGATTTTATCCGTTTTGAGCTGGATCTTGTCGGCTTTGCGCAAATTTGCAATTTGCTTCCTGCCCAGGATTGGGAAATGTTTCACTTTGTCGAGATATTTCGAGATATAGCCGACTTCTTCCTTGGTTGCCATCCATCCTTTTTTATCGAATATCTTAAGATTTACCGGAACCGAATAGCTTCTCATATTTTTGTCCCCGTATTCGTCGTAATACTCATGGAAATAACTCATTGCTAGTTCCCGGATGGAATTGTAAATCGGATCCCGGTAGCGCAAAGTTGCGTGATTGGTCTTTGATATTGCTCCCCACTTGCTATGCTTCTTGAAAACAGCTACCACATGGTCATGGTCGTAATCGTTCGCCTTGAGGTCAATAAGGAGCGCTGGATAGCCATTTACCCGGAGCGCCAGCGCCGCCAAAACCGCTCCTTCCAAACAATGGCAGGTATTTTTTTCCAAAACCGACATTGGGGACAAGTTGGTGTCTCCGTCCTCCTCAAAATTAATCCTGATTTTGTTTATGAAGTCCTGGATTTTTCTCGGAGTTTTCAGTTTTTTTAAAATTTTCAATTCCTTTTTTTCTATTCCAAACATTTAACTGTTGTTTTTAATTTTGCTTAATTATTCCCTATCTCAATAATACTACTCTTACTAGCCTATTTCAAGAAAATGAAATGTAATATAAAAAAACTAACCCCGGGGTTAACCGGAGCTAGTATAAAGAACTAGTTTTTTCGAAAACTATAATACCGCTTCTTTTGCGGCTTTTGCCAATCGGAATTTAACCACGGTTTTGGCAGGAATCTGAATCTTTTCTTGAGTGGCTGGGTTTATTCCAGCTCGAGCCTTTCTGTTCATTTTAACCATCTTTCCGAATCCTGGAAGAATAAACAGCCCACTCTTTTTGACTTCATAGTAAGCCATGTTTACGAGTTCCTCCATTAGAGTTGTCACATCTTTCTTGGCAATACCGGTCTTTTCGGCCAGTGCTGCTAGTAACTGTGACTTGGTCATCTTCGCCATAGTTTTTTATATTAATTAATTAATTCCCCTTTATCCCCACACCAAAATTCTATTTTTCTCTACAGTATTTAATAAAAAGCAGATGATTATACTGCGAGACCAACAATTATTAGAAACTTTAAAAATTTGGTGTGGGGATGAATTAGATCTATTATAGCACACCCTTGTAAAAAAGCCAGTGTTTTTGAGTATTTTTAAATTGTTGTCAACCCCGCACTAACTTTGTGCAAGTGCGAAGCACTATTTGGCTTCAGCCAGCACAAAATTAGTGCGGGGCAAGCCCAAAGAATCCTTGCCTATATGAAAAACCCTGGCCGAATTTAATCTTGCTGGCTTACCGGTTCTCCTTTGATTTTAACTAATTGGAAAGATATGGCCAAAACATAAACAGCTGAAGTTCCTACGATTAAATAAATAACTCTCGACAAAGCAGACATATCCCCGAAAATAGCCTTAATCAAATCAAGATTAAAAACTCCAACTAGTCCCCAATTGAGGCCTCCAACAATAAGGACTATGATCGCAATCCAGTCCAAAGCATTTAGGTTTTTCATATTGTATCACCTCCCTCTAGATAGCTTATTTTGCATATGCAATACTACAGAAAAACCCAATGAATTTTACTATTCTTGTATATCAATCATACCACCATTGTTATTTTTTTGTAAAATCGATACGATAATCCTTGAAAAATACTTCATTCCTTGTTAACATTAACCCATATGAATAAAGAACTTCCAAAAAATTACGATCCGAAAAAATCCGAAAAAAAATGGCAGGATTTCTGGGAAAAAGAAGGAATTTATAAATTTGATGAGAATTCAAAAAAACCTGTTTTTTCCGTCGATACTCCCCCGCCGTATATCAGCTCCGATTCGCTCCATACTGGACACGCTATGAGCTATGCCCAGGCGGAAATTATTATCCGCTACCACCGGATGAAAGGCGAGAATGTTTTCTATCCGATGGGTTTTGATGACAATGGGCTTCCGACCGAAAGATTTGTCGAAAAGAAATACAAAGTGGACAAATCAAAAATTACCCAGAAAGAATTCGTCGAGCTTTGCCTTAAGGAAACAAAAGAAGGCGGGAAAAAATATGAAGAAATTTGGAAGAGCTTGGGCTTAAGCGTTGACTGGTCTCTTCTTTATTCCACCATCAGCCCGCTTTCCCAAAAAATATCCCAGCGATCTTTTATTGATTTGTATAAAAAGGGAAGAGTTTATCGCGAAGAATCTCCTACTTTTTGGTGCACCCAGTGCCAGACATCGCTGGCCCAGGCAGATCTTGAAGATAAAGAAGAAAAATCATTGATGTATGATATTGAATTCAAGTTTGAAAATGGAGATCCGGCCATAATTTCCACAACCAGGCCAGAATTAATTCCTGCTTGCGTGGCTTTATATGTCAATCCCGATGATTCTCGATACAAAAAATATGCCAGAGGATATGCCATTTCTCCTTTAATGGAAGCAAAAATACCGGTTAAAACCAGCAAAGACGTTGAAATGGACAAGGGTACCGGACTTATGATGGTTTGCACCTGGGGAGACACGGAAGACATTGAAAAATGGAAGGCAGATAAGCTGGAAACTAAGCTAATTATAGATAAAAGCGGAAGAGTAAATGAAAAAGGAGGAAAATACCAAGGTATGAAACTTAGCAATGCCCGCGAAGAGATAATTAAAGATTTGGAGGAATCAGGACTTCTGAAAAATAAAATGGAAATTATCCACACATTGAATATTCATGAACGATGCAAACATCCGATAGATTTTTTTGTTTCTCCGCAATGGTTTATTAAGATCTTGGACATAAAGGACGCGTTCAAAAAACGGGGAGAAGAATTGAATTGGTATCCGAAATTTATGAAAGTCCAGCTGGACAACTGGATTGACGGACTCAAATGGGATTGGTGCGTTTCCCGCGATAGGTTTTACGGAGTTCCTTTTCCAATTTGGTACTGCGAAAACTGCGGAGAAATAATCTTGCCTAAAGATAATGAGCTTCCGGTTGATCCTCGGGAAAATCTTCCAAAAAATCCGGTTTGCTCAAAATGCCAAAGCAAAAAGATTAAAGGAGAAACGCAAGTAATGGATACCTGGGCTACTTCTTCCACTACTCCGCTTATTAATAATCATTGGAAAGAAAAAGATGAAAAAAATATTTATCCCATGAGCCTCCGGGTTCAGGGATTTGAAATAATCAGAACCTGGCTTTTTTATACTTTGGTAAAATCGCATCTCAATACTAATTCTATTCCTTGGAAAAATGTAATGATTTCCGGCTGGGGGCTGGCAAGAAATGGAGAAAAGATGAGCAAATCGCTTAATAATTTCATAACCGCCGAGAGTATGATTGAAAGATACAGCGCTGATGCCCTTCGCTTCTGGTCCTGCGGAGCAACGCTGGGAATGAATCTCCGCTTCAGTGAAGATGATATGCGAGCCGGACAGAAACTTCTGACTAAATTATGGAATGCTACTAGATTTGTGATGATGAATCTCGAAGATTATAATCGAAAAACTTTTATTAATGCGGAAGATTTATGTGAAGCGGATGCTTGGATATTAGCCGAACTCCAAGAACTCATCAAAAACGTAACCGAGCAGTTTGAAAATTATGAATTCGCCAAAGCCAAAACTCTTCTGGAACATTTTTTCTGGATAAAATTCGCTGACAATTATATCGAGCTTATAAAAGGAAGGCTTTACGGGGAAGATAAAAAAATAAAATTATCTGCTCAATTTACTTTATATTCAGCTATAAGCACTTTGATAAAACTTTTTGCTCCGATGCTTCCCCATGTTAGCGAAGAAATTTATCAGCAATTCTTCATTAGTAGCGATAACTCAATTTCAATCCATATAAGCGCTTGGCCAAAGGAAAATAAAGAATTCGAAAGTAAAAATTATCTGGAGAATGGAAAAATAATTCTGGAAACAATAGCTGAAATTCGAAGAATTAAGGCCGAAAAAGGCATAAAACTCGGGGAATCATTTAAAAAACTGGCTATCGGGACTGAAAGTGAATTCGTTAAAAAAATTTCCAGTGATCTCAAAAATCTTTCCCATGCCGAAGAAATAGGGCTTATTGATTCAAAAAAGCTGGCAATAGAAATAGAAAAATAACTATAGGACTTACGCATTTGACTATGGCAAGCCGTTTTCGGAGGCGCAATTATAGAATTGTCCGGCATTGCGCCAGAGCTACGGCCTTGGCAGAGGCAAATGCGTAAGTTCTGAAATAAATGAAGTTTATCCAGTCATTTTTACTCGGAATATTCGGAGCAATTGGCGCTTTGATGCTGGAAATTATAGCGCTGATTTTATTTGCTCCATCAGCCATCAGCACGGAATCCGTTTACGGAGTATTGAATTCACTGAATTATCTATTTTTTGTTGTAATTTTAATCGAGGAGCTTAGCAAGTATGCTTTTATTTCCAATCCGATAAAAAGAATCTCTGAAGAGAGAACTATTGTTTCTAATTCTTTGTTTTTTGGTTTGGGATTTTCCGTGCTGGAGCTTTTCTTCGCCTATTGGAATTTTACCAAAGGAATTTCCCCGGACTTCTTGGGAACTGCCGGAATAGTGATAATTCATGCTTCGACATCTGCAATAATTGCCTATTCGATCGGGAAACAAAAAAATAACGCCATCTTCAAATTTTTCTTCGGGCTTGTTCCTGCTTTTTTAGTACACTCCGCCTATAATATTTCCAGGATTTCAGAAATTTCAAGCCAGAAATCAGCCAATATTTCCATAATGGTTATCGCGCTGACTGTGGCTGCTATCCTCTTGATTGTGTCGAGAAATTCTGCCGCCAAAGACAAAATTTGAAATATTCTTGCATTTTGGGAAACCTTATCTTATACTAAAATAAGCTAACAAATAACCACAGCCAACCATATGACAAAAGTAAAAAAATCCTTTTTGGAAATTCTTACCGGAACAAAAAAAGTCGATGAAGGAAATGCCAATTCTATGCCTGTTTACTCAGAAGAAGAGACCGAGTTAATGATGAGCCAGCGTCCGAATATGATGACCCGGCCGGAAATGTCTCCAATGGGCTCCCAAAATGTCCAGTCCGGATCATGGGGAGCAAGCAGTGACATTGAGGGGCAGCTTACCATTGACGTATACCAGACTGACAATGACATCGTTATAAAATCAACTATTGCTGGAGTGAAGCCTGAAGATTTGGACGTCGCAATTAATAACGATATGGTAACAATAAGGGGAGAAAGGAAAAACGAAGAAATGGTCGGATCGGAAAATTATTATTACCAAGAATGCTATTGGGGATCATTTTCAAGATCAGTGGTGCTTCCGGTAGACATAATTGCGGAAAAAGCAGAAGCTTCCCTTAAAAATGGAATTCTCACAATACGGCTTCCTAAAGCTGATGTAAATAAAATCAAGAAAATACAAGTACGGGGTTTTTAGTATTTCAACTTACAATAATACAGGGCTTACGCGTTTGGCTATGGCAATACGCTTTTCGGAGGCGCGATTATAAAATAGTCCGTTATCGCGCCGGAGCAGCGGGATTGGCAGAGACAAATGCGTAAGTCCTAAATATTTGAGAGAGCTGCACTCTTCGATGTCTGGCTCTTTTCTTTAGCTCAAAATTAAGTTATTCTTAACAAGTAGCATGAAGAAGATTAATATTTTCTATATTTTTATTTTATTCTTAACGCTTGCGTTTTTCAGCCTGCCGGTTAAAGCTACAAAAAATCAATCACCGAATACCGATGCCAGCCAATCTTTATCGCCTTTTTCATTTAACGAATTGTCTGTCGCAGTCGGCGATCAAAAAGAAATAATAAGCAGGGCGCAGCTCGAGGGACTAATTTTGACTGAATTGTCTTTAAAAATTAATTCCGCAAAAAGATCAGAGATAGAAAATATAAATTACTGCCCTACCAGCAAGCCTGCCTGCAAGTTACTTTCAAGCATAAACAGGATGCTGTTTTTGAGAAAAGAAACTAAATTTTTTCCGGACAAACAGAAAATTGAAATCTTTGTCAATTCAATTTCGGAAAAATTCGATAGGGATCCAGTGGATGCAAAATTCAAATTGGAAGGCGATGGGACTGTTTCCTTTACTCCGGAACAAGAAGGCTTAATGATTAAGCCTGAAGAAAGCATCGTCGTCCTATCAGAAAATTTAATAAGCAGCGGGGATTTTAAAGAAACCAAAGAAATATCGCTTCCGTATGAAACTACTGATCCGAAAGTAAAGACATCGGATGTCAACAATCTGGGAATCAACACGATTATCGGAGAAGGAAAATCTAACTTCAGGGGTTCTCCAAAAAACAGGATCTTTAATATCAATGTGGCTATCAAAAAATTCAACGGAGTTTTAATAAAGCTGGGAGAAGAATTTTCTTTTGTCGAAACATTAGGCCCGGTAGACGAAGAACACGGCTATGCTCCAGAACTAGTGATAAAAAAAGATAAGACTGAACCGGAATTCGGAGGAGGAATTTGCCAGGTTTCCACGACCGCATTCAGAGCGGCAATTAATAGCGGACTGGAAATTACCGCCAGAAGGAATCATGCTTACCCAGTAGCCTATTACAATCCCCAGGGAATGGACGCTACGGTATATATTCCCAGACCGGATTTGCGTTTCATCAATAATACTCCTAATAATATTTTGATCCAAACAAAAATAGAGGGTACTATACTCACTTTCCAGTTTTTTGGAACTGATGACGGCAGAAAAGTTGAAATAATCGGACCGAAAGTTATTGAAAGAAATCCTGATGGGTCGATGAAAGCCACTTTTACCCAGAAAGTCACAGACAAAGACGGCAATCTTATAATCAATGACGTTTTTAACAGCAACTATGATTCTCCCAGTAAATATCCGCATCCGGGAGAAGAAAAAATAACTTCAAAGCCGAAAGGATGGTCAGACAACGAGTGGAAAAAATACAAGAAGACTAACGGAATATAATTTTTGTTTTAATTGACTAAGGAGTTTTGTTTTGTTATTATTTTTTCTGTTATTCACTAAATGCGCTGTTAGCTCAGTTGGTAGAGCAGTTGCCTCTTAAGCAAACGGTCGTGGGTTCGAATCCCTCACAGCGCACAGAAAAATGATACGATTATGCGCCCATAGTTCAATGGATAGAACACCAGCCTTCTAAGCTGGATATGAGGGTCCGATTCCCCCTGGGCGTACAAAGTAAAAAAATAATGGTGGGTATAGTTCAATGGTAGAACACTGGTTTGTGGTACCAGGTACGAGGGTCCAATTCCCTCTACCCACCCATAGATAAAATATGCGCCCTTAGCTCAGCGGATTAGAGCATCACGCTTCGGACGTGAGGGTCGGGGGTTCGAATCCCTCAGGGCGCACCACGGAAGAAATTTTTTTAATCCTTTCCTGATGATTCCAAATGACCTTACCTACACATGTATTAGCTGGACTAATAATTGGCAAAATAACTGGAGATTTTCCTGCGGCACTTGCCGGTTCTCTAGTAATGGATCTAGACCATACGATTTCGTACTTTCGCCACGATATTCTATTTAAGCCCTGCCAGTTATTTAAGGCAATTTCAGATGAGGCAGACCCTTGGGGCGACCAAAGAAATTTTTTGCACAGCATTTTTAGTTGGGTTGCAATCTCCATTTTACTTTTAACAATTAACTTCAATCTTGGTTTAGTATTTTCCATAGCTTATTTTTTTCATTTAGTTTTCGATGCTTTGGATGGTGCGGATTTTTATCCATTTTTCCCTTTTCGAAAATTTGTCATAAAAGGATTCGTAAAATACTATTCAAAGCAAGAAATTATTTTTGATGTGTTTTTAATTCTAGTTTTCGCTACTCTTTTTGTTGTTTGATTTATCTCTGAATTCTTAGTAAAATACATTTTCAAGAATACTGCACCAGAATAAAAAAACCAATTTAAATTTATTGAAAAATTTACTGTAATGAGTTATGATTAACTCATAGTAAAGTTTAAGCATTAAAAAAAACTTATGCGCTTACAAAACAAAATCGCCATTATTACTGGTGCCGGTTCCGGCATTGGCCGGGGAATAGCTCTAGCTTTTATTAAGGAAGGAGCAAGAATTGTAGTAGCCGATTGGTCAGAAGAGGGCGGAAAAAAAACGGTAGAACAAATTAAAAAGGCAGGAGGAGAAGCTGTTTTTGTCAAAACTGATGTTAGCAAAGCAACTGATATTGAACAGATGGTAAAAACCTGCCTGGACAAATTCGGCCGGGTGGATATTTTAATCAACAATGCCGGTATTGTTAAATTCGGCGCCCTTCACGAAACACCGGAAGAAGACTGGGATGTGGTTTTAAATGTTAACCTCAAAAGCGTTTTTTTGGCTTCTAAAAAAGTTATCCCCGAAATGCTTAAACAAAGCAAAGGTAAAATTGTCAATATAGCTTCGATTGCCGGTTTGGTTGGATTTGCTCAAAGCGGCGCTTATTGCGCCTCAAAAGGCGGGATAATTGCTTTAACCAAAGAAATGGCCTTAGAATATGCTCCGAAAAAAATTAATGTCAACTGCATCGCTCCGGGAGTGATTAAAACCGCGATGACCAAAGATATGATTGCTGATCCAGCCCAAAAACAATTTTTTGAAAGTTCTACTCCTTATCCCCGCCTTGGCGAACCGGAAGATATTGCGATGGCCGTTGTTTATTTAGCCTCCGATGAATCGGATTTCGTTAATGGCGAGGTTTTGGTGGTTGATGGCGGATGGATAGCTAAATAGTTTTGTATTTTAAATTTATATTGTCAATATAGAAATTTTTAAAAACCTCGCTTTTGAAGGCGAGGTTTTTACTTGCTATTTTTTCCAATCGGAAATTATGATTTTTTGTTATTTTTAATTTATAGAATGTGTCATCTTCCCACGGCCGTAGATAAATGACACGTTTGGCTATAAATTTATTACGTAAGTAATTAGATATGTAATTTCCGCCAGAGGTGCCTGCCTGCCTTTGGAGGGGATCAGCCTTGGGCTGAAATTCTTTATTGACAATTCAGAGCCTTTCGCCAGCCAGCGGCTTGGGCTTCGGCTTCTGAGCAGAACCAGCGTTCCCCGCGGATTTCTTCAATGGTTGTTTTAGCATAAGAACCGCAGACGGAAAGGTGATAAATTTTTTCACCGCTCGTGCTGATATTGCCCTTAATAGCGCAATCATTGGAAGCATCTTTTTTGGGAATATCCTCTTTGGAAACAGTAGTGGATTTAGACGCATCCAGAGGACAAGCGTTCCAAAGTCCGTTTTTGGATTTTTCCGCTTCTTGCTGGGCTTTCACAATTTGATCTTGATACTTGATGTCCGGCGGATAGGAATAGGAATAAGCAAAACCAAGCTTCACTAATTCCAAATTGATGAAAGTCTCGCCAACATAAACATAGCGCAACAGCCGATTATATTTATCTCGATCAGTCGTGTCTTTTTCTAAACGCACAGTTTTACCTTCCACTAGTTCTTTATTTTTATTAGACGCTTCTACACCAAAACATTGGACCGGTTTTCGAGGATCAACCGTTTCGGGCGTATCAATGCCGATATATCTCACCCGCTCCCCGCCCTCAATTTCAATCGTGTCGCCGTCAATAACACGGCTGACCTTAAATTCGCCAACCGAAGATTGATTTTCGCCACCCTTTTCCTTTGTGATTTTATTTTCACTCTGTGCGCTCTGGCTTTTCGATAATGAAAATATTTTCCCCAGCCCAAGCCCAATTCCGATTCCCAAAAGCAAAATCAAAATTCCAGTTCCAGTGATTAAAAGTTTTTTATTCTTTGGATTCATAATTTAACTATTTTTTGAACCGCCTTTTCAGGATCTTTTTCAATTTCATACTCCCAAATCCGCAAAACTTAAAAAATAATTAACTATAAAATAATTGCCGTTACTTTTTTGAGACATAGTCAATTATTTTATCCCAATCCAAACAGTCTTTTGTGTAGAAAAGATTAACGACATCCTTGGTCATTTCGTTAATTTTCTTTACATACAATTTCTTAAATACATCGTCCCTTTTCTTTGCCTCTTTATCGAGTGGTTGGATTATCTTCTTGTACAATTGGTCATCACTAGAGATCAGTTCCCAAAAAGATTGCCCACAGATTTTATAATAGCTAAGGTCGGGGTCTTTGTTCACTTTGTGCGGATTATTGTCTCGCCCGTAAATACATCCATTTACAGAAACGACGTTACTTTTCTTGAGTTCAGCACGAAGAAACTTTTTAGCAATTTTCAAATTTCTTTTCATTGTATTCACTTGATCAGAATTGCCCCAATTTGGTCCAGATTTGATACCAACAATGTAAGTTTTCTTATCACGATCAAAGATTAAATCAACACTGCGATATTTTCCTTCCTCAGCTTTCTTGCCCTTAAATACCTCATGGCAGACATGAATAGCAAGATTTTCCATGAGATCTCCGAAAATCGTTTCCTCTTGGGAGGATAAAAACGCGTCAAGAATGCTCTTCGCTAAATCGCCCGCAGTTTCAATATTTTTTGCTTTGAACAAGTAGGGATTTTTTCGTTTTGAAATAACGGACAGCCTTGCAGATTCAAGCCGATTAAGCCTTATCTCGTAGAATGGCTTTATTACATCAGATGCAATAAATGTATTAAGTTTTCCGTAGTTTAGTTTTTTCATATTATTTTGTTTGTTCGTTAATATTTTCGACAGCAAGTTCGTGATACTCCTTTTGTATTTCAATACCTATAGAGTTACGATCAAGCTGAAATGCCGCAACTGAAGTCGTACCAGAGCCCAAAAATGGATCGAGAACCACATCGCCGGGTTTTGTAAAAAGCTTAATAAACCAGCTCGGTAGTTCTTTCGGAAAAACTGCGCTGTGTTTTTTATTAGAGCTCTCCGTAGCCATTGAAAGCACATTCGTAGGATAAGCCAATTCGCGACCTACCCAATTAGATACGTTTTTCCCGAAACCGCTGCCCACCCTTGAGTTGTCTCTTCGTTTGTCCGTTTCGCTAAGATTTTTCAGACGAGTTTTTGCCCAATTACCCATAGGCACTCTTACCTCGTTTTGATACATATTAAAATCTTTTGTTTTGTTGAATTGCAAAAGTCGCTCCCAAGAATCACGAAAACGGTTGGGCCACTTGCCCGGAAAGCAATTTTTTTTGTGCCAAATAAATTCTTCTGTCCAATGCCAGCCCTGTTTTCTCATTTCAATAATTAGCTCCATGACATAGGTATGACGTTCACCATCTGCAACTTTTTCTTTAATATTCAAAATGAATGTTCCTTTCGGATGTAGAACACGCAATAACTCTTTTGTTATTGGCAAAAACCACTTAACATATTTGTCGGGGCTAATCCCCCCATAAGTGTCTTTCCTCTGATCGGCATACGGAGGTGATGTAACAATGAGATCTACGGAGTTGTCCAGCATATTTTTTAAGGCATTGAAGCAATCGCCTAAAATAACATCGGCTTTTACCTTAGCTTTTGTCTTTACAGTGAATAAATTCAATTTTTCTATAGTGCTAACTATCATAAATATTTATTTCATCGAATTATCAACCGACACATCAAGGACTTTTACTATTCTCTAACTTCAAATTTCATATTTTTAGATATGGATAAAATATCGTTTCGCTCATTAATTTTTGCTTATCAGCAAGCTGTGTCTGTATTGAGTCCCGAACATTTCCTATCATCTCAATATCCCATTTAATTTTTGCGGATGGCACAAGCTGTTGAATCAACTCAAAAATCTCATTATCCACAAAATCTTGTCTTTTAATTTGTTTTTCTGTGAATTGAGCCATAAGCTTATGATGCATTTTTAATTACAGTGATATTGTATCACTAATATGAATTATTGCAATACTTTGCTCTGTGGATAACTTTTTACATTGTCTACTATCTAAAATTACGCTTCTTCCGACCAAAATTTATGCTTTTTATTTTGATTTTCCAAGAGCTTTTCAATTTCGCTCCAGTCTTGCAATCTGTTTCCTTTTTCCATTAGCTTATCGGTGATTTTGGGATGTTTACCTGCAAATAACGCCGCTAATAGATAGCGCACTCCCTGATTGTCACCAGGATTCAGTTTAAGCAGAAGGCGATATAATTTTTCAGCCTCATCTGTTTTTCCTTCTTCGTGAAAATAAATTGCTTTATTGCAAATCGCTCGCAGATATGGCCGATTATCCAATTCGCCCCAGTGCATTTCTTTTGGCCATTTTAAAAATTTTTCTCTTGTCAGCTTAAAAGCCGTGTCAGCGGATTCTCGAGCTTTTTTCTTATTTTTTTCATCTTCATAAGCTGCCGCCAGCCCGTTATATCCGTCTATGAATTCAACATCCAATTGCAATGCTTTTTTTAATAATTTCTTCGCCCTTGAAACATTGCCTGCATTTAGAGAATCCATGGCATCATAATAATGTTCGTATTTATCATCCATATTTTTTGAAAGCTTAATCTGCCTTTATTTTACCGCCAATTGGCTCGAAAGTAAAGGATTTTAGCCCATTTTCACGCCAAATTTTTAAAAACCTCGTACTAAATTACGAGGTTTTTAAAATATACTGTTGGCTTATTTTAGAACTATCGGATCAGTTATAGCATCAGATTATTTAAAATCTATGGATTAACATTATTATTTATACCGACCTCTAAATCGTTCTTTCCGATATAAGGAGCAAAAATGTTTTTGTATTCTTTAGCAGGTTCGCCATACACGCTCTTTTTTCTATCTATTTCTTCTATTATCAACTTTAATTCTTTATCTTTCAGTTGAACTTCTTTATTTTGCGAATTTTTATATTGCTCTTTTTCTTCACTGCTCCAATCTGACTTGTAAATGATTCGATACCAGAAAAAAGTGCCTAGGAATATTATCGCAAATGAAAAAATAGCAAAGATGAGTTTTGAGTGATTGTTCCAAAAAGCAGAGCATACGCCCATGATCTTTTTGGGATCGAGATAATTATTTTTAAATTTTGAAAAATCCATATTTAATTGTTATTTAGATAAAAAACAGCTTCTATTTTAGAGGATATATTATCTTTATCCTGGGTGATGCTGCCATCGCTACTGGATAAATTATCTTGGAAGGGATTGCCCTTGGAAGATCCGCTATTATCGATTGAAACTTTAAATGATATTGCATCGCAGTAATATTCCGTATTTTCTATTTTTTTCATGAAACTAATAAAATTTTGATATTTTCCAGACAACGTTATGTTTATCTTTGTATATTTATCACTAGGAAGATTTTCTGATATTGGTTTGGTTTCTTTTTCGCCTGTTTTTTTCGGTTTCGATGCTTTCTTTGTATCTTCTTGCTTTTCGGGAAGCTCTATTTTTATTTTATTTCCCGTTTCATCTGCTATTTTTTCTATTTTTTCTATCAAATTCACCGTATTGTTTTCGCTAAGGAGAATTTTTAGCTTTTCTTCCTGATTTCCCAGCATTTCGGATTGTTTTCTTATTGATGGCAGTTCTGTTATTTTTTCTTTTCTTATTTCTTGGTTCGCTATTCTTTCTTGAATTTCATTATTTTTTTTCTCTATGCTGGAAACCATCGGCCTGGCGGAAAAAAAATAAAGGACGCCCAAGATAGCCAGATAGGATATTATCGAAAGAGGGATTCTGTTTTTTTTCAAAAATTCTTTCATTTGTTTATTTTTAAGCATTCTTCTTTCACGCTAAAATCTATTCGAAACACTACATCTTCTTTGGAAGCCAAGCTGGAAAGAGGCGCTTTGACTTCAGAAAAACAGCTTTCCGATTTTATATTTTCCTGAAGCCTAAGAAAGCCATCTCTTGTTTTCGCTTTTCCGGCCAGCGAAAATACGTAGTTGCTAGTTGACAAATCCGTAAGATAAACATTCTCCGGAACAATGTTGTTTATTTTATCGAATGCTTCCAGCCAATTTAAATGATTTTTTTGCAATTTGGAAATATATGCAATTTTAGAATTAGCCTCGTTGAATTTTTCCTCGTAGGCTGCCAGCTCTTGATATTCTTTCTGCGAATTGCCAGAACTTAAATTTTCATTGGCACTCTGGCTTTTAATATTTAAGGAGAAGCTTGCCGTAATAAGAATCAAAAATAAGGAAGCTATAGGAATAGAAAAAAGAAACTCATTTCTTATGATTTTTAAAAATGCTTTTTTCTTTTTTAATTCCTCCTTTTTCTCGGGAGGAAGAAGATCAAGATATATTATCATTTTTTTACAAATACAGCCCTTTTATCGCCAAGCCTATGGCGGTCGAATATTGGACAGATTTTCTCCTGTCTATTATTGGAATTTTTTTCAGAGATAAAAAATTAATCCACGGATTTCCCAGCTCTATTTCTCGATTAAGCCTTTTGGAAAGATACGGCAGTATTCCTTGCATATTAGATCCCCCTCCGCACATAATTATCCTGTCTACGGACAAAGAGTAATTAAGATTGCTAAGATAAAAATCTATAGTTCTTTCTATTTCCGTTGCTAATCCATCGAGAATGGGCTTGACTGACCTGAAAATGGCATCTTGCTGTGAAATGGACCCTATCCCATAAGCCAGCTTTGTTTTTTCCGCCTCATCAAAGCTGCTATTAAGCATTTTTGAAATAGCATCCGTCATCCCGCTGCCTGAAACAGGAATACTGGAGGTAAAACAAGGAATATTGGCGATGATAACTAAAAGGCTTGTTCTTCTATCTCCTAAATCGACTACTAATGATGTTCTTTCGTCATTTTCCTGGAGCAAGCTTCTTGCTTGGGCGATTGATTCTATTTCCATCCCAACCACTTCCAGCCCAGAAAGCTCCAGAGTTTCTAAAAATTGGCCAATAACTTTTTTGGAAAAAGCCACTACCAATATGCTCTCCTTTCCTTTTTCTTTGATTAAATTTTTATCAATAATTTGCCAGTCATAGTACACCTGGTCGGCCGACATCGGGATATTGGCTTCAATTTCCCATTTTATAGCTTCCTGCATTTCATCTTCCCGCATTTCTGGCAAATTGATAATTCGAAGAAAAGCTTTAGTTTCCGGAAGAGAACAAATCACTTTTCTTGTTTTTATTTTATTAGGACCTGCTCCTTTTATCGCTTTTTTAATGGCCATAACAACATTTTCCTGCTTTATTATTTCTCCATCAATAATGCTTCCTTGAGAAATATCTGCTGATCCAAAACTCACAACTTTTTTGTCGCCATTATTTTCTTTCATTTGGACAACTTTAACAGAAAGATCGCTAAGATCCAATCCGAAAGCTCCGCGGGATATGCTAAAAATTTTCTTATCGTAAAAACCCACAAATCATGAAACATAAAGCATGGAACATAATAACATTTAATTTTTATAATTTTTAAATTAAAATGTTCCGTGTTTTATGCTATGTGTTATATGAAACAATTATATTATAACTCTTCCCACAAATCTATGGAATACTCTGTGCCTGTTGGAAAATACGGGGGAGGAAAATACAAAAGATTATTATCAAAATTATATGTTCTTTCACCAAAACCGCTTGATCCATGAACCATAAAAGGCTGGAGGAATGATGCTAAAGCTCCGTTAAGGGTAATTGAGTTCTTGCTAGTAAAATTCTGGCATATTCCCACCTGTCCCGATTGGGCAATTAAAGCCGCGTCAACAATAAAATTATCGGGACAATCTTTGATAACAGTTATATCACGCCTAGCTGCCAATCCTATTATGTCGCTTCCATCGTAATTTGTATAACGGATATTGTTCATTCCGATATAAATATCGGATTGGCTTCCGCCTGCCGCTATAGTCACTCTTTTATCATTTATAGTTCCCTCCACCCAAATATTATCATTCACATAGATTACTCCGTTATCGGGAATGGAATAATTGCTTAAACACTGCCCGCTGCAGGTATCACATGTCCCGCTTCCGCTGCTTTTTTTGTACCCATTATGCGAACTGATAGCAAAAGAGCCGCTTTGATAAGAATTCACCGTACAAATGTCAAAAGTTCCGTTAGTTTTAAGGATAATCCTTCTCCCGAATCCAGTTGAATCAAAATATTGCCCATGACCGCCATTGGCTGCGCTTTCCATGGTGGTAAAACTAGAAGAAACACCGCTAAAGCTCACTTCCGGAACTGGAAATTCCCTTCCGGCTGTAAAGACATCGGCACGATCCGGAACAGTACCTTCCGGCCATGGATAATCTGGAGCTAAGGGATCAGTTGGAGTATCATGGGTATGGACCCCGAATTCCAAACTATGGCTTCCATGAGAAGGATCATCAAAAGAATAAGGAAGCGAGCTTATCACGTTATATGCTTTACCGTCAAAGCGTATTCCCGTGTTTGAATGCATTTTCCCGTAGATTTCAGCTTGGCTTCCCACGTTAATAAAGCTTTCACTCAGCATTACATATTCACTCCAGGAAGGCCTTCGAAATCTCACCTGTACAATTCTTTTCGTATTCGGTTCTTTGTATGTCCATCCGGTTGACTTTACAATCACAATCGTTGATCCTGGCTGCGGGGCAGTAACTTCAAGCTTATATTTGCCTATTCCTCCATAATCTATTTCCGGATAAGGAACTGATGTTCCCAGGGCTGTTCCGCCCTGCCAAAAATTTTCAAGGTCCAGGGGTGTTTTTCCGGAAGTTTCATAGGCCAAATACCAGCGGTAATAGTAGGCTCCGGCTTCAGCTATTTGAAAAGCCTTTTCCCTTTCCGCTCGGTTAAAGCTGAATTTTAATTGGGAAACGACATATCCCAGCATAGACACCAAAATGATCATAACGATAGCTATGATAACCAGGGCATAAGCTAAAGCCGAACCCTTTTTATTATTTTTTTTAACTTTGACTTCCAACTTTGTCATAATCATTAAGATTTCTAATTTCCACAAAAGATTGCATTTCGATATTATCAGGAGTCCTATTGGGATTTATGTTTATTTTCAGATATATTTTCATTAACCGGATTTTTGAAATGTCTATCGGAGCGCTCATTGGATTATTTTCAGCATCTCCGGGATAATCTTTGTTGTAATAATAAAAGATCGGCGTATTGGCATCGTTCACGATATAGCTGGCGATAGTGATTATTTGCTGGTCTCCAGAAGGATATGTCTTAGGTATTGCACCTGTAGGATTTGTAACTCCCATCAAAATATTTTGATTATTTTTGTAAAAATGCAATCTTTCCGTTATTCCGTCCTTGTTATAATCAGAGTAAATAACAAAATCATTATCGCTAGCTGATTTTATTGGATAAGAACCATTATCTGCCTGCCTGGCTCCGCGAATATAATTCACTGTTTTGCTTAGCCCTTGGGAAACCGCCATGGACGACTGCCCCATTTCCAATGTGTAAGAATTGGCTTTCCAAGTCCGGGTAAAAAGCAGAGTAAATCCTTCCATTCCGATGACAAAAATCGCTATGGCTACCAGCATTTCAACCAGCGTAAGTCCCCGCTTAAATTGTGATTTTTTTCTAAGAATCATTTTATGGAGCTAACAAAGTTATTGTTTCTACTTTTAGCTGATTCGTGCTAATTATTACCTGGGAATCATTATCCTGAAAACCATCAGCTGTCACTTTGAGATCATACGTACCGCTGGCAAATAAATCGCTCGTGGTAGGGAAAAATGCATTGCCTTCGCTCGTTGTAGATTGCGTAATATCGTATCCGCTAGTATTGCTTAACTTTACCTGCGCTCCGGAAATCGGAGAACTATTGGTGTCTACAACTTTAACTAAAATAGAGGTTTCGCTTTTACTAGCCAATTTGATTTTGAAATTTAGAGATTGGTCAGAAGAAAGACTAAATTGCTCAAAAGAAGAACCGGATTGCAAATAAGGGTCAGCTGATATTATTTCATAGTTTGCAAGCGCAGGATTGACAAGAGAAAAAGTGTAGTCTCCCGGACTTACCGCGCCTAAATCCTTTTTTCCATCTCCATTAGTTTTTTCATTGGAATCAAGATTATAGACAGCGTCAAAAGGCTCGGCTGGCTGCTTTCCTATTTTTTTCCCTCCTATCAAGTGAAAATCTATATTGGGCAAAGATTCTCCGAGATAATTTTCGGTAAAAATGGTGAGATTTTCTGCTAATTTATTCTGAATAATATAGGCCACATTAACTGCCCCGCCCGCGGTAATAACAGTAGCATGAGGAAAATCCGGAATATAGGAAGTTATCGGATAAGGAGGCATCGTGCTTACCGTTTCGTATCCATCCTTGCTCGCCGTTATTTCGTATTTTTGGACTGAATCCCTCACATTGCTTCCCATAAAAACCGCGTAGCCGGAAGTATCTGTGTCTTTTCCGGTATTTAACCCTGTCTCTGAATTTTGTATATGGACGTAAGAATCGGGAACTCCTTTTTTTTCTCCTTGATCACTGCAGACATTCACTGAAAGTATTCCGTCTCCAAGATGCTGGACCTCCCGTCCAGGAGGAGGAAAAAAAGAAGAAAGAACTACCTTGCCATTAGATAAATTGCTATTATTCCAAGAGACAGTGATTGTAACCCTTTTATAATCAGCCCACCATGCAGAATCCTCGCCTGCCAGCCCATCGATCGGATCGTCCACGTATTCAACCAGAGTATGGACAGAGTATTGCCTAGTATTTTCAGCAACGTTCTCATCTTGAAGAATATTCCCTTCGATCTCTCCTCCTTCTGTCCCGATACTATCATATTTTAAATTCCTTACAATTTCCATTCTTTCGTTAGCCAAGGCAGTGGCACCCAAGCGATTCTTGGAATCCTGAATATACCTTAACCCCAGTGTGAGAGTTGAATAAAAACTTACTGTAACTAGGCAAAAAATAAAAAGCAAGACCAGCGCTTCAATGATGGTAAAACCATTTTTTGTATTTAGTATTTTGTATTTAGTATTTTGTATCATAAATAAAAATTGTCATACGCAGTATCCGATATTACTTAGCAAAATAATTATTTTATAAAAAAATAATACTAGATACTGGATACGATATACTAAATACTATTTAATATTGTCCATCAAGCTATACATTGGCTGAAGCATCGACACTGCAAAAAGTCCTACCGCAGACCCAATAATAAGCATGAGAACCGGCTCTATGATGGAAGACATGTTCTTGGTAATTTGTTCGACTTCTTCTTCGTAAAATTCAGCCAGTTTCATCAGAACTGCTTCTATCTTTCCGGTTTCTTCGCCTACTTCGACCATTTGATAAACCAGGGGAGGAAAAATATTGGGATAAGAAGAAATAATGTTGCTTAGGGCTATGCCCTTTTGCACCTTGTCTATGCTGTCATTTATTGCTTTTTTATAATAATAATTTCCTAGAGTATCGGAGCATATTTTCAAGGCGTCAATGACTGAGATTCCGCTTTTCAGAAGCGAACTATAAATTCTGGCGAAACGTGCGCAATTCACTTTGATTATAATGTTTTTTATTAAGGGAAGCTTTATTGCGACAAGCCCAAAAAACTTTTTTCCGGACCTTGAGCCCCAAAATAATTTCATAACTATGAGAAATATTAAAAAGGAAATCACTGATATTATGCTATGATTCCTCAAAAAATCGCTGATACCAATCATTGCTTTCGTCGTTGGAGGCAAATCTACGTTCATATCCTTGAAAACTCCCATGAGCTTTGGCAGTATAAAAGTTATCATCAATATTCCTATCCCTGTCATTGCTACAAGAATAACCGAAGGATACATCATTGCGCCTCTTATTTTGCTTATAAGATCATGCTCCTTTTCCAATTGAGTAGCGACCATATTCAAAGTTTCCTCTAAAGTTCCGCCAGTTTCGCCTACCTTTACCATGCTTACAAACAAATCGCTAAAAACAGCCGGATATTTTTTGAGGCTTTCATTGAGAGACGTTCCTTTCTGCAATTCTTCATTTATTTCCACGAGTATTTTTTTAAATTTTTTATTTTTTGTCTGGATTGAAAGATTTTTGATTCCTTTGGAAATAGGAAGTCCTGAAGCAATCATAACGCTCAAATTTCTGGCAAACATCATTTTTTCTTTAAGGGGAACGCCAAAAAAACGATCAAGGAATTTTATTCCTGCTTCTTTCTTCTCGGAACTCAGAGATTTTATGGATGTCATCAAAAAACCCTCGCTTCGGAGACTTTGAGCCAATGTCCTTTCATCCCTTGCTTCAGCTTCTCCATCTCGAAATTTTCCATCGAAGCTTTTCGCGGTAAAATAAAATTTAGGCATAACGATTTTAAATCCGAATATCAAAACTCGAAATTCGAAACAATATCCAATATCTAAATTCAAATGACAAAAATGTTTTGGTTATTCAAAAATTATAATTTTGAATTTGTTTCGTGCTTCGGATTTCGTATTTCGTATTTATTCCTTGGTTACTCTCAAAACTTCCTCAATTGAAGTTATTCCTTGGACTGCCTTGGCAAATCCATCTTCGATCATTGTGGCCATTCCATTTTCCTTTGCTTTTCTCTCAATTGTTTCCGTTGAAGCTAGTCCCACTATCATTTTTTCAATATCTTCATTGACATCCAAAACCTCAAAAATACCAATTCTTCCATGGTATCCTTCATTTCCGCATTGATCACATCCTTTCGGCTTATAAAATTTAATATCAGACAAACTGCTAGCTGATTTGACTATTTTGCTCAATTCATTTTCTTTTTTCATATATTCCATAATTCCATCAACATTGACTGTATTTTTTAGCGTTTTTATTTCTTTTTCCGTCAAAGTATATTCCGCTTTGCATTCAGGACAAAGCTTTCTTACCAATCTTTGGGCAATAATCACATTAACTGTTGAAGCAATGAGAAAGGGTTCCGCTCCCATATCTATCATCCTAGGGAGAGCTCCAGCGGCACTATTGGTGTGAAGAGTAGAAAGCACTAGATGTCCCGTAAGCGCTGAGTGAATGGCAATTTCCAGAGTTTCTTTGTCCCTAATTTCTCCAACCATAATAATATCTGGGTCTTGGCGGACCAAAGACCTTAACGCTGAAGCGAAAGTCATGCCTATTTTAGGATTGACTTGGGTCTGATTTACTCTTGGCATTCTGTACTCTATCGGGTCTTCAACGGTGCTGATATTGACATCCGGAGTATTAATTATGTCCATCACGGTATAGAGAGTCGTAGTTTTTCCGCTTCCAGTCGGCCCGGTAACCAAGACCATCCCATTGGGCCTTTTAATTTCCTGGTGGACTATCTCTAAAGATTTTCCGGAAAGTCCCATTTTTTCCAGAGTCAGACCCTTAGATGATTCGTCTAGAAGTCTCATGACAACCTTCTCTCCGTCAAAAACAGGAAGTATGCTTACACGCAGAGAGAATTTATAATTTTCATTTTCGATTTTAAATCTTCCGTCTTGAGGAAGCCGATGCTCATCTAATTTCAAATTAGATAATACCTTAATCCTGGCTACAATTCCCGAAAGAACTTCTCGGGGAAGCGTCATTGCGTCGTGAAGAATGCCATCTATCCTATAACGCACTATCACCTCTTTTTCGCAGGGTTCTATGTGGATATCACTGGCAGATTGCAAAATGGCATGTTTAAGTAAGGTGTCAATTATCCGGATTACCGGAAGTCCCTGGGCTATTTCTTCAAGATCTTTTTCTTTTTCCTCTTCGGTTTGTCCCGTTATTTCCTGTGAACTTTTTTCTATTATGTCTCCAAATTCAGCTTTAAGACTTTTTTCATATTGCTTTATTACCGCTTTAATGCTATCGAGTGAAGTCAGGCAGGGAACAATTTTTAGTCCAGTCTTTTTTTTGATAAAGTCTATGATCTGAAGATTTTCGGGATTAAGCATCGCGACTTTGAGATCGTTTCCTATTTTTTCAAAGGCGACAATGTTGTATTTTTTGGCAATGGGCTCGGGAACAATTTGTAAAATATCAGGAGATATTATATTTTTTCTCAAATCAACATAAGGAATTCCTAAAATATATGCGTATAGTTTTCTAAGTTCTATATCACTCACTATTTTTTTCTCCAGCAAAAGATCTCCCAAATGCTTTCCCTCCTTAGTTGCAGCAGAATAAGCTTCCTCAAGCTTATCCTTGTCTATAAGATTAGCGTCTAGTATGAAATCCCTAAGGCGTTCACTTTCAATTCTCATAAATTTATAGCGACACTAATCTACGAATTCACCCTGTTGAATACAACGAGGTCGTCCCGCTTAGCGGGATTTAACAGGGTAAATACGAATGCTGCGAACTGTTCGTTATATTCGTATGATAGTTCGTATTGTTCGTATCGCTACTCTATTTTTAATACTTCTTTTATTTTCTTGGATACTTCTTCGAGTTTATAATCTGCTTTTATCAAGTATGTGGTGGCACCCAACCCAATGGCCTTTTCGACATCATTAAGGCTGCCGAGATTAGTGAGAAGAACTATCGGAATGTTTTTTGTAGAATCTTCGGCTTTTAACTCTCTTAGAACTTCATAGCCGTCTTTCCTGGGAAGAATAATATCCAATAGAATTAAATCTGGCATGTTCTCCTTAGCCATTTTTACTCCTTCTTCTCCGTCTAATGCGCTAAAAATTTCAAATCCTTCTTCTGACAAAAATTCTTGAAGCGCTTTTTGCAAAATACTGTCATCTTCCACGATTAATAGTTTCTTTTTTTCCATAAAATACTCGCGAATGAAGAGCTAATGTTGGCGAATTAGAGCCAATATTCGCATCCATTAGCTTTAAATTCGCTCTTAATTAGCGAGTTTAATTAATTGGCAATGAAAAACAAAAATCAGATCCTTCTTTTTCTGTCGATTTGAACCATATTTTTCCTCCTGATTGTTCTATAATATTTTTACTTATAAAAAGTCCTAATCCAGTTCCCTCTGTTTGATATTTTACCACGTTATTGCTTCTAAAAAACTTCTGGAAAACTTTGTCTTGCTGATTTTTTGGTATTCCTACTCCGCTATCTTTCACAGAAACAATGATATTTTTGTCATCTGGCTTAATTTTTATCTCAACAAGTCCCTTTTTCTCTATGTATTTTATTGCGTTAGAAATAAGGTTGTCTATCGCCACGCCGATTCTTTTTTTATCCGCCAAGATTCCCGGAACTTTTTCCGGTTTTATTAAATTTATCTCGACATTGCTGGCTTTGGCCAAAACTTTATTATTATCAATAATTTCATCAATAATTTCAATAATATTTATTTTTTCTTTATTAAGAATGAATTTCCCCTGGTCGATTCTCGCCACATCCAAAAGGTCATTAACCAGCCTAGTCATTGTTGTATGGGACTGTTTTATCGTATTTATTAATTCCAGCTGTTTCGGAGTTAATCCTTCTTTATTTTTAAAAAGAAGTATCTCTAGCTCCCAGTTTATTTGAGAAAGAGGCGTTTTTAGCTGATGGGAGGCGATAGTAATAAATTCTGATTTTATCTTATTGGCTCTGGCTATCTGCTCAATGCTTTGGATTATGACATTTCCAATTGATAAAATGACTATTACTACGGCGCTTTCGCTAAAAATCAAAATCTCCGGAGAATCATAAAAGCGGGAAAGATAATAGACGACAGTCATAACAATCACTATGAAAATTCCCATTATTAAAAATAAAAAACTCGGAGTTTGCCAGACAGAAACGCCCAGATCCTCCGCTTCCCGTTTTATATTCGATTTACTTACGAAATTTATAATTTTCATTATCTGAATTATAACACAAAACAAAAAGACAGGGAATACTTTCCGCATTCCCTGTCTTTAAAATTTCATCCTTTACAAATTCTGCGTAAGTCTGCGTCCTACATCATTCCACCCATTCCTGGCATTCCCGCTCCCCCATGATTGCAACTGGATTTTTCCTCCGGTTTATCGGTCACTACCGCTTCGGTTGTCAGAAGCATCGCCGCTACCGATACTGCATTTTCCAGCGCAGTTCTAGTAACCTTGAGCGGATCCACGATACCGGCCTTTATCATATCGTTCTCGTATTTATCTTCCTTAGCATTATAACCATAATTTACACTTTTTTGCCCCAATATCTCGTTAGCGACAACTGCCGACTCTTTTTTCCCCGCATTTTCTGCTATTTGCTTTAATGGATCGGATAAGGCCATGATAAGCGCTCCGTATCCTGCGCTATATTCAACTATTGCTGGTCCCGCCTTGCTTGTTTTCTCGCTTAATTGCAAGGCTGCTTTAGCTAAAGCTACTCCTCCTCCCGCTACAATCCCTTCTTCCACTGCCGCTTTCGTTGCTGATAGCGCATCCTCCATTTTCGCTTTTATGTAATTTAGCTCTGTTTCGCTGGCTGCTCCAACTTTAATTACTGCCACTCCTCCGGAAAGCTTGGCCATTCTTTTTTTAAGTTTCTCTTTGTCATAATCACTGTCTGATTTATTAATTTGAGTTTTTATCTGTTCAATTCTGGCTTCAATATCATTTTTCTTTCCTTTGCCTCCGACAATTGTGGTATCGTCCTTAGTGGAAATTATTTTTTGCGCTTTTCCTAGCATATTGAGTTCTACTTTATCCAGTTTCATTCCTTTTTCTTCACTGATAACTTGCGCTCCAGTCAAAATCGCTATGTCTTCAATCATTTGTTTTCTGTTGTCTCCAAATTCCGGCGCTTTAATGGCTAAAACATTCAAAACTCCCCGAAGCTTATTCACTACTAAAGTAGCTAACGCTTCTCCCTCTACTTCTTCGGCGATAATAACCATTTCTTTCTTTCCATTTTGGGCAACCTTTTCCAAAACTGGCAAAATTTCCGAGATTGAAGATATTTTTTTGTCAGTGATTAAAATATAAGGCTCTTTTATTTCCGCATTTTGATTTTCAACATTGGTAATCATGTAGGGAGAAATATAGCCTTTATCAAAATTCATTCCTTTTACAATTTCTTTAGAAAACCCGAATGTCTGGGATTCTTCTACGGTTATCACGCCTTCATTTCCGACTTCTTGCATTACATCGGCAATCATTTTCCCCATTTCCTCCGATTCGGCTGAAATAATGGCAACCTGGGCAATTTCTTCTTTAGAGCTGATTTTTTTTGAATTCTTTTTAAGAATTTCAACAATTTCATCCTTAGCCTTTTCCATCGCTTGCCTGATTACGACCGGATTAATTCCGGTTTCCACAAATTTAATTCCTTCTCTAACTAGCGCTTGAGCAATAACCACTGCGGTGGTTGTTCCATCTCCGGCCACTTCATTAGTCTTATCGGCTACTTCTTTAATTAAAGAGGCTCCGATATTTTCAAACTTGTCTTCTAATTCAATCTCCTTAGCAATAGTTACCCCGTCATTGGTAATAGTCGGGGAACCGAATCCTTTGTCCAGAATAACATTTCGCCCCTTGGGACCAAGAGTGGCTTTTACCGTATCGGCCACCTTATCAAAGCCGATTTTTACTCTTTTTCGCGCTTCAGTGCTGTATTCAATGACCTTCGCCATAATTGTCTTTGAGCGATAGCGAGAAGCTACAATTATGAGCGTCCCGCACCAATTCTTATATTAATTATAAAATTTAGCAATCTATCCGATAGACTGCTAATACATTCTAGAAAATATTTTGTTTCGTGTCAAGACTAAATCTTAAATTCTACCACATCCCCGTCTCTCACAACATATTCTTTACCTTCCGTCCTTAGCCAGCCGAATTCCCGCGCTTTCGTCCAAGAGCCGGCTTCCAGAAGCTTTTCCCAATAAATTACATCAGCGCAGATAAATTTATCTTTAAAGTCATTGTGAATTGCCGCTCCGGCTTCCGGTGCTGTCGATCCATTTTCAATAGTCCAAGCTCGGCTTTCGTCTTCTCCAGTAGTTAAAAATGTTATCAAGCCTAAAAGTTCATAGGATTTTAATATTAGTTCATTAATATTGCTTTTTAGTTCCATTTCTTCAATTTCTTCTTTCGACATTTCGTTTAATTCCTCTTCAATCTTAATATCCAAAACAATAAAGTTCTTCCTCTCAATTAATTCTTCTAAAAGCTTGTAACACACCCCGTTAAACAGCTTCGCTCCGACTTCGTCGGATTTAACGGGGCAAGCATTATAGACATACAAAAATGGTTTTATTGTTAAAAGCGATAATTCCCTGACAACTATTTTTGTAGTTTCATCTTTTAAATCTATCTCCGATTCTATAGCTAATTTTCCACTTTCAAGATTTTTTTTAATAACCCCAACAATTTCCAGTTTTTTATCCGCATCTTTAGCATTCCCTTTCTTCTCTTTTTCAAACCTCGACTCTACTTTCTTAACTGTTTCCAAATCCGCCAAAATTAATTCCGTATTTATTATTTCGATGTCTTCCAGCGGATCTACCCGATTATAGACATGGATAATATTGGAATTATCGAACACGCGGACAACTTCAATGATTGCGTCCACTTCCCGGATATGCGACAAAAATTTATTGCCCAATCCTTCGCCTTCGCTTGCTCCCTTGACCAAGCCGGCAATATCCACAAACTCCACAATCGCCGGAACAATTTTCTTGCTTTTTGACATTTCAGCCAGTTTTTCCAGCCTTTCATCGGGCACTTTCACAATTCCTACATTCGGCTCAATCGTACAAAATGGATAATTATTAATATCCACCGGATTTCTGGTCAAGGCTTTAAAAAGAGTACTCTTGCCTACATTTGGTAATCCTACAATACCTATTTTCATAAATTTCAATTATCAATGATTAATTTACAATGAATTTTCAATAACTAAATTTTTAATTTTCAAAGTTTGGGTAATTGAAAATTGTAAATCGATTGAAAATTGTAAATTGAAAATTGAAAATTTCCGATTAGTTTTTCTTCTTTTTCGTATCTTTTTTATTATCTTGCTGTGCTGGCTGTTGCGTTTCTGTGTTATTTTGTGATTCTCCGTCTTTAAATTTGTAATATACTTTATTTTCCGCTCGAAGATCAATATATTCAAGTTTGCTTTTATCTTTGCCTGCCATTTCCTTTTCCAAAAACGTTTTAAGCGTTTGCATGCTTCCGCTCATTGGAAGGCTGGTGGAAAAAAATATTTCAAATCCTTCTTCGGCTTTAATTCTTATTTCTTCTGCTATTCTTGACTTCGTCCGGTACTCGCCTGTTATTTTCATTCCTAATTCTTTATTAAGCTCGTCTCCTGAATCGGAAACGAAATCAATATAGTTCTTATTTAATACTTTTTCCCCTAAAATTACCGGCTTGGCGCTGTCATCAATTATGGTGAGCAAATTATTCTGCTTTATTTCTTCTGATTCAAAATCAGCGTTATTGTAAGCATAGCCGTTTTCATCGATAACGTAGCATGGCCCAGCTGAACACCAAATCAAAAGAGACTTTCTTTCAACAACTGCTACCTCTATTCTGTCAGGAAAAACTTTTTTTACTTCCACGGAGCTTATTTTTTTAAAGCTATTCAATATCTCTCTTTCTGCTTTATTTGAAGGAAAAATTATCAAATTATTCTTTGGTATTAAGCGAAGATATTTTTCCTTGGAAATTCCAACTGCTTTTTGGAGAACATCGCCATAATTCAATTCTGAAATTCCCTTAACGGATATCTCTTTTATTTCCAGAAAAGGAGAAAAAAACAAGACATATCCGACTAAAGCAAGAAAAACTGTCCGGAGCATTTTGGAAACTATTCTTAAAAAAACTGGATTATTTCTTTCTTTTTCTTTCTTTTCAAAAAAGCTTCTCCTTTTCTTGGGAGCTCTTGATTCGAGATCCAGTCTTTTGTTTTTCTTTTTTCTCCAAAACATTTTATATTTCTAAAAATAAATTTTCAATAACTAATCTCACGTTAGCATTGGTATTTTTTATTATTTCCAAACTTTTCCCTATCTTTTCAATTGTTTGAAAATTAAAAAATTTTCTTTCTCCCCTTTTCAGCGCTTCTATTCTAATTATCCATACCCAGAATTCCAAAAAATTAATTAATTCGGAAATATTCGAAGAAAGTTTTTCGGACAGATTGAATCTTTCATTTATTCCCATTGAGTGAAACCTGTTAAGGCAGTTCAGGTGTTCATTCCTTAAATCAAAAATATCTTTATTTTCTTTTATTTCCAAAGCTAATCCTGGCCGTCCCATAGAAAATACCGCTAATTTTTTGGCTTCTTTGCTATCAGAAACAATGTTCACAATTTCTTCCGCACTGGCTAGGGAAAAACTGAGTTTCTGGCAGCGCGATTTTATGGTGGGAAGTATTTTTGATTCCTCGTGCGTTATCAGAATAATGACAGAAGTTTCATTTGGTTCTTCCAGTATTTTAAGCAGGGCATTTTGGGCGGAAACGGTCATTCTATGGGCATTGTTGATAATCAAAACTTTGAATTTTCCGCTATATGGAAACAAGGCAAGGTCTTTTTGGATTTCCCGTATTTTCTCTATTTTTATATCTTTTTCTTTGATAACTCCTTTTTTTTCTTCTACTTCCGGTTCTATGATGATGAGATCTGGAATATTTTTATTGTCATTTTCAAGTTTCGATGGTTTTCTTTGAATCAAGCTCTTGGCAAAAATTTTGGCTAGCGTAAATTTTCCCACTCTTTCCGGACCGGAAAAAAGATAAGCTTGGGCGATTTTATTGCTCCCCGCTACTTTAGATAAAAACTGAACTATTTTTTGGTTTCCGATAAACATGCCATTTTTCTCAAAAATTATTTATAATTTTTGCTAGAAAAATGAGCATCCCGCACAAATTTCTAACAAAAATCTATAATATTAACCAGGAAAGCCGTTAGGCGTTTTTGAAATTAATAGTTTCGATTATATCCCGGCAATATAAAAATTTGTTGCGGGATAAAATTAGTTAAATCTAATTACTTTGTTTATAAATTCTCTTAATTCTCTCTTAAATCTATCAACCGAAAACTCCCTTGCTTTATTGATTATATCTTCTTTCTTGTAATTATTTTCATTTTCCATTAATCTTCTCACTCCGTCTGCCAATACTTCCGCCGTTTGAGCCTCGAAAAATTCTCCGGTTTTTCCTTCTTCAATTATTTCCAGCGCTCCTCCTTTTTCATAAGCAATAACAGGTACTCCATAGCTCATTGCCTCCACTATTGTCATTCCGAAATCATCACAGGAAGGAAAGATAAAAGCCCTAGCCTTAGAATAATAATCCCTTAATTTATTTTCATCAACCCAGCCTAAAATTTTAATATTGTCCTTAGCAATCTTCTCAAGATATTTTTTCTGTTTTCCTTCTCCGATTACTACTAGCGGCAATCCCAATTTATTGAAAGCCTCAATCGCCAAATCGACTTTTTTATAAGGAGAAAGACGGGAAACAATCAAAAAATAGTTTGTAGCTTGTAGTTTGTAGTTTGTAGTTTGATTATTTAAATTTGTTTCGGATTTAGGATTTGGAATTTGGAATTTAAAATCTTTATTTTCATCATATGCCGGCGGATATATAACAGTGCTGCTTCTGCGATAATACTTAGAAATACGGCTTTGTGTATATTTTGAATTAGCAATCAAATAATCCGGTCTTTCTGCTGCCAATTTATCCCACATCCGGACATAATTTAATATAATTCTTGCAAAAAAGCACCTTTTCTTTTCTTCTTTCAGATATTCTTCATTGTGGTCCCAGACAAATCTCATCGGAGAATGAAGATATGAAATATGGATAGTATTAAGCCTAGCGATGATTCCCTTAGACCAAGCTCCGGTTGAGGAAATCACCATATCAAAATCGCGAAGGTCGAACGTTTCCGGAGCTACCATGAAAAAAGGCAGGAGCCATTGATAATGCTTCCGCAAAAATTTGGGAAATTTTTGGAGATATGAAGTTCGAATTTCCTTATTTCTGAATTTATTCCCTTGTTTTTCTTTATCATAAAGTAATGTATAAATCGGCGCTTCCGGAAACATTTCTGAAATCACTTCCAAAACCCTCTCCGCCCCGCCATATTGAACCAGAAAGTCATGGACTAATGCTATTTTTAAATCTTTTTTTAGCATAAAATTAGCTTGCTAATTTCATTTGCACATTTCTCCCAACTAAATCTTTTCACATTCTCAAACCCTTTATTTATTATATCATTTCTCAAATTTTCATCGGAAATAAACTTGTATGCCGCTTTGGCTATTTCATCTGGTTTGTTAGGATTTATCAATATTGCCGAACAGGAGCTAAGCTCCTTGAGCTCAAGGAGCTTAGCTCCTGTAATCTCGGGTATCGAAGATATATTTGACGTTACGACCGGCACGCCGGCACTTTGCGCTTCTAAAATCGGCAATCCAAAGCCCTCATAAAAACTGGGGAATAAAAAAACATCCGCATTTTTCAGTAAGTTATATTTTTCCTCATCCCCAATAAATCCATTGAAAATAATTTCATTCCTATATTTTGATTTTTGCATTTTGGTTTTTGCATTTTGATATCCGTATCCGGGTTCACCTGCTAAAACTAACTTATGCGGAATTTTATATTTTTCTTTTAATATTTCAAAAGCTTCAATTATTCCCAAAATATTTTTTCGCTTTTCTAATCTGCCAATAAACAATAAGTATTTATCAATTTTGAATTTTGAATTGTCATTTTGATTTTTGATTTTTAAATTTTTAATTAAATTTGTTCCTTCATATACTACGTTTATTTTCTCTTCTGGAACATTATATAATTTAACTAAATCATTCTTGGTATTATTAGAAACAGCTATAATAGTCTTTGCCCATTTGCAGGAATTTTTTATCGACCAGCGCATATATAATCTTGCCCAAAATGAATATGCCTTAGGACAAAATTCATATTCTAAACCATGAATTGTCACTATTGTGTTTTTAGGATGTATGCAGGGAACAGTATGCGCTGGAATAAATAAGACGTCTACTGTATGGAAAAATAATTCCAGCGATAATCCGACTTGAGTCCATAAATACGGCCATTTTATAACTTTTATCCTCCAGCTTTCCGGAAGCTTTTGACTTTCGACTTTTGACTTTTGACTCCGCCTTATATACAAAATAACCTGATGTTCTTCTAACTTATTCATCAGGTTCTTAATTACTTGATAGGAATATTCTTCAATGCCAGTGCGGTTTTTGATAAAAGCCCGCGAAGCATCAATGCCAATTTTCATACTATTTCGTCATCATTATCGTCCTTTTGTATGTTTCTAAATTATCAAGCGCAACTCCAATTCCTTTGATAACGCAAAACAATGGATTGTCAGCCACATAGCACGGCACCCCGATAGTTCTTGTTATTAACTGGTCAAGATTTCGAAGCAGCGCCCCTCCTCCGGAAAGAACCATTCCTTTGTCAATCACATCAGCAGCGAGTTCTGGAGGAGTTTCTTGAAAAACTTTTTTAATCGCATTAATAATTTCCCGAAGTTCGTCTTGGATAGCTTCCGTCACTTCATTAGAAGAAATTTTAATTATTTTGGGAAGCCCTCCCATCAAGTCTCTTCCTCTAATTTCCATATATTCTTCCTTGACTTGGGCGATTGCCGAACCAATAGAAATCTTTACTTCCTCCGCTGTTCTTTCGCCTATTACCAATCCGAATTTTCTTTTGATATAGTCAGAAATAGCCTGGTCAAGTTTGTTTCCCCCGACCCTGGCGCTATGAGCAGCCACAATTCCTCCAAGCGAAATGACAGCGATTTCTGAAGTTCCTCCTCCAACATCGATTATTATATTTCCTTGAGCGTTATTCACTGCTATTCCGGCGCCAATAGCCGCCAAAAGAGGCTCTTTTACGACATAAGCAGACTTTGCCCCTGCCTTAATCGCCGCATTGACAACCGCTCTTCTCTCGGTGGAAGTAACTCCGGCAGGAATAGAAATCATCACTTCCGGACGAAAAAATCTCACTTTTCCGCTTACTTTGTTGATAAAATATTTGAGCATTGCCTCGGTTACCCTATAATCAGCAATAACTCCGTCTTTAAGCGGCCGGCTGGCAACAATATTATCGGGAGTCCTTCCTATCATTTCTTTGGCTTCATTTCCCACTGCCAAAATCTTGTTTTCGGTGAGCGACACAGCTACTACTGAAGGCTCATTAACAACAACACCTTTGCCAGGAACAAAGACTAGCGTATTCGCAGTGCCTAAATCTATTCCGATCTTTCTGATGAACATGCCATTTTTCTCAAAAAATTATTTAGTTATTCTCTTTATCTCCGCTCCCAACTTCGATAATCTCTCTTCTATGCGTTCATATCCCCTGTCTACTTGATAAATATTTTGGATAATAGTTTTACCCTCTGCGACCAGAGCCGCGATTATAAGAGATGCGCCAGCCCGAAGATCAAAGCTTTCTATTGTTTTCCCCTTGAGTTTTGTCGGTCCTTGAATAATTGCCCGATGGACATCCAGCACTTTGGCCTTGGCTCCCATTTTTTCTATTTCAGAAATATAGTTAAAGCGTCCTTCATATAATGAATCGTGAATAAATGTTTTTCCTTTGGCTTGCGTTGCCAAAACTCCAAATGGAGCTTGAGCGTCGGTCGGAATTCCGGGATATGGACGAGTATCGACTTTGGAAACAGCTTTGATTAGTTTCGGAGGAATAACCTGGATGCTATTTCCTTTTATTTTAAAATTAGCTCCGAATTCCTTGAGTTTCTCCAAAACCAAATCCAGATGATCTCTTCTGGCATTTTTGACAACAATCGGACTTCTGGTGGCTACGCCCATAATCAGAAAGGTTGCCGCTTCATTGGCATCGGGAATAACATCATGTCTAATTCCTTTAAGATTCTTGTTTCCCCAAATTTCCAAAGTATGCGTTCCTAATCCTTTTATTTCAGCCCCCATTTTTATCAAAAATTTTCCCAGGTCTTCAACATGCGGTTCAGAAGCTGCTATTTTTATTACAGTTTTTCCAGGGATAGAAGCGGCTAGCATCATCGCATTCTCCGTTCCGGTAACTGAAAATTCTTTAAGAACTATCGAATTACTATGCCTGCCTCTTGCATTAACCTCATAACAATCTATTTTTTTATTCTTCTCTATCTCTATCCCGAATCTCTTATCTCTTATCTTTACCCCCATCTTCGAAAGAGCATCGAAATGAGTATCGAGTGGTCTGGCTCCAATAGTGCATCCTCCGGGATAAGGAATTTTAAAATTTTCCAGTCTTCCGGAAAGAGCGCCTAACAGCAATATCGAAGAACGAAGCTTTTTTACCGCCACCAGATCCATTTTTGAAGCATCAACATTCTTGGCTTCGATTTCAATAGTTCTTTTTCCTTTCCATGAAACTTTAGCGCTCAAGCTCCCAATAATCTCGAGCATTCTAAAAACATCCTCAATTAGAGGAATGTTGGAAATTACGCATTTTTCTTTGGTTAGAAGACAAGCTGCCAAAATAGGGGTAGTGGCGTTCTTAGATCCCCTGACTTCAATCGCGCCTTTCAGCTTTTTTCCCCCAATAATCTCAAAATATTCCATATCTGATAGTATAGCTTAATAAGTAAGTTATTTCAAGCAAAAATCCCGATTTCTCGGGATTTGATTTGCTATTGTTTGCCCTCGAAGGGCAAAGACAAAGAATTTTGTCTTTAGTTTTTTGTTTTTTATTTATTTTTATTTCTTGTCCCCCACCACTTTCACTCGAAATTTCCTAGTTAGACTAAATTTTTCCATAAATTACTATTTACAAGAAAAAGTGGTGGGGGATGAACTATCAAAAATATTGGTTTTTAGAATGTTATCGAGGCAATGATCAATAGAATAATTATTGTATTAACCATTTTAAATGCTTCCTGATTTTTTCTCAACCTGTTGTTGGCATGATGCAGAAATATTATCATTAGCACAAAAATATTTATAATTAGGCAAAATGCCAGAACGATAACCATTGACGCAATCCAGGGATTAGATAAAAATTCTTTCACGCTAGACCAGTTTGCCTTGAGCTTAAATTCATTTCCCTTGAACAAATCGCTGGAATTTCCGCTTCCGGAATTTTTTGATCCGTCCAGGTTAAGGACAATTCCGTTGCCATCATTTTTCGGCTTAATGTCCGGAATATTATTTTCTTTTTTTTCTTCTTTTAAACTTCCGGCTTGCGTTCCAAATGTTTGGACAGCAACAGTTACCGTGTTATTTTCTATCACTCCTTTGCCAACTGCAACCCCAATTTCTTCATAATTAGTATTAAGAATATTTTTTTTGTGAGTCGGGCTGTTCATCCACGCTTGGTGTTCATTTTCCACTGTTGAAAATCCAAGTGCCAGATTTTCTCCGGCATATTGGTAATCGTATCCGTTTTTTTCGATCCAAAACCAAGGTGTTATCCCGCTGGGAGAAGTATGGGCAAAATAATTATTGGCTATCATATCATTTGCCTTGTCCTGGGCGGCCTTATCGAGTTTTTCGTTCTCGGAAAGGGCAGGAAGCCCGTTTTCCGTTCTTGACTGATTGACCAGATTTACAATATTTTCCCTGGTAATCTCACTGGCAAAAGCAAAATTAAAGCAGGCAAAAAACACAGCTAAGACCGTAGCTGAATAAACTATCCTTCTTTTTTTAAATAATTCCTTAATTTTCATAATAATATTCGCATATTTCCGCCATAGGCGGACCAGCCTTGGGCTGGCGTAATTTACAGGAAAAAACAAAAAAGTGTTTCACCCTCGAAACACCCTTCCAATTTCCCCTTTTTTAAAGCCTTCTTTGCTAGGCTTTCTATTCACTATGTCTAATTATAGCGTATTTTAAGCCAAAAGTCAAGGTTTCCGTAATTTTCTTGCGGAGTATTTCTAAATTATCACCGAAATATAATGTCCTATTTTTCATAGATAAAAACTAATCGTTATAGCCAAAAACTTTCTCCTTTTTGAAAACGTAATTTTTCAATACCTAATACTTCTTTAAAATTCATCTTATTTGGTATCCAACGTTTATCCTGATTTTTCCATTTATAATACAACCTTGTAGCTTTTTGATATGCATATATCCTGGAAATAGCCATACCTGCAAGAAATGAGGCAGAACCATAAAAAGAAATTTTTTTACATCGAGCTTGTTTTCGTATTTTTTTGTCATGAACCAGAATCGCAGTCTTTTTAATATTTAAAAGATATCTTGCTAAAGAAATGGCTGATTTATCCGGAACGGATAATTTTGAACAATCAGACAGAGTTCCGCTTGTCGTATTAAAAACACTAAATTCTAGTCCGTTTTTAGATAAACTTTGATCGAGTGTAATTGTACCATTAGAAGTAAGCCAGAAACTTATGCCACGTTTTAGCACTTTTTCGTCTTTAATATACACAGAAGAATTTGTGCCAGAATTAATTATATTATGAGTAAAGAGATCTGGCGTTTCAGAATAACTAAATTCTCCACATTGTAAAGCGGAATTTGTTATACATATTTGTATCTTACCACTCTCTAAAAATTTATTTATATCCTCCATTTTCATCCAACCACTTTTAATTGAATACCTGATGGGGTCTAAACCAGAAGCATCAACAACCAAATATTTAGAAATTTCTTTTTCCATAAACTTATTTTTATCCTTTTAATTCTTTTCTTTGAATCCATTTTGCTCCATCGGGAGTAATTACTAAAACATCAATGGGACCACCGACATTTTTCGGTCGTGCTTGAAAACGAATAGTGTCAATCGTTGTCCTTATCGCATAAGTGGAAAAGTCAATCGCGTCTTGAAGCGCCATTGCGTCCCAAATTATCGGCGGTTTTGGCATCGTTAAAGTTTTTCCCTCGGGACCTGGCAATGCGGAGGGCTGTAAAATCCCCGCCAAAACATCGATTTGTCCTGACCAAGTCGCTCCATAGGCTAATGTTTTATCAGGTTTTTCGTTTCTTCTTTCAACTATATTTTTAGCCACATGACAATTGAAAATATATGGGATACTTATCTTTCCTTCTTTTTTATACCCGGCAACATGAAATCCTGTGTCTGCTTTTGGAAATAATTTTATAAAAAAATCAACTAGCTTCTTGGGAATTATCGTGATGTCATCTTCATCTGTCAATTCTTCTTCCGTGAATCTTTTTATATGGCTGGCAGTGGGAATGCCGCCTAAAAGATCCTGACCAAAAGAACTAATGCCAATTTCAAAAATCGGTTTTCCATCATTATCTTTTCTGGATATAAGATAGGTTTTATAGACGTTATCGGAATTTACTGTGTCGATTTTCGGTAAATCTTTGCCATCGGGTGTTTTACCTTCAAGCGTTATAGATTGCCGGCTGTCGGACGCCATGACTATGCCTTCCGGCACATATGTTGCGATTACTAGACTCATATTTTTAAGTTTATTTAATATTTATCAACATCTTAATATTCTCATATTTCGGCTTTATTATCAACTCATCGGGAAAATTTCAACTTGACAGATTATTGAATGATGCTATACTCACATTAGATGTTATTATTCATAGCATCTAGGAAAACAAGCGTCGCCCGTTGTGGTCCATGGCTTGTTTTTATTTAGATGTTTCTATGGTGATATTGTATCACTATCAGTATTTCTGTCAATGCCAGCCTTGTGGATAACTTTATTTATTTCTTAAATTTTCCATCAAATCCATATAGAATTTTAGATTATGGAGGCTGGCGAGGCGCATGGCCATCGGCTCTTTCTGGGAGAATAAATACCGCATATAGGATTTGGAATAATTTTGGCACATTTCACAGCCGCAATTTTCATCAACTTTCGAAAAATCATTGGCATATTTCTCATTATTGATATTTATTGTTTCATAGAAATCACTTTTGACTTTTGACTTTTGACTTTTGACTTCGGATTTTCTAACGAAAATCCGACCGTGCCTTCCTTCTCTTGTCGGAATGACGCAGTCAAACATATCCCATCCATAATTTACGCATTTAACAATATCTTCCGGCGTTCCTACCCCTAAAGCAAAGCGCAAGGAATTTTCCGGTATGTAGCTGGCCACTTCTTCCAGGACTTTATCCATAATATTTCCTTCCTCATCAATATGCCTGGCTCCGAAACCATATCCATCAAAACCGATTTTAACCAATTCTTCCGCGCAATGCTTTCGGAGATCTAGATATTTTCCGCCCTGAATTACTCCGAAAATAAGCGGCTGGCTTTTGACTTTAAGCTTTCGACTTTTAACTTGTTTATTATATTCTTTCTTGCATCTTTCCGCCCATATTATCGTTCTTTCCACCGCTTTTTCTATTTTTTCCTTGGAATAATTATTGGGTGGCGGATCATCCAGGCACACCATCATATCCACTCCCAGATCAAACTGGATCTGGATTGATTTTTCGGGCGTTAATTTGTGGATTGAGCCGTCATACGGAGATTTGAAGATAACTTCATTCTTGGTAATTTTTCCCATTTTTGGATTTTTGTGAATCAGGGAAAAAACTTGGTATCCGCCGGAGTCAGAAAGGAGAGGTTTTTGCCAGTTCATAAAATTATGAATGCCTCCAGCCTTTTTTATTAATTCCATTCCGGGCTTTAAGTAGAGATGATAAGTATTGACTACTATTGGACTGACGCTGGCCTTAATTAAATCTTCATTATCCAAAGACCTCACAAATCCCCTGGTCGCATCAGGCATAAAAAAGGGAGTTTCGAGCTCCCCATGGTTAGTCAATAATTTTCCTATTCTTTTTTTCCCGTTAGAGTTTACTATTTCAAACATAATTCTAATTTTCTACCCTATATTTTCCATTTGCGCCAGTATCTTCTGAAATATTATTATCTTTTTGCCCGACTTCAGATTTTATATCAACACCGGTAAAAACATCTTTGGCGGTGAGAATCGAAGGATTGACAAGCACCAATTCTTCTCCCACTTGATTAACCTGCGGGACAACACTTATTTGGAAACTTACTTCCTTTGCGGGCTCTAAAATTCCCACGCCGTTTTTCATATTTCCAATCGCCCATTCGACTTGATTTGTCCTTTCGTTAAAACTTAGCGATTCATCGTTAGGCAAAAATTTTCCGTTCCATTTCACTCCGGAAGGAAGCGACGATACTACCTTGACATCGCTCAAATTATTGGAAACATTAATAATTTTCCAATGGATGGTATACGATGTTTCCTGTCCCACTTTGGGAGGAATTGGTCCGGAATTAGGAATTCCGCTGTCATTGTAATATCCTTTCACCTCGAGAACAGCTCTGGAATTCAATTTCAGGTTCAGCGTGCTGCTGGCTATTGTTTTATTTGATCCTATCGGATTGGCGATTGATGGGCTGTCGATTTTTGCCGTACTAATAACGGTAAAATTGCTGTCGTTAATATTCCCTACCGGGATACGGCCCAAAATCGGGACAGAAAAAGATATTTTTCCTCCTTGTCCGGGAGCCAAACTCGAAAGAGCAGGAATATCAGAAGCTTTCCAGATAATTATTTTTTTTGAAGCATCATAAGAGCCTTTTCCTGATTCTAATTTTGAAAAATCCAAAACTCGGCTGTCAATTTCTTCCGTTATGACCACGTCCTGCATAGCAATACTTCCATTATTTTTGTACTCAATAGAATATCTTAAAAGTTCTCCGGCATCCACATTGGAATCAGCTTTCTCGTCAATCTGCTGAAGAATAAAAAGAGGAGAAGATGAAATTTTAGTAAGCTTTTCCTTTTGGTTGTAAACGACAAAATATCCATTTCCACTGGCGTATCCTAAATATGCCTTGATTACTTTCTCTTCCTGCTCCGAGCCATTTATCATCCCGGTTATAACAATTTTTCCGTCTTGATTGGGAGCGATGCTTCCCAAATACCAAATTATGTTTCCCTCCGAAGGAGACGGGTTCGAAGAAATGAAAGAAAATCCTTCCGGGTATTCAACTTTGAGCCTAACGCCGTCAAAATATTCTCCGCTCGTATTTCTGTAATTAACCACATAATCAATTTTATTCCCATCAACGGCTTCTAAAGGAGCTTCCACTTCCAAAAACAAAGGCGATGATTCAATATTTACCCCAAATTGGCTTTTGGATTGGAAAGCGATGCTAAAACTGCTGGGTGTGTATTCCAAAGTCGAATTTATGTAAACAGTCGAGTCTTTAGCGGCGAGAAACGAGCCAGCAATATCTATTTCTCCTTCTGAATTTCCTTTTATGGTTCCGAGGATTATTCTGCTATTGGAGGGATTGTCAATTTTCAAGTTCTGGCTTTCATCAGGCCTGAAATTTTCTGAATAATTCAAAAGGATCTTTGCATTATCGAGGCTTGCCCGATTATCATTCTTAAAAATTATTTTATAAGCTGTTTTTTCAAAACCATTCACTTGAGCGAGACCTTCTATTTTTATTGAAACTCTTTCTTGTTTGAAAGCCGACTGTCTATATTTCACAAATCCAACAATAAAAGCCGCCACGAGAATAATAGAGCCAAGCGCTATTGCTCCGATTTTAATAAATTTTTTCTTATCAATCCCGGGAACATTCTCCTGCTCTGACCATTGTTTTTCTTCTTTGAGAGAATCCAGGCCGCTATTCGAAGAACTAAGAGGATTAAACTGGCTTTCCTCATGGGTTCTTTTTTCTATTCCGGAATCGGGATCGTATAATTTTTTTTCAAGATCGTCGAGAGACATAAGTCTATTTTACCAAAAACAGCCATTTAAAACAAACTACTCTACCCAACGCAAGAATTCTTGTTTTACGATTTTCAAGTTATCGATATCTTTTTTGTCAGCTTTGAGTTTAAGAAGAGACTTTAGGCTGTTTTGGAAAAAAATCCTTAATATTTTTATTGAATTGGAGTTTATTTTAATGCCTTTTCTGATGTTCGGATAACATTTTCCGCACAATATCCCGCCCTGCTCCGGATCGAAAAAGTTGTTCCCTTCTTTTATTTTCTCCCCGCATTCCAAGCAATTATTCGCTTCTATTTTATATCCCAATTCTTCAAGAAGCTTGAAAATAAAACCCAAAGAAATTATTTCCAATTTGAAATTATCTTCCTGGCTATCCAGATTATTCATTGTTTCGAGGTATTCCTTGAGAAGCTCGAATATTTTTGGGTCATCGTTTTCGTCCTTGATCAGTTTATTCAAAAGTTCCGTAGATTTAAAAACACTTCCGACCGCTTCAAGATTTTCCCGCATTTTGGGAAAATTGTTGATTACCAGAGAACCGGTAATCTTTCCCATTCCCTGGCTCTTGGCAATAAAGATTTCCGCCAAAGTAAAGTTTTCCAGAAATCCGGCTAGTTTTGCATTGGCTTTGCGGACGCTTTTGGCCAAAACCATGATTTTTCCGGATTCTAAAGTATAAATAGTATAAATCCGGTCGGTTTCGCCAACGTCTTTCTTATTCAAAATTATGCCTGTATATTTGTAGTCCATATATTCATTATAAATTAAAACGCCCAACCTTGAAACTTCTAAGGTTGGGCATGAAAACTCTTATCCTCCCGGCGCACATTCGTGTCTCTTCCACGGATTATGGAAAAGTATATGTTTTCCGCATTTGGGACACTCATGCGGCTTGCAAATGCCAAAAATTCCTATAGCAAATACGATTATACCTACCAGTAGATTAAACAACTGACTTGACCAAAAGTTCATCTTAACCTCCTTAATTTGCATAATATGCTTTTCTGCATTTGTTGCAGTGAATAACATTTCTGCCTGCAATGTATTTCACATTGCTGCTCTTGCATTTTGGGCACTTCAATCCAAAGGTTTTAAAGAGCAACGATATGAAAAGTACTCCCGCAAACAATGATCCCCAGATATATACTGTCATAAATACCCCCTTTATATTTTTTTGATACTTAGTTCTAATTTTTCTCCATCGATCTTAAATTCTTTCTTAAGATCACATTCTTCTATAATTTCAAGATCCATATTTTCAGCCAAAGTTTCTTTGGTTATCAAGGAACTAAATTTATCAAAAACCTTAGACATTCCAATATATCCTATTTTTATCCGGTTGTCAACTTCAAAGCCTGCTTCTTTCCGCATTTCCTGGATATGGCGAATAATTTCCCGAGCTTGCCCTTCAAGCTTCAGGTCTTCGGTAATTTCGGTGTCTAAAGCAGTGCTTAACCTAACGCCTGCCTGACTTGGTTTAATTGGCTCCTGAATAGAATATCTTTTTCCTTGTTGGATAGATTCATCAAAGAAAACTCTCTTTATATATCCCTTTTTCTCTGCGTCTTCAATGCCAGACTCATCTGATACAACACATTTTTTTACATTTACTTCATTAGAAATAATTTCCAATAAATTTTTATTAAATTCATATCCAGAAATCAATAACGTATTTAGCGGCTGACGAACTTTTATTCTTGATGCTGCACGCACTTCTAGATTTTGAGTTACTATGTTGCGAACCAATTTCATTTCCCCATTCAATTTCTCATCAATCAAGCTTTCATCCGCTTTGGGAAAATCAGCTAGATGTACAGACACAACACCCCCCTCTCCCTCTGGGAGAGGGTTGGGGTGAGGGGCAACTAGATTTCGATAAATCTCTTCGGAGATAAACGGCGTAAACGGCGCCATTAATTTTGAAAGTTCAACTAGGACATAATGCAAAGTTTGATAGGCTTCATTTTTATCTGCGTCATTCTCGCTTTTCCAGAATCTCTTTCTGCTTCGGCGGATATACCAGTTGGAAAGATTATCAATGAATTTTTCGATTAAATTTCCAGCATTATAAATATCATATTTATTTAATTTTTCGTCAACATTTTTTATTAAAACCTGAAGCTCTGACAAAATCCACTTGTCTAATAAATTTTTACTGTTCCCTGTTCCCTGTTCACTGTTCACTGGCTTGAATTTATCTATATTCGCATACATCACAAAAAACGAATACGAATTCCAAAGCATTCGGAAAACCCGATTCATGATTTCGTTCATTTTCTTGATATCAAATCTTTTAGGAAGTCCGGGCTGATTTATCGTGTATAACATCCAGCGGAGTATATCGGCTCCGTATTTATCCATCACTTCCATCGGATCAATAATATTCCCTTTGGATTTGCTCATTTTCTTTCCTTGTGCGTCAAGAACATGACCCAAACAAATTACATTTTTAAAGGCAAGCCCGGTCGGAACTTTTTTGTTCGCATTTAAGAGGGTAGAAATTGCATGCAGAGTGTAAAACCATCCTCTAGTCTGATCAATCGCTTCGGAAATAAAATCCGCCGGATAGAATTTACCACTTTCGATTTTTTCCTTGTCTTCTTTTGATGCGCCAAATGGATAATGGAATTGGGCGGTCGGCATTGAGCCGGAATCAAACCAAACATCCATCACTTCCGATTCTCTTTTCATTTCTCCTCCGCATTCGCATTTGAAAGTTATTTCATCAATATATGGTTTATGCAAATCAAATAATTTGGAATATACGGTTCTAATTTCTCCTTTTCCAAGATATGTATCATTTTTTAATTCTTCTATTTTCTTGCCATTGCATATTCCTTCTAAAACTTTCAGCGGATTTCCATGTGATATAATTATTATATTCTCACTTTGATATTTTTCGTTTATATTGCTAACAAATGATTTTAATCTTTCTGCTGCCTGATTATAACCTTCTACTCCATGTTCATCGGTATTCAAATTAAGTATTTCATTTAGATATATTTTTCTGAAATCATCTGTTTTTATTCCATTTAACCCGTTAAGATCCATCTCCCTGATACGATCATCAATAATAACTTCAGCTCCAGTAATCTGGGAAATAATCTCGGCTGTTTCTTGTGCGCGCTTAAGTGGAGAGGAATATATAGCAGAAATCTTTACACTTCTAAATTGCTCAGCTACTGTTTTAATTTGTTCTTTTCCTTTCGGAGTAAGATGATAATCGATTTTTTCGGGGAAACAACTAATAATTTCCTCAATATTATTCTCCGCTTCTCCGTGGCGGATTAAAAATAATTTATTCGGATTTCCCAGCTGTTCTTTTATTTCATCGACTGATTCAACAACTTTTATTTTCCCGCATTCTTTACATTTCCAAATCGGAAGCGGGGTTCCCCAATATCGGTCTCTTGAAATCGCCCAGTCTTTGGCATCGCGAAGCCACTCGCCAAATCTTCCTTCTTTGATATATTCCGGAATCCAATTTATATTTTGATTATTTTTTTCGAGTATTTCTCTGAATGCGCTCATTCGGACAAACCACGACGGTTTGGCATAATAAATGAGAGGGGTATCACATCTCCAGCAGAAAGGATAATCATGCTCATAAAGTTCTTCTTTGAATAATAATTTTCTATTCTTTAAATCTTCAATGATTAAATTATCAACTTCATATTTATTTTTGTCATTTTTTTTCTTTACGGGAATACCTTCTCCAGGAATATTCATTCCTTTAATTATTTTTCCCTCAATATCAACAGTAGAAAGTGTTGGCAAATCGTTTTCCCTACCAACATTAGAATCATCCTCCCCAAAAGCCGGAGCAATATGGACAATGCTCGTTCCTTCTTGAGTGGTGATAAAATCTCCGGAAATTACATAATAAGCTTTTTTATCAGTATTATTAGTTTTATAAAGCGGTTCATATTCAAGACCCAATAAATCTTTCCCCTTGATATCATTATGAATAATTTCAATATCTTTATCGCTTAGAATATTCTTAACTTGATCACTAGCTAAGATTATCAGCTCTTTTATGCCATTTATTCTTAATGCGGTATAAGAAATGTTTTCATTAACTGCTAATGCAACATTGCCAGGCAATGTCCACGGCGTAGTTGTCCAGACAAGCGCATAGACTGATTCTTTTGTCTCGTATTTTTCCCCCGCCCACTTTTGTCCAAGTTTTAAATGAAATTTTACAAAAACTGAATTGTCTTTCACTTTCTGGTATCCTTGCGCGACTTCATGCGAAGAAAGCGCTGTTCCGCATCGGTAACAATAGGGAATAACTTTATGCCCTTGATATAAAACCGGTTCGCCTTTTTCTGTTTTTAGCTTGGCAATTTGTGCTATCACCCACCAGACCGATTCAATGTATTTATTTTCATAAGTAATATAAGGATGTTCCATATCCACCCAATATCCCATCCTTCTAGTCATTTGTTCCCATAAATCCTTAAATTTCCAAACTGATTCTTTACATTTCTTGTTAAACTCAATGATGCTTTCTCTTGGATTTCCCGGAACAATATTTTCAATTTCGGATTTTTGATGGATTCCTAATTCTTTCTCGACTTGGATTTCAACCGGAAGCCCGTGAGTATCCCAACCGGCTTTTCTTTCCACTCGATAGCCTTTCATGGTCTTGTATCTTGGAATAATATCTTTAAAAGCCCGGGCTAAGACATGGTGAAGCCCCGGCACACCATTAGCCGTTGGCGGACCTTCGTAAAATATAAAAGAGTTGTCCTCAGGATTTTTTTCAACTGACTTTTCAAATATCTTGTTTTCTTCCCAAAACTTCAGTATCTCTTTTTCCACCTCGGGAAATTTCATTTTTGGATCGATTTTTTTAAACATGATAATAAAAATCACTAATCAACACTAATTACTTCGCGAATGCTCGCAAATAATAATTCGCAGGATTAGTGAATTATGCTTTTATAAATCTCCAGCGTTTCTTTGGCGGTTTTTTGCCAATCGAATTTTTTCGCCTGTTCTAATCCTTTCATTTTATATCCATTCCGGAGATTTTCATCTTGGGAAAATTTATACATCGCTTCAGAAATTTCCTGTTTATTCATCGGATCGACGAAATAGGCGGAATCCCCCGTAATTTCCGGAATGGAAGAAACTTTGGAAACAATAGCCGGAGTTCCGGTAGCAAAAGCTTCAAGTACGGTGGTTCCAAAGCCTTCATACAGCGACGGCATCACAAAAAATTGGGCATTCTTGAAAAGCGCAACCACTTCGTCGCCTACGACATACCCGGTAAAAATAACGTCTTTAGAAAGGCCAAAATCTTTGACTTGCTGGGCATATTCCTTTGATAGCCATCCTCTTTTCCCTCCCAAAACCAGCTGGTAGTTAAAGGACATGCTTTCTTTCTTGATTTTTTCCTTAAATAGAACGAAAGATTCCAAAAGCCCGGTAATGTTTTTTGACGGACACAGAGTCCCGAGAAAAAGGATATATTTTTTCGTTATTCCGAATTTTTCCAGAATTTTTTGGATATTTCCATTGGGCTCGGAAAAAAATCTTTTATCCAATCCACTATACACAACTGAAATTTTCTCCGAAGGAACTTTAAAAATATCGACTATGTCATTTTTTATTGAATTCGAAACGGCAATGATTTTTTCAGCTTTTCCCGCCATCAGCTTATATACTGCTTTGTCCTTGGCAACTTTTATTTTTGGATAGCAATGAGGAACTTTATACATAGCAAGATCATTGAAAGTAACTATGCACTTTCCTCTGTATCCCAGAGGGATGCGGCTGTGCGGAGAAGTCGAGTGAAGAATGTCTAGCTTTTCCCTGGAAAGAGTAGCCGTTCCGAGAATTTCACTATAAGCTCCCGGAAGATATTTCTTGTAGTCTGAAAACGGATAGAATTTTATCTTAACATTGGGCTTGGTAAATTTTTTGATGTCCTTTTCCCTAACGTGAAAATCAAAAAACAGCACGTATTCATTCTCTGTGTCCAATTCCAAAAGATTCTTTATCAGCTGATAAGTATAGTGCCCTGATCCGATATCTTCCCCTTTTTCAGGATTTAAAATTGTTCTCGCATCAATTCCTATTTTCATATATTTATATTCTATCAATCTTTTAGTTAATAAACAATTACCACAAATTCGCCTTTGATTTTATCTTCATTTTCCTTGAAATAGAGCAAGACTTCATTGACATCGCCTCTTACTTCCTGCTCAAAAATTTTGGTGAGTTCCCTGCCTATAATAATACGCTTATCGGTTCCCAGAAGTTTCAAAAGTTCCAAATTTTTCATAAAACGATGCGGAGATTCATAATAGACAACCGGGTATTCGGAATTAATGGTTTCTTTAAAAAATGTTTCTCGCCCTTTCTTGTGCGGAGGGAATCCAAAAAACAAAAATTTCTGAAGATCGATTCCAGCCACGCTAATCATTGCCGCCAAGGCAGACGGGCCGGGAATTGGATGGATTTCAATGTTATTTTTTATTGCTTCGGCAATCAGAATATTTCCCGGATCTGAAATTCCCGGCGTTCCGGCATCAGTGATAAGCGCAATATTTTTTCCTTCTTTTAGCTTATTCACAATCAAATCGATTTTTTTAAGCTCGCTATGCTGATGGTATGATATCAGTGTCTTTCGTATGCTATAATGATTAAGAAGCTTATTCGCCACTCTTGTGTCTTCGCAGGCAATAAAATCAACACTTTTAAGGGTTTTTAAAGCACGGAGAGTAATATCCTCAAGATTTCCTATGGGAGTAGCGACGATGTATAAAATACCGAAATTATTCATAAATTATGAATTAAAGGGTTAATGCATTAACGAGTTTAAAACAATCCGTTAATTCGCTAATTCATTAATTGGATAATATTTTAATTATGATTCTTACCACTCACGCTCTCGTCGGAGCAGTTATCGGAAAAAATATTGAAAATCCTTGGATTATCGCAATGTTATCGCTTGTCTTTCATTATTTACTGGATTTGATAAGGCATGGGGAATATGTTGAGACTTTTGACAGCAAAGTAGCTTTTAAAAATACTTGGTGGAAAGTTGTTTTGGATTTTTCGATCGGCTTGGCAATAATTTTACTTATAATCCACTTTAATAAATTCGATGCGATAACTGTCAGAAATATCTTTATTGGAATGTTTTTCTCAATGCTTCCTGACCTATTTACCTTCATCTATTGGAAATTCCGCTGGAAGTTTTTTGAAAAATTATACAAATTTCATTCCTGGTGCCATCATCTTCCCCGATTTTCCCCAGAACGCCAATGGAATCTAAAAAACGAAACTTATGAAATAATAATATTTTTAGCTTCTATTTCAATACTTGTATTTTTCTAATAAAAACACAACCTTTACGAACTTTAAAAACTTTATGAACTTTCAACTTTTACAAATACTTCGCCGTCCAGCTCTTTTTGCATTTTTTCATCTTGTCAGGAGCTCCTTCGTAAATGATTTCTCCTCCTTTTTCTCCTCCGTCCGGCCCAAGTTCGACTACCCAGTCGGAATTTTTTATTACATCTATATTGTGCTCGACAACCACAACTGAATTTCCTTTTTCAACGAGAGTATCCAGCACTTTTAGCAATCGTTTAATATCTTCAAAATGAAGTCCGATTGTCGGTTCGTCTAAAATATACAATGTTTTTCCGGTTGATTTTCTGGCAAGTTCAGTCGCCAGTTTTATTCTTTGCGCTTCTCCTCCGGATAAATCAGTCGCGCTTTGCCCCAGTTTTAAGTATCCCAATCCCACTTCTTCCATTGTGCGAAGTTTCTCAATGATCAAAGGGTAGCTGGCAAAAAATCTAAGAGCAAAACTCACATCCATATTTAAAATTTGGGCAATATTAAATCCTTTAAACTCAACTTCTAAAGTTTTTTTGTTATACCTTGTTCCCTCGCATCCTTCGCACTTCACATACATATCCGGCATCAGATACATTTCAATTTTCTTCTTTCCGTCTCCCTGACATACTTCGCATCTTCCGCCTTTCATATTAAAGCTGAATCGGCTGGCGCTGTATCCCCTGTTTTTTGATTCTTCGAGGCTGGAAAAAATATCTCTGATATGGGAAAAAATTCCCGTATAAGTAGCCGCGTTTGATCTTGGAGTTCTGCCAATCGGGCTTTGGTCGATATTTATCACTTTATCTATATTCTCGAGACCTTTTATTTTCTGGTGTTTTCCGGGCTCGGATTTAGCCTGATAGAATTTTTTTGAAAGCGCCTTAGCCAAGATGTCATTCATGAGTGTTGATTTTCCTGATCCCGAAACTCCAGCAATCACCACAAATTTTCCCAATGGAATTTTAGCGTCGATATTTTTCAAATTATGTTCAGAGGCTCCAACTATTTCTATTGATTTCCCGTTTCCTTTCCTGAAATTGCTTTTTTTTGATACCTTTTCTTTCCCGGAAAGATAATCGGCGGTGAGCGTTTTCGCTGCCAAAAGTTTTTTGAAATCTCCGGCAAAGACTATTTCTCCGCCGTCTTCTCCCGCTCCCGGACCCATATCAATAATGAAATCAGCTGCCTTCATAATGGCTTTGTCATGTTCGACGATAATAAGCGAATTTCCGGTATCTCGGAGTAATTTTATGGTAGCAATGAGCTTTTCCGTATCCCGGTTATGAAGTCCGATGGAAGGCTCGTCTAAGACATAAATAATCCCCATGAGCTTGGAATTTATTTGGACTGCCAAGCGGATTCTTTGCGCTTCCCCTCCGGAAATCGTCTGGGAGCTTCTGGCTAGATTAAGATATTCAAGGCCGACATTTTCCAGCGATTCCAGGCGTTCAGTTATTTCTTTCACCACGGAAGCAATAATATTTTTTTCTTCATTACTCAAATTTTTTGAATCGAAATTTTGAAAAAATATCTTAAGCTTGCTTATGCTTAAATTTACAAGGTCATTGATTGATTTTTCTCCAACCAAGACAGAAAGAAATTCTTTTTTGAGTCTTTTCCCTTGGCATTCGGGACAAACTTCCGTTATCATATATTTTTCTATTTCATTCCTGACATAGTCTGATTTAGTTTCCTGGTATTTTCTTTCCAGCTCCGGAATCACTCCTTCGAAAGTGAAAGTTACGTTTTTAATTCCTCCGATTTCCCCCAGCTTCTGGGTAATTTTTTCATTGCTATTTCCATGAAGCACAATGTTCATTTGCAAAGTGGAAAGTTTTTTCACTGGAACGTTAACTGAAAATCCATAGGTGTCAGCCAGTGATTTGAGGGATGAAAAATAGCTTCCGGAACTATTGAGTTTTCCTTCAGTCCTGCTCCAGGGCTTAATTGCTCCTTCTGCCAAAGACAGATTCTTATTGGGGATTATGAGGTCGGGATTTATTTTTAATTTTACCCCCAGTCCGGAACAGAATCCGCAGGCTCCTTCCGGATTATTAAATGAAAAATGGCGGGGAGAAATTTCTTTTATTTTCACTCCGCATTCAAGACAGATAAAATCGCGATTAAAATTCAATTCTTTTTCGTTGTCAGTGAGGATAGAAAGTGATCCTCCTGAAAGCTTCATCGCTGTTTCGATTGAATCCAATATCCTTTCCCGATCCGGGTTTTTGCTGCTTAAAACTATCCTGTCCACGACAATGTCTATTTCGCTTTCAATTTCTGGGCTGGCAATAAGCAAAGCTTCATCAACATTCATTATTTTTCCCATAAATCTTACTCTCGCGTATCCAAGCTGATGGATCTGCCTTAAAATTTCTTTGGAATTTTTGGTGCTCTTGACTGCTGAACTGATCGGAGATAAAACCGCAATTTGGGTCTTGTCTGGAAGTTTTGATATTTCTTCCATTATTTCCTTATTACTGGTCCTGCCCATTGGATTTCCGCAAGAAGGGCAATGCGGCTTTCCAACTTTGGCAAAAAGGATCCGGAGATAATCGTAAATTTCGGTGAGTGTTCCAACGGTTGAGCGCGGGCTTCGGCTAATGCTTCTTTGGTCAATCGCGATTGAAGGAGAAAGATTTTCTATTTTATCCACTTCCGGTTTGGCGCTCACGTCTAAAAAATTCCTGGCGTATGACGAAAGCCCCTCCATATACCTTCTATTTCCTTCCGCGTAAATCGTATCGAATGCCAACGAAGATTTTCCGCTTCCGGAAAGCCCCGTAATCACAACAAACTTATCGCGTGGAATATCAATATCAATATCTTTCAGGTTATTGACTTTCGCCCCCTTGATAATGATATGATCCCGCTTAATTGAGTTATTGCTTAGCATAATTGTAACAAGAAAAAGTAATTAATCCCACACCAATTTTTGATTAATAATATAAGTATTCAATAAGATTTTCCCTTTCTGCAAAATACCAGCCACTATTAAACTTAAAGAAAATTGGTGAGGGACAAGGCTAATGATAAATTGTATAGTATTTTTTGGGATTTGTAAAGACTGAAAGAAAAAGTATAAAGAAAAAGGGATTAAGACAACCGCAGTTGTTTAATCCCCTTAGGGAGGCTCATTTGACAGGTATTTCCCTATCCCAGCTTTTTTCGTCATCGAACTTTGCATCTTCATTGGTTAAAACACATTCGATTGTCGTGCCTCTGTGCTTATACCCCAAAAACTTTCTTTTAGGGATAATTACAATCTCGCAATCTAACCTATTCCAGCCACCGTCAGTACCTTGACCAAAAATATTCCCGGGGGCAATAATTGTACCTCCCACAATATACTTCTTACATCCTGGCGGGACTTTACCTGCCGCATCCGCTAAAACAAACATGGCTGGCATGGGCAATGAGAGCAAATCATTATTACTTAAAACGCGCACTTCCTTTTTGTTTCCGTCTGTTCCTTTCAAATCCTTCTTCATGATTTACCTCCTCCTTAAACTATTTTTCCCTCAGATTCTTCAAAAATTTCAATGAGATTTTTTCTTGTTTGCTTCCTTTTATGAACTACTTTTATAGTAAACCAAACTTCATCTCAATGCAAATGCAAAAATTCCTTTTTTCTCAATTCCTTATAATACCCGATCGCGAACCGATGCGTTTCATCTATCATTTCATTAATTTTCTCTACTTTCTAAATTAGTCAATCACACGCATACTTAGACTCCAGAATCTATTGCACCACTTGCTAGAATTAACTCGTTAATTTTTTAGCAAGATATTATGAAACAAAAGGCTTCTAATTCGTATGCGCGGATATCTTTTTCCGAAAGAGAAGAGCTTA
>JAZDKA010000008.1:0-24487 GCA_043803385.1 Patescibacteria group bacterium | reverse complement strand
AGCCGATACTATTTGTGTTTTTGACACCAGTGTCCTGACTTCCGGCATCCCATATTATGTCTACGGTGTAACCAGTGATGGAACAAATCCAACGGTCACTACCATTTCGGCGGGAACCATCACGGTTAACGAAGCTCCGACGGGGCATCGCAGCAATTTTGAGGGAACATTTAAATTTGAAGGTTCAGCAACTTTCAATTAGGGATTATTTCAAATAAAAAATATTTGACAAACCATTTCCTTCTTTTGCTTCAAAAGCAAATTTATGGTAATATTCAAATAAAGAAAGAATGTCTTATGGAAAAAATAGAAAGAGAAAAAGAAGAAATAAAAAACGAAACAGTCGAAGAAATATTCCCGAGCTTTCATATGTAGATGTAGCCAGTAGTGATTTAGTGGCCGCTGTTGGCAATGTAAATAATGCGGCGTCGTTTACGACGCAGATCGTTGATGGAACTATCAATACTACTACGAATGTCGGAACGTCAATTGGAATTGATTCATCCGGTAATACTTGGATAGCCTATATTGACCAGACGACCAATTATGTAACTTTGGTTAAACATAATGATGGCGGAAGCAGTGAAACAGCAACTTGGGCAACCTGGCAAGCGTCGGTTACTAATTCCAATGTAGGCACGGAGCCGTCCATTGCCCTCAATGGAACGGATGTTTATGTTTTCTATCAAGACAGTTCGGATAATGATATTAAATATTTGAAATATACCGGTAGTTGGACAGGACCGACACTTTTGGCGGAAGGAACTTTCCAGGACGCCAAAGCCAAGTGGAGTTATTGGTATAATAATGGTTATGCCACCCAGATTGATTTTCTCTTTTCTGACAACGCGGATGTGCATTGGAACAAACTAATTTTGGGTGTAGCGGGAGAAGGTAGCTTGACTGTGGCCGGTAATTTGACGGTCAATGATGGCTCCAGCACCGAAGCGGTGACAATTGACGCGACCGCCAATGATCCGGCTATCAATGTGAGCGGGAATTTGACTTTAAATAATTACACCACTTGGACCAAATCAGACAGCGCCACGTTCACTTTTGACGGTGCCACGACGCCGGTTACCTGGACGGATTCCAATGGCACGAAACAAGATATGGGCTTGGTGACAATAGACGGTGATTCCAAAGTGGTCAATACCGGCTCGGCGGTGACCGCCGAAATCTTAACCATTGGCACCAATGATACGCTCAATATCGCCGACGACATGCTGACCATCACCGGCACGCCTTTTGTCCAAGGCGGCACCTTCACCACTACCGATTCCACTGTAATTTATACCGGCACGACAACCACGACTGACATCGCAACCACGCAATACAACAACTTAACGCTCACGCCGATCGGCGCCACAACCTATAATCTTACCGGCGACCTTACCAGTCCGAATAATCTGACCGGCAGTCTAATGATTAACGTCAACGCCACACTGGATAATACATCTGCTAATAAATATAACATTGCACTGGGCGGAGACTGGTCCAATGCCGGAACATTCACCCATAATTCCGGCGGGACGGTTGCTTTTGATGGCACTGGCGCTCAATCGCTTTCGGGAACAATGATTTCTCCTTCCGCGTTTTATAATCTTACCGTGGCCAATGATTCCGCTTCCGGTGTCACATTTTTCGATGACACCACTGTCACCGGGACTTTTAATGATAACACTCCAAATTCAAAGCTGATCTTTACGATCACTGAAACTTTCACTTTTGCCAATATTGATATTGACGGTACTAGCGCAATAACGTCATTATGACCTCCACCAATGGTTTTCCAGGAACTCCTGCGGGTCCGCAGTGGTTTTTTAATGTCACGCAAGATTCACCCACCGTTTCTTACGTTACGGTTTATGATTCCGACGCCAATGATGGTAATGAAATTATTGCCACTGACAACTGTACCGGCGTTGATTATAACAATGAACACTGGTTATTTGAAGCAGGCGACACTTCCGGAAGCCAGAATATGCTTCAAGGGACGATTATTTTTGACGGAACCATCGTATTTCAATAAATGAATTTTTAAATTTTATGGTATCTCGGAAGGAGCGTTAAATTATTTTGGAATAAAAGAGCAGGCAGATTTTTAATAATCAATTTTCTCCTTTAACTCTGGTTAGGTAGCTATAAACCATTTTGGAAATAAGGGCTATGTGTTCCTGAGCCTTTTTATCTGTATCAAGAACGAAGACACAAAGAATGTAAGGTCGTTCCGGGACGTAAACGATTCCACAATCGATGAATACGTCTTGGGAGGTATCTTCTTGCGCGAAAACTCCTACCTTATGGGCGATCGAAATATTTTCCGGAACACCGGCTGGTATTTTATCTTTGAACGCTGTTTTTGTAAGAATTTCGAGGATACGGTTGGAATTTTCTTCCGAAAGAAAAGAAGAAAGATATAGGCTTCGGAAGATTGATGAATAGTTTTTAGGAGAGACAAGCGGATATACTTTACTATCTTTCTCTTCCTGGTTCATAGGAATATCCAAGTTTTTATACACCTCGTCTATTTCTTGGCCTGTCAACTGGTCAGAAAGGGTATAATAGGCGGTATTGTCGGATTCAGCCAAGGACAGCCTTACCAATTCTTCGACAGACAGATTGGTCCCTTCCCCTTTTTCCCATAAAGTCCCGAATTCTTGGTCGAGGTTTTCTTTTTTGACAACCAAAATGTCGTTTAGTGACAATTTTCCTTGCTCGATTTTTTTGAAAATCGACATCACTAGCGGCACCTTGGACAGGCTAGCCAATTTAACTTCCTCTCGATCGTTAACTCCGATGGATATGCCGGAAGGTAGATATTCAAAATACACGCCGACTTTGTCTTCTTGCTTCCCGACATATTCATTGAGAGCTTCCCGCAAAGGAATAAAATTAATGACGATATCATTGGGATTGGTTGCGAATATCCGTTTTGAAAGCAGGGGATATTTTTTTTGCATGTTTTCTTGCGCGAGTACTTGCGCTTCCTGCTTTTTAATTTTGTGAGATAAAAAAAACACCCAGCCAGTGAGACCGAAGATAACGATGGCCATAATTATAAGGGTCACTTTTTTTTGCATAGAAGTATTTTCAGTATAGTATATTTTTTAAAATTCAACTAGGGCAAATTTTCCTTGCACAAAGAATAAATTTTTGGTAATATTTATTCAGTAGGGTAAATTTTATATTATGGAAAAAATCCAAGAGCCAAAAAACGCGCCAAAAAAAAGCATCGGTTGGCTAAAAATTGCCATCATTGCGTTTATTGTTGGTTGCATTTTGGCGCTTTCCGGAATGGCGTTTTATTTTTACCGCCAATATAAAAAAGCGATTACAACTCAAGATATTGCTCCCAATAAAGAAGAACAAATAAAAAAAGAAGTGCAATCAATCAAAGAAACCATAAGCCGATTTATGGAATTGCCGGGAGACGAAGATCCGATTCTGGCGACAGTGACTGATATTGAAAAAATCAAAACCCAGCCATTTTTTGCTAAAGCGCAAAATGGCGATAAAGTTCTTATTTATACAAGCGCGCAGAAAGCCATACTTTATCGTCCATCAGTTAACAAAATTATTGAAGTAGTTTCTCTTTCCTCCAGTTCTAGTGATCAAAGTGCGGGAAATATCCAGCCGCAAGATCAAACTCAAACGCAGAATCAATCCAATAGTCAGGATATTGTAAGCCAACCAGAAGCAACTGTGGAAAATATTAAGATAGCTGTGTATAACGGATCCAATATTAAAGGCTTGGCGCAAAGAATCGGCGATAAGGTGGCATTAATTTCCAGAGTGACAGTTTCCGAAAAAACCAATGCTACAGGCAGCTATGGAAAAAATTTAGTAATTGATCTTTCCGGTAACCGTGGAGAATTGGCGCAAAAAATTGCCGAAGCATTGGGAGGAGAAATTGGAACATTGCCGGAAAGTGAGAAAAAACCGGAAGCGGATATTTTAGTGATCGCAGGCAAAGAATAAAATTATGGCTTATTTTAAAAGGCGCTTGAATAAAAAAGTTGCCTTTTTTGTTTTATTCAGTTAGTTTATAATAAATATATGAAGAAATTGATCCCCCAATCAATCAAGAATATCTATCACCTATTCCAAGCCGTCTTGGCGAATTTGTGGTACAGTTTTCCGTCGAGAAAAATAAAAGTTATCGGAGTAACTGGCACTGACGGAAAAACAACCACCGTGCAAATGATCGCGAAAATATTAGAAGAAGCAGGAAAGCAAATGGCAGTTGTTTCCACTATTAATTTCAAAATTAAAGATAGAGGATGGATTAATAAGACCAAATTTACTACTCTTTCTGCTTGGTCAGTACAGAAATTTATCAAGGACGCAGTAAAAGCAAACTGCAAATATTTGGTTTTAGAAACATCTTCCCATTCTTTGGATCAGTATCGGATTTGGGGAATTAAATATGATGTGGCAGTTATAACTAATGCTACTCGAGAACATTTGGATTATCATAAGACAATGGAAAAATATAGAAAAGCCAAGCGCTTGTTATTCAAAAACGTGAATACTGCAGTTGTAAATTTAGATATGGAAGAGCCGGAGTATTATTTAAGCTGTAATGCAAAGGAAAAATACGGATATACAGCCAGGGAACAGGAATCAGCAATCAGCGATCAAAAAATAAAATTTATTCAAGCTAGGGATATTAAACTCGATACAAATAAATCACTGTTCACTGTTCACTGTTCACTGTTCACTATAAATTTGCCTGGTTTATTTAATATCGAAAATGCTTTGGCGGCAACTTGCGTCGGATTATCACAGGGAATAAGCTTAGAAATCATTAAGAATGCTTTAGAAAAAATAAAAGGAATTCCAGGAAGGTTAGAGTCAGTTCCAAATAGCAAAGGGATTAATATTATTGTCGACTTTGCGCTTACTCCAAATTCGCTTCAGAGGCTGTATGAGTTAATAGATAATATTCGCTCTAATCCACAAAATATTGGTTTTGATCCGCGAGTTATTGCCGTTTTTGGCGCTTGCGGAGAGCGCGACCGGGGCAAACGTCCTATTACAGGTAAGATTGTATCCGAACACGCAGATTACGTAATCGTAACTGATGATGAGCCTTATCATGAAGATCCGAAAAGAATTATTGAAGAAATTTCTGCAGGTATCAAAGATAAAATTGAAGGAGAAAACTTTTGGAAGATTCCAGATAGGCGCGAAGCAATTAAAAAAGCCCTCACTTTGGCGAGAACTGGTGATTTCGTGGTTGTTACTGGAATGGGATCTGAAGATACCAGGGCGGTAGGCGATCAAAAAATCCCATGGAATGATAAGAAAATTATTTTGGAAGAATTGAACAAACTCGCGAATTGTTAGCGAATTAAAAACAAATAAGTACTAGTTTTTATATTAGCTCTAATTAGCTAGAATTTGCTACGCACTTCGCAAGTGCGGATTTTTTATAATAAACTTTTTATTTCATCCAATATCTCTTGAGGTATCGGATTATTTTTTGGACTTTTCCCTGGATATCGCCAAGCGCTGATTATCTTTATTTTAGTATTTTGTATTTGGTATTTTGTATCTAGTATATTTTTAAATTTTGATTTTTCAGTTGTGTTTTTTGACTTTTGACTTTTAACTTTTAACTTCGATATCTGATACATCGCCCATATTTCATAAGGATGCTTGCTAGATTCAGAAGTTTGCATGCAGGCAATAGTTTTTTCCACGATTCCTTCTTCAATTCTTTCTGGATTTTTAATCACTCGCTTGATTCTCTGCTGGCTTAATCCATAATATCTCATTTTCATTAAGGAATGATTAGTCCATTGGTATTTATCGGTTTTTATATTTAATTGCATTATTTTACATCCATTCCTCTGAGCAATTTTACTCTTTCTTCAATTGGAGGATGGGTCATAAATAGTTTGCTTACCTTTTTTCCCTTAAAAGGATTAATGATGAAAAGATGGGCGGTGGCGCGGTTGGCCACTTCCAGTTTTTCCGTATCGGATGAAATTTTTTCCAGAGCTTTTGCTAATCCTTCAGGATATCTGGTAAGAAGCGCTCCGTCGGCATCGGCCAGGAATTCTCTTTTTCTCGATATTGCCAATTGCATTAAAATCGCGGCAATCGGGGCTAAAATTGAAAGAATTATCGCAATAATCATTAAAATCATTTGAAACTGTCCATTTTCGCTATCATTGTTGCTTCTTTTTCCGCCAAAAAAAGTCCAATTGCGGAACCAATCAGCCAGAAGCGTTATAAATCCGACCAAAATAACGACTACCGTTGAAAACAATATGTCCCTATTGCCGATATGGGAAAGTTCATGGGCTATGACTCCTTCCAATTCTGATTTTTCCAGTTTCTCAATAATTCCGGTGGTAAGGCAAATAACTCCGTGCTCTGGATTCCTTCCGGTGGCAAAGGCATTGGGAGCGCTGTCTTCGATGATATATATTTTTGGAACCGGAAGTCCGGCGGTAATGCAAAGATTTTCCACGAGGTGGTAAATTCCTCTGGCATTTTCATGGGTAACAGGTTTGGCTTTGCTCATTGCCAAAACAATTTTGTCGCTCCACCAATAAGAAGCAAAGCTCATTATTACAGAAAACAAAACGGCTATGTATAAAATTAAGCTATTTTGCATTGCACCGGCAAAAATATAGCCCGCTAAAATGACAAAAATTAAAAATCCGGTGATATAAATCCAGGTCAAGCGGGTATTTTTATCGGCATTATTGTAAATTGTCATAGAATTTCTTAAAAGGAGCTAAGCTCCGAAGTTTCGGAGCTTAGCTCCTGAATCTTCTTTTGAGTTAGAATTTTACTTCCACATTCTCCTTTTCGGAAGCATCCGCCTGGAAAAATTCTCTTTTTACGAAATGAAGCATTCCGGCGAAGATATTGGTTGGAAAAGTTTCGCTTTTTGTATTGAAGTCTCGGACGTTGCCATTGTAAAATCTTCGAGAAGCCTGGATTTTGTTTTCCGTATCAGTAAGTTCTCTCTGAAGTTCCAGGAAATTTTGGTTGGCCTTTAGATCCGGGTAAGCTTCGGCCACCGCGAACAAACTTTTTAATGTCCCGCTTAACATATTTTCCGCTTTCTCTTTATCTTGCGGAGTTTGCGCGCTGATGGCGGCGGCTCTCGCTGCTGTTACTTTTTCAAAAAGTTCCTTTTCATGAGCGGCGTATCCTTTTACGGTGTTGATTAGATTCGGAATTAGATCGTGCCTTCTCTTGAGCTGAACGTCAATATCGCTCCAAGCCTCGTCGACTCTGTTTTTTAGTCTGATTAAGCCATTGTAGGTCACGATGATCCAAAGGACCAAAACGGCCAAAATAATGATTAATATTAGTCCGATTCCCATATTTTTTATTTCGGTTGCGTCAATTTATATTTTTATATAAATTGCGAACCATTTATCAATATTTAAATTTTTTAAGCGGTTTTTTTATCTTGAATTTCAGACAAAAGGTCCAAAGCAGATTGGCTTACGCGTCTTGGCTGCATTCTTGGTGCTTTGCTAGGCGGATTATTAATAGCAGATTTGTTGAAAGAAGAACCTTGGTAATTCTTTAAACTGATAACATTGGAAGGCTGCCTATTAGAAACAGTATTTTTCGTATTCAACGGGGGAAGATTAAAAGATGTTTTTTGAATGTTTTTGCTATTTGTAATATTGCTAGTTTCTTTAGAAATAATGTATCTTTTCTTGCCCAGTTTATCTTTCATTGCTCTTCCGATTTCAATGACTCCGCTTTTGCTTATAGCATCGTTTTTATTTGTCATCAAATCTCCCAGGGCTTGTCTAAACTCGTCTTTGCTGACACTGTCTTCTCCGGAACGTTTTTTTAATGCATCAAGAAATTGTTTTTGCTTACTGCTTTTATTTAATACGCCCCTGATCTTATCATTTTTCATAACTTCTCTCATTACTCCGCTCTTGAGAGGATTGGAACTGCGTATTTGCCTGCCGATGAATAAAGTTTTCACCATATGTTTAAGCTATTTTTAACTATCCTTATTATATTATAATAATACAAAATATGCTATAATTTGTTTATATTTAGGACTTACGCATTTGCCTCTGCCAATCCCGCTGCTCCGGCGCGATAACGGACTATTTTGTAATCGCGCCTCCGAAAAGCGTATTGTCATAGCCAAATGCGTAAGTCCTGGTATTCTTAAATAAAAGTGATGGGGGACAAGCAATAATGAATGAAATATTAAATTTTTTAAGGTCCTATAATGTTTTTATTATTCCGATTTTAGTTGGAGGGATTATCCAGATAATAAAATGGGCCGTCTATTCGATGAAACATGGCTGGGATATTCGCTATATTATGACTCATGGCCATATGCCCTCTTCCCATACCGGTTTTGTTATTTCTCTTATCGCTTCCGTCGGTTTTTATGAAGGAATATATTCCGGAGCGTTTGCGGTGGCGGTGATTTTAGCCATTATTGTCATCGATGATGCTGTGAGACTGCGGGTTATCATGGGAGACCAGGGGAGATACCTTAATAACCTGGTCCGCATATTGGACATTGATGAGAAAAAATTTCCCCGACTCAAGGAAAGAGTAGGACATCGAGTCAGTGAAGTGATTGTGGGAGGAGTTTTTGGCTTCTTGATAACAGCAGTTTTGATAAAGATTTTGGGATAGATTGTCATTAATTTTATTAGTCATTATACCATCAGCTTAAGAAACTTGATGGTCTGATGGCTTTTTTATTATTTATTATTTTATGTTATAATTTAATCAAATCTGACGTGAAAGTTTTGTGAAACAGAAAGAAAAAATTTACCCCATACCAATAAAGTTGAACTTTAATGGATTTTTAAGGTATGGGGAAATTTTCAAAATTAAAATAAAATGAAAGAAGAGAAAAGATTATTGGTGTGGGGACAACAAAAAACTAAAAGGCGAATATTTTTGTCGCTGGTGTTTTTTGCATCTTCTTTATTAATATTAAGTTTTTACACTGGCAATTTTTCATTGTCTCAAGTTGTGCATGCCCAATATCAAGCGGAAGATTTGAATGCAAGCGGCAATGTGGATTGGTCAAATTCAGCTTATAGTAGTAATCCTACTGGTGGAGGAGGCGCTGCTAGCACAAAAGCAGAAAATCCCGGCGCAATCGCTAGTGGTTTCCTGTGGGTTTTTGACAAACTTCTTTATGTTGTTTTTAAATTCGTAGCATATCTTGTTAGTCTTGCGGCTATTCTTTTTGATATAGCTGTTAATCCTGAAATTTATAAAGCTTTGATGTCTATGCAGGCAGTAAAAAATGCCTGGGTAATGATACGCGACACCCTCAATCTTTTCTTTATAATGATTCTTCTTTTTTCCGCTTTCTGCACAATATTTCAAATAGAAAAATATCATATCAAGAAGATTTTTCTCCATTTAGTATTGATGGCAGCCCTGGTTAATTTCAGTTTCCCCCTTGCTTTGCTTATTGCTGATGCTGGAAATCTGGCAATGTACTATTATTTCGGAGCCTTGTCTAGCGGAGGATCTATTTCCCAAGTGATAGTCGGAAGCAGCAGCGGTGGTCAAATGGGAAGCGGAAATATTACCGGGATTCAAGCGTTTATATTACCGGACGGATCAAATTCCGGAACATTTCAACTCCTTGCAGCTATTGTTTTCATTTTTATTTTCGGGATAACACTTTTGGTTATTGCGGTATTGCTCATTATCCGCTTAGTAGTCTTGATGCTACTTGTTATTTTTTCTCCCATTGGTTTTGTCGGTTCAATTTTTCCCGGGTTCAGTAAATATTCCAGCGATTGGTGGACAGCGATGTTTAAGCAGTCATTTTTCGGGGCGATTATGGCTTGGGGAATGTATGTTGCTGTTATGATAATGCGGGAAATGCAAATGCAAAGTGGAGTTACGGCAACAATTGCAAAATATGCGGAAACGCAAGACAGTGGAGCTCTAGGCAAAGTAATCGTTGGAGGAGCAACTCTGGCTATCCCGATAATTTTGCTCTGGGCAGTAATAATTGCCGCGCAAAAAATGGGAGCAATCGGAGCAAAAGAGGTGGGAGGTTTAGCAACTAAAGTTGCCAAATGGCCGACTAAGATGATGGGCAAAGGTGCTAAATGGGGAATCAAGGCTGGAGCCAGGAAATTCGATAGAGATATTCTTGCTCCGCATGGATTAAGCCCGCGAGCTTTTGTAGCAGGATGGAAAGCTAGGGCACAGGATGCGGAGGATAAGGCTTTAAAACCAGCAGCTGGCGCATGGAGAGATAGGCTTAACCGAGTGTTTAGCTTAGGAAAAGAAAAATCTCATTACAAAGACATGGAAGAAGAAAATCTTGTTAATAAGGAGCTTCATGAAATGGAATCTTATGCTACCAATGATGATTATCTGATATCGGAAATCAGGAATTCTGAAGGCAAAAAAGATGGAAGATCGCAAGCTAGAGTAGCTGCAGCAGTCAGAATGCTTTTCAGGAGTAATGATCAAAATGAATTTATGAAGAAATTTGGCGTGGATGGAGATGGAACGCCAGGAAGTGGAAATAATAGAGATCCAATTGCCACCAGGGAGGCTTTGGCAAAAGTATTTGAAAGTACGGGAATGAATAAAAATCAAGTCGGAAGGAACCTCTTTGAATTAGGGGAAATAGGTTTGGCCAGGGGTAATTATGGTGATTATGGCATGGGTACTTTCGATAAGAAGACTAATGGGTATAGAGTTAGTGGAATTGCTAAGGATGAAAAAACTGGAATCGAATATAATGAGCAAATAGCTGCATCAAGCGCAAAGTTTGTAAATTTATCATCTCAAGAAAAGATGAGATCAATACACTGGAATTCCATTTTAACTGAGACAAAAGAAGGTGAAACTGGAGGAGTTCATAATATAGGAAAAGCGTTATTAAATAGCATTACAGCATCTGAAGTTAAACAAGTAAATAGATCTCGCTCAGATTTCTTGAAGAGAATGTCAGATAAGGAAGGAAGAAAATCATTGCTGGCCTTTATCGATTCTAAGGAGTGTACAAATAAAGAAAATGTGCAGGACCTTTTGAATGAAATAGATAGATTAAATGCGAAAAAAACTGAAGAAGAAACCGGAGAAAAGGAAAGCGGACGATTGATTGCAGGCAATTTAAATGAAGAATTTAATAAAGCCCGGTCGGATAAAAATAAAAAATAATTTGACAGTTTTTTGATTAAAATAGGATATGATTAATAATCTGTTAGAAAAAAAATTTGAAGGATTTTCTAATCTTTCCGATGAAGAATGCGGAAGGATTATTGAACTGTATCTCCTTGAAGGACTCGAAAGTGAGACTCTTCTTGAACGCGAAATGATTTCTAAATTTCTTTTTTTCACTTACCCAGGACGGGAGCCAATAAGAAAAAATTTTAATGCAGCTATAAAGAAAAATAGACAGAGGATAGCCAATCTTACTATTGGAGAATGGCTAGGAAGATACATAAAAACTTATGAGGGAAAAGAAAGAACTCCTAATACATTTTTTGAATTTGTTAATAGTAGCCCTGAAATTAGAGCATTGACCAAAAAAGATAAAATAAGACTGATGAGAATATTCAGAATGTATGATTATTTATTAGTCGAGCCGATTTTTGAACTTGATGATATCAGAATGAATATCCTAAAGTTTCCAATGTATCTTAACGAAGAAAATCCCGAAATGCCAAGCATTCAAAAAGATGAGTATATCCCAAGCATGCCAAAGAAAATTATCAGTACTTCCTTAGCCTCCGCTTTGAATAGTTATCCTAGTGCGGGCGAACAATTAATCACTTCTTCTCCTATCAAGCTGAAAATTTTTCCAAGTTCAGTTCGTCCGTCGGTCAAGAATTGGATTGAGGATTATCGCTCCACGATGGGAGCGCAGAAGCACGGGATGATGGAACGAGGCAATTATCTTTTTCATACCGAAAATACCAGAAGGCTTACTTCGGGGGAAAGGAAAAAACTGGCGGAAGTTTTAAGATCTTTAGATGAGGAGGTGACATTAAAAGTGGATTCAGAGAGGCAAGAAATAATATTTGAGCAGACCGAAGAAAGAAAGCCTGTTGAGAAATTAGAAAAAATGCCAAATTACCAATTTCCAATGTCAAATCAATATCAAAATCCAAATGTCAAAAATTCAAATTTAGAAGCTCCAAACAAAATACCAGATACAAAATACAATATACAAAATACCAATATGCGTTTTTCTTCCCCGCATACTTTGCCGAGCGAGAGAAATGGTGAATCATTAAGTCGGCAAGCTATCAGTCAGCAGCCAGTATTCAATAAGCCATTAATCAATCCGCAAGCCGGGAGGTCATGGGAACCCGCTTCGACAAGTCAGGGGCGAGGTGAGCCAAAGATAAATGGGAATATCGTTGATTTGAAAAATTAGATTTATGAATCATTTAATAAGCATTGCAAAAGCTGCCGGAGTAATAGAAAGTGCTCCGAATATTTTACAGCTTCTGTTGAATATTTTAAATTTTCTTTTGCAGATTTTTGGAATAATTGCTATAATAGCATTAGTTGTTTCCGGAATTATTTATCTCACTGCTTACGGAGATGAAGACAGGATGAAATTAGGAAAAAAATCATTGGTTTATTCCATTATCGGAATTGCTGTGGCGCTTTCCGGAATAATAATCGTAAAAACAATAAGCGGATTTCTAAAATAAAAAATAAAATCTAGACGAGGAGGTGTAATATGAAAAACAAAATTAGAAAAATAGCGGGAGGAATTTCGGTTGCCTTGATGGCTGCTCCATCAATAGTGATGGCTCAATCTTTTATTCCACAAGCTGATTTGCCAACGGGTTCAGTGACTGATATCGTAAGGAATTTCATGAGGTGGATTCTGATTATAGTTGGAATTTTAGGCGTAATCGGCTTTGCCATTGCTGGAATCCTATATCTAACCGCTGCGGGAGACGATGACAGGATGCAAACAGCAAAAAAATCAATGATTTATTCTATTATTGGAATTATTGTTGCTATGCTGGGACTTGTAATTATGACTGCCGTATTCAGAATGCTAAGCGCCCAAAGCGGATTCTAGGTATGGCCTGCCCGCAAATACTTAGCGTAGCGATGCAGGCGGGCGAATAGCCTTAGCAAAAAGGCACATGCGAATGTTTAGTTTTAGCTAAAATTAAAACTTTTAAGAAATATTTCAAAGCAGTCTTTCGGGGCTGTTTTGTTTTTGCAATAAATTGTGGTAAAATATAAACAAAGTTAATTTCTTAGTTAAAACTTATGAAAAAAGCAAAAATAATAACCGGCATAATCTTAGTATCTTTTTTCCCGCTTGTTGCCCTTGCTCAAGGCTGGAATCCAGGAGGACTGGTCCAATTCGGCCTTCCTGGCGCTCGTATTGGGGATATCATTAGAGCAATTTTAACTTGGCTTCTTAGCGCGGTGGGGATTATTGCCATCATCGCCTTCGCTATTTCCGGCATCCAGTATATGATATCAGCGGGAAATACAGAAATGATAGAAAATGCCAAAAAACATATGACCTGGTCAATTGTGGGAGTGATAGTTGCGCTTTCTGGCTTGGTGGTCATTTTTGCCATCGATACTGCTTTGAGAGGATACGGTTATTTTTAACGAACACGGAGATTATTTTCGCAGTGATACATTATCACTTAAAAGAATATTAATAAATTAAAAAAATGAAAACAAAAATAACAAAATTTTTATTTTTTTCTCTATTGTTTTTTGTTGCCAATGCTTATATTTCTATTGCTAACGCTGGAGATAAAACAAAAGGAGAAGATTGTGAAAGTTTTTCGGAATGCCAAACTGGTTTGGATTGTGTTCCCTGCGCTTCAGTAGGAGCAAAATGCCTAGGAAATATGTGTTGGGCAGTATCTCCAGTTGATCCTTATGGTTCAGCTCCCGATACCAGTCAAGTTGATCCTTACGGTTCGGCAGTTGATAACAGTGCGAATGTGGATCCCTATGGTTCAGCGGTTGATAACAGCCAAGTAGATCCTTATGGTTCAGCACCTGATACTTCTGCGGGAAATAATAGCTGTCCTGATCCCAAAAAAGAGTATAGAGATTATAGCGGAAATTGTGTTCCGTATGAAGCGGGATATGAAGCTCCTCCGACCGGATATGATCCGACTAATAGCGGAGTAGATGTTTATGGAAATCGCCCAGGTTTCGATTGCTCCAGCGGAGTTTGTTTCCCGACAAACACCAATCTGCCCGACAAAGACGCAATGGCGATAGTTACCAATATTTTAAATTGGCTCTTGGGAATATTTGGCATTTTGGCAATTATTTCTTTTGTAATTTCAGGAATTCAATATATATTGTCAAGCGGTAATGAAAAAATGATTGATACCGCCAAAAGGAATATGACCTGGTCAATTGTGGGAATAGTAGTTGCGCTTTCCGGGCTGATTATAGTCTATGCCGTGGATAATCTGCTTCGGGGAACAACTTATTTTTGACAAAATAAATTATATTTGCTACAATTAAAATATACGATTGATGGGAAAGGGTTCGCAGGAAGGCGAGCCTTTTATTGTAAAATCTTTACGAACTACGAATTAAATACGAATATACGAGTATACGAATATTAATAATTTTAAAATATTTTATGACTAGAAAAAAATTAAAAAATGACGATAATGAATCAGGAAGCATCCGATTAGGTGAGTTTGGAAGCGCCATTGTTCAGATTGCCGAAGAAAAAGGAATCTCTAAAGACAAAGTGATAGAAACAATTGAAGCGGCACTGGCGGCAGCCTATAAGAAAGAATATGGAAAAAAAGGACAGCATATCCGCGCCGAATTTAATGAAATTGACGGTTCGGCAAAATTTTTCAAAATGCTGGATGTTGTCGATGAAACATTAAGGGAATTTATTGAAGCGTCCGCCGACGCCGAGGCTATGGCGGACAAGCCGACTGACGCGGACAAAAAAATTATTAAAGAGGAGGATAAACTGCCTAGATTTAATCCGGAGAGGGACATTGTTTTGGAAGAAGCAAAAAAACTGAAAAAAACTGCAAAAGTGGGCGAAGTTATCGAGATTCCCCTGGAGTCAAAAAGCGATTATGGAAGAATCGCGGCTCAAACCGCCAAGCAGGTGATTATCCAAAAAATCAGGGAAGCGGAACGCGACTCGATGTTTAAGGAATACAAGGAAAAAGAAGGCGAAGTAATAAGCGGAACCGTTCAAAGGATAGAAGGAAGAAACGTTTATGTCGATCTCGGAAAGTCTATTGGGGTGATTTTCCCTTCGGAACAAATTGACAGAGAAAGGTATCGGATAGGGCAAAGAATCAAGGTATATTTAGCCAAAGTGGAATCTGACCCCAAAGGTCCCGGAATAACTTTAAGCCGAGTCCATCCCGAAATGGTTAAAAAACTTTTTGAACTTGAGGTACCGGAAGTTTTTTCAGGAACAGTTGAAATAAAAAGCATTACCAGGGAAGCAGGCGCCAGGACTAAAATTGCCGTATTTTCCAAAGAAGAAGGAGTTGACCCGATTGGCTCTTGCGTTGGGCAGAAAGGGACAAGAGTGCAGGCTGTAATAGATGAACTTGGCGGAGAGAAAATCGATATCATAGAATGGAATGAAAATGCCGAAAAATTTATTGCTGCGGCGTTGAGCCCGGCTAAAGTGCTCGGAGTGGAACTCAATGAAGAAAATAGAGAGGCAACCGTAAAAGTTCCAGAAGACCAGTTGTCGCTGGCGATTGGAAAACAAGGACAAAATGTAAGATTAGCCGCCAAATTAACCGGTTGGAGAATTGACGTGGTTGGTAATGCGTCTGCCGACGCTTCCTCTAATGCTAAAGCTTTGGAGGATAAAGAAGCTGTGGCGGACAAGCCGACTAACGCGGACGAAATTAAAACTGGCGAAGAAGATAAAAAAGCAGAAGAAAATAAAACTGAAGAAAAAGCAGCTTCTATAGAAGCCCCTACAGAAGCTTCGAAAGATAAAGAAGAGAAGAAAGGGAAAAAAGAGAAGAAAGAAGAAAATAATTAAGTCATTAGTCATTACGCCACTAAGCCGTTATTATATTAAAAATAATGGCCAATGACCTTAATGACTTTTAATAATTTATTTTTTGATTGTTTAAAGTTAGAGTAATCTTATTTTTAGCTTTAACAATCTGAAGAAGTTATGAGTATCATCGGTTATTCTATCGCCGCGGCGCTGACGGCAATCGCATTTGCTCTCTACCTTGCCTGGAAAGTTATGAAATTTTCCGAAGGAGAGGGAAAAATGGTTGAAATTTCAAAAGCCATTCGAGAGGGCGCCAAAGCCTATTTGAATAGGCAGTATAAAACAGTTGCCTACGTGGCAGTTTTTGTGGCGATAGTTCTTTATTTTGCCATTAGCCCTAATGCCAGCATCGGATTTTTGATCGGAGCCGGGGCTTCCGCTCTAGCTGGATATATTGGGATGAATGTGGCCGTGAGAGCTAATGTGAGAACTGCCGAAGCGGCAAAAAGCGGCTTGGGAAAAGCGCTTGACGTGGCTTTTAAGGGAGGATCGGTAACCGGGCTTTTAGTTGTGGGGCTTGGCCTTCTTGTAGTGGCCGGTTTTTATATGATAACCGGAGATCTTAAAGCTCTTATCGGACTAGGTTTCGGAGGAAGTTTGATAAGCATTTTTGCCAGGCTCGGAGGAGGAATTTTTACCAAAGCAGCCGATGTGGGAGCGGATTTAGTGGGAAAAGTTGAAGCTGGAATTCCGGAAGATGATCCAAGAAATCCGGCGGTGATTGCCGACAATGTGGGAGATAATGTGGGAGACTGCGCCGGAATGGCAGCCGATCTTTTTGAAACTTATGCCATCACCGCGATTGCCGCGATGATTTTGGGATCGCTGGCATTTCCTAATTTTGGAAATGCAGTTCTTTATCCGTTAGCCTTAGGATCCGTTTCCATTATTGCTTCAATTCTTGGAATATTTTTTGTCCGCTTGGGTTCAAGAGATAAAAATAAAAAAGCCGGCGATGTAAACATCATGGGTGCGCTTTACAAAGGGCTTATCGCTTCTTCAGTAATCGCTCTTGCCGCTTTCTATCCGGTAACAAAAATAATAATGAGTGGAAATGGAATTTATTCTTTCCAAAATATTTTTCTTGCTTCTTTGGTTGGAATCTTGGTTACGGCGGGAATGGTAATTGTTACTGAATATTATACTTCAAAAAAATATCGTCCGGTAAAGGCAATTGCTGAATCTTCGAAAACCGGACATGGAACAAATATTATCATGGGTTTAGCTATTAGCATGGAGTCTACTGCTATCCCGGTGATTATAATTGTGGCTGGAATCCTGGCTTCTTTCTGGCTGGCAGGATTATACGGAGTGGCCGTTGCCGTGATGAGCATGCTTTCAATGGCGGGGATTATCGTGGCTATTGATTCTTTCGGACCAATTACTGATAATGCCGGAGGAATCGCCGAAATGTCGGAAATGGGAGAAGAAATAAGAGAAGTGACTGATGCTCTGGACGCGGTAGGGAATACCACTAAAGCGGTTACCAAAGGATATGCGATTGCTTCAGCCGGGCTAGCGGCGGTGGTTTTGTTTGCCTCTTATATCCAGGAATTAACCGATAAAGGGCAGCAAATTGTTTTTGCGCTGGACAACGTAAAAGTTTTAGCCGGACTTTTAATCGGAGGGATTATTCCTTATTATTTTGCTTCAATTTGCATGAGATCCGTTTCTAAAGCAGCCAGCGCCGTCGTAGAAGAGGTTCGAAGGCAATTCAGGGAGATCAAAGGCATCATGGAAGGAACTGCCAAACCGGATTATGCAACCAGCGTTGATATTGTTACTAAAGCCGCTATCCGAGAGATGATACTGCCGGCTATTATTCCAGTAGCTATGCCCATATTAGTTGGTTTCATTCTTGGTCCGGAAGCGCTGGGAGGGCTTTTGGTCGGTTCGATCATTACCGGCCTATTTGTCGCTATCTCAATGACCAGCGGAGGAGGAGCTTGGGATAACGCCAAGAAATATATTGAAGAAGGAAATTTTGGCGGAAAGGGTTCGCTTGCCCATCAAGCGGCAGTGACCGGAGACACAGTCGGCGATCCATATAAGGATACAGCCGGACCGGCAATAAACCCGATGATTAAAATAATTAATATAGTAGCCTTATTAATAGCTGGTTTGATAATATAGTTGTTTTTATCACTGAAGAGCTATTATTTTTTATGCTGAATAAAGAAATTACAAAACTTCCACATTCAGAAATATCAATAAAGGTTTCTGTTCCTTGGGAAGAATGGAAAGCGTTTTTGGACCAGGCGGTTTTTGATTTGTCGAAAGATATGAAAATTCCGGGATTTCGCCCTGGAAAAGCTCCAAAAAACATGGTGGAACAAAAAATTGGAAAGGAAAATATTTTGCAAAATGCCGCTGAAAAAGCTATCCAGAAAACTTATGCTGGAATCATCGGAGAAGGAAAAATTGATGCCATCGGAGCTCCGAAAGCGGAGATTTCGAAATTGGCGGAAGGAAATGAACTGGAATATAAAATAGTCACCGCGGTTATTCCAGAAATAGAATTAAAGCCCTGGAAAGATGAAATTAAAAAAATAAGCAAGAGATATGAAGATGTAAAAGTTGAAGTTAAAGATGAAGACATCAGCAAGGAACTCCAAAAAATCGCCGAAAGCCGGGCAATTTTAGTGACGGTGAGGAGAGAAGCGGAAAATGGAGACAGCGTCTGGGTGGATTTCAAAGTTTTGAGGGATGGAATTCCTATTGAAAACGGCACGAGCAAAAACCACCCGCTGATTTTAGGGAAAGGAGTTTTTATTCCTGGTTTTGAAGAAAATATAATCGGAATGAAAGAAAATGAAGAAAAAAAGTTTACCCTTAAATTTCCGGAAGAATATCATGAAAAAAACTTGGCAGGAAAAGATACGGATTTTGAAGTTAAATTAAATTTAGTCCAAGAAAGGCAGATTCCGGAAATCAATGACAAGTTTGCCGTCTCGCTTGGCAAATTTGAAAATCTGGAAGCACTTCAAAAAAATATCAGGGAAGGGATGGAAAAAGAAAAAGAGCTGGAAACTAAAGAGAAAAAAAGAAGTGAATTTCTCGACGAACTGGGCAAGCTTTCGAAAGTAGATCTTCCCGAAGTTTTGGTCCATCAGGAGCTCCACAAAATGCTTCATGAATTTGAGGCCCAGTTAGCGCAGATGGGAATGTCTCTGGACGATTTTCTCAAGAAGATGTCCAAGACCCAGGATGATTTAGAAAAAGAGTGGAAATTGCAAGCCGAAAAAAGAGTAATTTCCGCCGTAATTCTGGAAGAAATCGCCAAAGACCAGGAAATCGAGATCAGGAATGAAGAAATTGAGGAAGAAATGAACAAAACCCTCGGATATTACAAAAAAGAAAAAGACCTCGAAAAGAATATTAATATGGGAAGATTGTATAATTATACAAAGGGAGTATTGATTAACGAGAAGGTGTTTGAGTATTTAGAAAAAATATAAAATCCAAAATCTCAAATTCCAAATAAATTACAATTTTCAAAATACAAAATTCAAAAAGTTTCGAATTTATAATTTAAAATATATGCAAGAGAAAAACCAGTATCTCATCCCATCTGTTATCGAAAAAACCTCTTATGGCGAGCGCGCTTATGATATTTATTCGCGTCTTTTAAAAGATCGAATAATCTTTTTGGGAAGCGCGATTGATGACGGGGTAGCAAATTCCGTTATTGCCCAGCTTTTATTTTTGGAATCGCAAAATGCCAAAGAAGACATCAAGTTATACATCAATTCTCCCGGAGGAGCGGTTACTTCGGCTTTGGCGATTTACGATACAATGCAATATGTGAAACCGGATATTCAGACGATTTGTGTAGGACTAGCCGCTTCCGGCGCGGCGCTTCTTTTGTCCGCCGGCGCGAAAGGGAAAAGATTTATCCTTCCCAATGGAGAAGTTTTAATCCATCAGGTGATGGGCGGAGCGCAGGGACAGGCAACGGATGTGGATATCCACGCCAAGCAAATTCTTAAAACAAGGGAAAAACTGAATAAAATTCTAGCCGGCCATACTGGACAAAAATTAACCAAAATCGAAAAAGATACTGACCGCGACTACTTTATGAGCGCCGAAGAAGCGAAAATTTACGGGATTGTGGATAAAATTATAAAATAGTATCTGGTATATTGTATTTAGCATCTTGTATGAATAAATCGAAAATGGTCCTCGATTTTTTGTGTTTAGAAACCTTTAAGTTATTTTTATTTTTCCCAGCACATTTTTAAAATCATTCCAGAAAATCGGAATGATTTTTTATAACTTGATAAAAATTATAACCTATAACCTAAAAACTATTTTAAAATTGGAAGCAGGCTTTCGCCGCTCATTTCGGGAGGTTCCGGAATTTCCATAAGCGCAAGAATAGTCGGAGCAATGTCGCTAAGCAGTCCTCCAACCACTCCACTCTCTCCCTTTTTAATTTCTTCCGGAGATTTATTTCTTTGATTATCAGGAGTGACAAACCAAAGAGGGACAGGATTGCCGGAATGCTCTGTGTTTATTTGCCCGGTGTTGGCATTTTTTAGTTCCTCAATATTTCCATGGTCAGCTGTAATAAGAAGGCAACCTCCGGCTTTGATGATTACAGGTATGATAAGCGACATAGCTTTGTCCAGAGATTTTACTGCTTCAATGCAAGCCTTTTCATTTCCGGTGTGCCCCACCATATCGGCATTGGCATAATTTACCAAAATAAAATCATATTCCTTTTCCTCTATTGCTTCTAATATTTTTTCAGTAATTTGTGGAGCGCTCATTTCCGGAGATTCATCAAACTTCGAAACCGAAGGAGAAGGGATAAGAACCCTGTTCTCTCCTGGCCAGGGCTCCTCCTTGCCACCGTTAAAAAAATAAGTAACATGAGCGTATTTTTCCGTCTCCGAAATTCGAAGCTGTTTTTTCTTGTTTTTGCTTAGTATTTCTCCCAGTCCATTGCGTAGTTCCTCCCTAGGGAAAATAACATCGACGGGCAAATCCTTTTCGTATTCGGTCATGGTGGCAAATTCAAGCTTGAGCATTTTTTTTCTGGGAAACTTTTCAAAACTTGGAACGGCAAAAGCGGCCGTAAGCTCCCTAGTTCTATCTTCCCTGAAATTAAAGAATATTACAGAATCTCCATCTTCGATTATGGCTACCGGTTTTCCATTTTCATTTATAACTCCCGGTTCTATGTACTCGTCAGTAATTCCCCTGACGTATGAATCTTGCAAATATTTTATCGGGTTTTGAATTTGTTCTCCTTTCCCCTCCGTTAACATTGAATATGCTTTTTCAATCCTGTCCCAATTATTATTTCTGTCCATTGCCCAATTTCTTCCGCAAATAGTGGCGATTTTTCCGATTCCTATCATTTTCATTCTTTCCTCAACTGTTTGAATAGTTTTTGTTCCGGATGTCGGAGCCGAATCTCTTCCGTCGGTGAAAGCATGAATGAAAACTTCTTTTAATCCTTCATTTTTAGCTATTTCCAAAAGAGCAAATACGTGATCAATATATGAATGAACTGAACCATTCCCGATAAGGCCCATAAGATGAAGCTTGCTTTTTTTGTCAATCGCATTTTTTATTAACTTTAAAATTATTTTGTTTCGGGGAAAAGTCCCATCCTTGATGGATAATGAAATTTTCGGGAGATTTTGATAAATTATTTTTCCGGTTCCTAGAATAATATGCCCGACTTCGCTATTTCCGCATTCTCCCCAAGGAAGACCTACTGAAATTCCCGATGCCTGAAGAGCCGCCATAGGATAAAAATTGTTTAATTTTTCAAAAGTTGGCAAAAGGGTTGTTTTTAAGACATTCCCCTGGGTGCTGCTGTTAAGACCCCACCCATCCAGAATGACGAGAACGACCGGTTTGTACATAAAATTGGAAGTTAAAAATTAGAAAATATATGAAGTTTGTAAAGTTTTAAAGTTCATAAAGTTAAAAATACTTTATAACTTTAGAAACTTTATAACTTGATAAACTAGTTTACTTTATGAACTATCAATAGTTTAACATTTATGCCTGCTTTTGACAAAAAGGAATCTGTGCAGTATCATTTCTTTTAGGTATATAAATAAATTAATGTGATAGGTAAGTCTGCCGGTTTTTGCGAAATTAACTAAAAATTTGAAAAATGCTATAGGAATTAACTTTATGGCTTATCGATTGGCAATAAATCAAAAATATGGAAATCAACTTAGCGATTTTGGTCGTTGGCTTTTTGGCGCTTGGAACAGGTACTTTTTTGGGCTATTTAGTAAGACAAACAATTGCTAAAAAACAACTTTCAACTGCCGAGGGAAAAATAGAAAAGATGATCGAAGAGGCCGATAAAAAGGCCCAGGAGACGATCTTAAGCGCTAAAAATAAAGCGCTTGAGATTTTAGACGATGCCAAAAAGAAAGAAAGAGAAAGAGAAGACCAGATAATGAGGCTGGAGCAAAGGCTGGAAAAAAGAGAGGAAACTCTCGACCAAAGAATCGAAGAACTCGAAAGAGGGAAAAAAATATTGGAGCAGAAAGCGGAAGAAATAAGAAGTATCAGAAGGGAAGTTGAGGAATCGAGAAGAAAAGAACTTCAAAGGCTTGAGAAAATAGCCGGACTTTCCAAGGAACAGGCGAAAAAAGTTCTGCTTCAGCTTACTGAAGAAGAGAGTCGGGAACTTATTTCCCAGAAAATGGCTAAAATAGAAAAAGAAGGAAAGGAAGAATTAGAAAAGAAAGCAAAATCCATAATGACTCAAGTTATCCAGAAATATGCCGGATCTCACGCGGCTGAAATTTCCACTACTACCATTTCGCTTCCCTCCGATGAAATAAAAGGAAGAATTATCGGAAGAGAGGGAAGAAATATTAAAACCCTTGAAAAGCTTACCGGAGTGGAAATAATTGTTGATGATACCCCGGAAGCAGTGGTAATTTCAGGATTTGATCCGATAAGAAGAGAAACAGCTCGAATTGCGCTGGAAAAACTGATGGAAGATGGGAGGATCCATCCGACAAGAATTGAAGAAGCAGTAGAATTTGCCAAAAAAGAAATTGACAATAAAATAAAAGAAGCCGGAGAAACAGCAATTTATGATACAGGAATCCTGGGAATAGATTCAAAGTTAATTTATATTTTAGGACGTCTTCGATACAGAACCAGCTATGGCCAAAATGTTCTTATTCATTCATTGGAAGTGGCCCACCTGGCCGGAGCATTGGCCGCGGAACTTGGAGCGGATGCCGCAATAGCCAAAAAGGCGGGACTTCTCCACGACATTGGGAAAGCCATTGATCACGAAGTCCAGGGAACTCATATCGAAATCGGAATAAAAATTCTAGAAAAATTCCACATTCAAAAAGAAGTAATTGATGCGGTCAAATCTCATCATGAAGATTATCCTTTTGCCAGCCAAGAAGCTTATATAGTCGCGGCGGCGGACGCAATTTCAGCCAGCCGTCCTGGGGCCAGAAAAGATACTTTGGAAAATTATCTCAAAAGACTGGAAGAGCTGGAAAGCGTTGCTAATTCATTTCCAGAAGTGGAAAAATCGTATGCTATTCAAGCGGGAAGGGAAATTAGAGTTTTCGTTAAGCCTGATAAGATCGATGATTTGGGAGCAATGAAATTAGCGCGCCAAATTGCCGATAAGATAGAACAAGAGCTCAAATATCCCGGAGAAATTAAAGTCAATGTTCTTCGAGAAACCAGAACTATAGAATTTGCCAGGTAGGTTGCTTTATTTGAGCTAAAAAGATATAATGAAGGCAACTTAATTACTTTTTAAAACTAGAAAAGGAGGTGCGATATGGCAAATATGAATAAAGACAGCCTCGTGGAATCCATTGCTGCTAAAACGGATATGTCAAAAAAGGATGTCGAAATGGTAATGGACAACTTGACAGAGATAATTACCGAACAATTAAGGCAAGGAAATAAAGTAACCTTAACAGGATTCGGAGCTTTTAGAGTTTCCAAAAGAGAAGCTAGAGAAGGAATTAATCCTCAAACAAAGGCCAAGATTACTATTCCCGCAATGACTCTTCCTAAATTTACGGCCGGAAAAGCTTTGAAAGAAGCGATAAAATAGATTTATTAAATTAGACTTACGCATTTGCCTCTGCCAATCCCGCTGCTCCGGCGCGATAACGGACTATTTTGTAATCGCGCCTCCGAAAAGCAGATTGTCATAGCCAAACGCGTAAGTCTCGAGACATACAAGCATTTAAGATACAAAAACAAAAGATAGAAACAAAATGCCGAGTACTCGGCATTTTGTTGTACCGCACAATTTTATTTTTATCGAATTCCGACTTTGATAATTTATAACTTTAATCAATCACACGCATACTTAGACTCCAGAATCTATTGCACCACTTGCTAGAATTAACTCGTTAATTTTTTAGCAAGATATTATGAAACAAAAGGCTTCTAATTCGTATGCGCGGATATCTTTTTCCGAAAGAGAAGAGCTTA
>JAZDKA010000007.1:0-9055 GCA_043803385.1 Patescibacteria group bacterium | reverse complement strand
AAATACTTTTCCTTTATATATCCAAACTTTCACTCCTGTTGTCCCATAAGTTGTCTTGGCAGTAGCTCTTGCAAAATCCACATCAGCCCGAAGGGTGTGAAGAGGAATAGATCCTTTTGAAAGCCATTCTCTTCGAGACATATCTGCTCCCCCCAGCCGTCCAGACATTTCAATTTTCACTCCTTTTACGTTTTTTGATTTTATCACCCGATCCAGCATTGATTTTATAACTCTTCTGAACGGAACTCTCTTTTCCAATTGTTCCGCGATTTGCTGGGAAACAAGTGAAGCATTCTCTTCAAATTGCTTTACTTCTTGAGCTTCTATTTTTAAATCTATTTTCCTTCCAGGAAAAAATTCTTTTTTTATCATTTTGCTGATATCTTCGATTCCGGTTCCTCCTCTTCCGATCAAAACTCCAGGACGCGAAGTCTTGATTATGAGCTTTATAGTTCCTGCCGATCTCTCTATTTCAACATCAGCAATAGCCGCAGTTTTCCATTTATTCATGACAAATCTTCTGATTTGAATATCTTCTTTCAGATTTTTGGCATATTCTTTGCCGCCAAACCATCTGGATCTCCAGTTGGTAGTAATGCCTATTCTTAAACTTTTCGGATTAACTTTGTGTCCCATGCCATTTTTGTCCTTTCATTTATAAACTTACCTTCGGAATTGGTGCGAGATAGTCTCCTTTAAATTTACACTGATTTTCTTCTGAATATTTTTTTTGTCCATCCTTTTTCACTGGCGCTTTTTTTCTCTTCAATTATCTTTTCTGCCACAGGAGCTCTTTCTGATTTTTTCGCTTCGCTTTCTTTTTCTTCAATCATTTCTTTTTCCATTTTCTTTTTTTCTTCTTCCCTTCTTTTTCTTTCTTTTTCCATCTGTTCTTTTGTTTTTCTATTCTTTCCTTCAACTCTTTCTTCTAAAACCAGAGTAATCTTTGATGATCTTTTGAGAATGCTGGTGGCTCTTCCAAACGCTCTAGGAAGCCATCTCTTCAGAGTTGGCCCTGATCCTACCTGAATATCATAAATATACAAATTATCCCTGTCTAAGCCGAAATTATTTTCTGCGTTAGCGATAGCGCTATTAAGCAATTTTTCAAAAGGAACGCCTGATTTTTTTACCATATTTTCGAGATCAAATAAAGCTTCCTTGATATCAAGCCCTTTCATCGAATCCCTTACCAACCTTACTTTCCTCGGGGATATTCTCAAATTATTAAGTTTGGCTATAACTTTCATGCCATTTTTACCTGCGAGCAGAGCGAGCAGCTGTAAAAATGAGCATCCCGCATCAATTCGCAATTTATATTTTTTGTATATCAACAGGCTAAGCCGCAGGCGATTCCGAGGATAAATCTATAAAATATTTATAAGCTTGCCTTCGGAATTGGTGCGGGATAACCATTAAATTCCACAACTATTTTTTATCTGTTTCTGCCACTTTTACTGCTTTGGCTGCATCTAATTCTTTCTGTTTTGCCGCTATTTCCAATTCTTTTTGCATTCTTCCACCATGTCTAGTGAACTTCCTGGTAGGAGAAAATTCTCCCAGTCTATAACCTACCATTTCTTCAGCAATATAAACAGAAATGAATTCTTTGCCGTTATGCACGCCGAAAGTAAATCCAATCATTTCAGGGGAAATAACACAAGCCCTTGACCAAGTCTTAATGATACTTCTGTCTCCAGGCTTCTTGTCTTTTATTTTTTTGATGAGCCTTTCGTCTACGAAAGGACCTTTCTTTAAACTTCTAGACATAACAATCCCGATACTAATCTACGAATTTTATACGAATGCCACGAACTTTTTAATTAATTGTTCGTAATATTCGTATGCTAGTTCGTATTGTTCGTATCGCTACTACTTATTTCTTCTCTTTAATATGAGTTTATTGCTATATTTAAACTTCTTCCTTGTTTTCTTTCCAAGCGCAGGCTTACCCCAAGGAGTTTTTGGATGTTTAAGTCCGATTCCCTGCCTTCCTTCCCCTCCGCCATGAGGATGATCTACTGGATTCATAGCCGAACCTCGAACTGCCGGCCTTTTCCCAAGCCATCTGCTCTTTCCTGCTTTTCCGATATTTATGGAACTATGCTCGAAATTACTTACCTGTCCTATTGTAGCATAACATTCTTTATCAACTAATCTTATTTCCCCGGAAGATAATTTTATCTGCGCCATTTTTTCGTCTGTCGCCATAATCGTTGCTCCGCTTCCGGCACTTCTTACTATCTGCCCACCCCTTCCTTTAAAAATTTCAACATTCGAAATAATTGTTCCCACGGGAATATTTTTAAGCATCGTTCTGTTTCCTTTTTTTATTGGAGCTCTTTCCGAAGAAACTATCTCCTTTCCTTTTTTCATTCCTTCAGATGCTAAAATATATCTTTTTTCTCCGTCTTTGTAAACTACTAAAGCAACGAGTGAACTTCTATTCGGATCTTTTTCCATTGCAACAATTTTTCCAGGAATATTGAATTTGTCCATCTTAAAATCAACTAAGCGGTACCTTCTTTTATGTCCGCCTCCTTTGTGCCTCACGGAAATTTTTCCGCCGGCTCTTCCGTACTTTCTCGACAACATTGAAATCAATGATTTTTCAGGTTTTTTATCAGTCAAATCATCCGGTTTTACCACCGACATATTTCTCCTGCCTGCATTATTTCTTCTGTATTTTTTTATAGCCATATTTATACTCCTTCAAATAACTCTATCTTATCTCCTTTTTTTAATTTTACTATTGCTTTTTTGAATCCCGATTTAAATCCTTTTGTTTTTCCATAAATTCTCTTCTTTGGAGGAATATTCACGACATTAACATCGAGAACGGAAACTTTATATAAATCCTCAACTGCTTTTTTAACGCTAACCTTGCTTGAATCCTTGCTTACTCTAAAAATATATTTATTCTGCGCCATTTCTTGATGGGATTTTTCCGTGATCCATGGTTCGATCAAAAATCTCGAAGCAAAATCAGCCTTGCCTGAAAATTGTGTCTTGGATTTTTCCGCAATAACTTTATTCTCCTTTTTATCTTCTTTTTTGGTTTCGATGATGGCCATATAAAATACACTAATTTTAACTAATATTCACACGAATTAAACGAAATTTGGTTGTTTTAGTGTCAATATTCGTTTATTTCGTGTTTTGTTTGTATTTCTCTTCTAAATACTTTATCGAATCTTTGCTTAAAATCAAATTTTTGTTATTTAAAATATCGAAAACATTCAAATTGCTAGCCAATATATTTCGGACTTTTTTTATATTCCTTGAAAAAACTTGCAGATCTTTTTCTTTGCCGGAAAAGCCAACGAGCGAACTGCCTTTGATTTTCAGATTGCCAAGAACTTTTGCAAATTCTTTCGTTTTTTTAGCGGCTATCTCCAACTTATCCAAGATTACCAAATTTCCGCTTTTAACTTTTTCGCTCAAAGCTAATAAAATAGCCTTCCTCATCATTTTCTTGTTTATATCCTTTTTAAAATTCCTTTCCTTGGTCGGTCCGAAAACAATTCCTCCTTTTCTCCATACCGGAGTCCTTACTGAACCAACTCTGGCATTGCCGGTTCCCTTCTGCCTCCAGGGCTTTTTCCCGGATCCGGATCTTTCTCCTCTGTCTTTTGTATGGGCCAAAACCGTCCTTTGATTGGATGAAATCGCAATATAGGCCTGATGCAAAAGCTCATTATTCATCGGCAAGCCAAAAACTTCTGGAGATAATTCAATGTCCTCAACTTTCTTTCCTTCTGAATTGTATACTGATATTTTCATAACTCAATCTTAAAACACTCAAATATAGCTTATAAACATTCGTATATTCGTAAATAATTCGTAATTTCGTAAAAGCTACCCTCTTATTTCCACTATCCTTCCAACTACTCCCGGAACAGCGCCTTTTACTCCCAGTAAATTCTTTTCTTTATCCAAATAAACTATTTTTAAATTTTTAACTGACGACCTTTCTCCGCCCATTCTTCCAGCCATTTTTTTCCCTTTTATTACGTGTTCCGGAAATGTTGCTCCTATAGAACCAGGGGCTCTCCAGTCATGCTTGTGGCCATGAGTCTTTTTGGATCCGCTAAATCCGTGTCTTTTCATTACACCCTGAAATCCTTTGGCCTTGGAAATTCCGCTTATTTTGACTTTTTCTCCTATTTCAAAAATATCAATTTTCATTTCATCCCCTTCTTTTATTTTTGAAGCCTTTTCAATTCTGAATTCTTTTTTTGCTTTTTTATTTTTAGTCTTGCCGACTTCCAATTGAATTGCGTTATAGCCGTCTTTTTCTTCGGTGCGAATAAGGGAAACCTTATTGGGCTCGCATTCAATCAAAGTCACGTTCAGTGCTCCATCCTTCTCGTCATAAATAGTTGTCATTCCCAATTTTTTACCTAATATAAACTTGGTCATATTTTTCAATAAAAAAACTGGCTTTCACCAGCCAACCCCGAATAATCGGAATTTAAATGGCTAATTGAGTATCGCCACACCAAATTTTGGTGTCGGCGACTTTAACTAGATACATATTTCTATCACATCTTTATTTCTATGTCAACTCCCGCGGGAAGATCAAGGCTAGTTAGATTTTCTATCGTTTTGCTAGTCGGATTCCAAATATCAATAAGCCTTTTATGGATCACCATTTCAAATTGCTCTCTGGAATCTTTGTGGACGAAGGTTGACTTATTGACTGTTACTTTATGGATTTCAGTTGGAAGAGGGACTGGACCGGTAATTTTGGCTCCGCTTCTCTCGGCTGTTTCCACTATCTTTTTTGCCGACTGGTCAATAATCTTATTATCGTAAGCCTTGATTTTTATTCTTACTCTTGTGCCTTCTTCTGGTTGTTTCATCATCTCTTCAATATAAATTATTTTTAAATTAACGCGATATACCTATATAATCACTAAAATTACTAACAAATTATGCCTTACGAATGTACGATATACGAACTCCAAACTTGAATTCGTATATTCGTACAAATTCGTAATTCGTAAAGAAACTCGATTATTTTATGATTTTTGTAGCTACTCCGGAACCTACTGTCTTTCCTCCTTCTCGAATTGCGAATCTCATTCCTTCTTCCATGGCCACGGGAGCAATAAGCTTAATCTTGAGATTCGCGGTATCTCCAGGCATTACCATTTCAGTTCCTTCCGGCAAAATAACTTCCCCCGTAACATCAGTAGTTCTGATATAGAATTGAGGTTTGTATCCTTTGAAAAATGGGGTATGCCTTCCGCCTTCTTCTTTAGTAAGAATATAAACTTCTCCTTCAAATTCGGTATGAGGAGTGATTGATCCCGGCTTGGCCAGAACCTGTCCTCTTTCTACGTCTTCTTTTTTGGTTCCTCGGATAAGCACTCCGGCGTTGTCTCCGGCCTGTCCTTTGTCCAAAGATTTATTGAACATTTCGATTCCGGTAACAACTGTTTTTTGAGTAGCTTTTAATCCGACAATTTCTACTTCATCATTCAGATTTACCGTTCCTCTTTCGATTCTTCCGGTAACGACCGTTCCTCTTCCTTCGATTGAGAAAATATCTTCAATCGGCATTAAAAACGGCTTGTCGACATCTCTTACCGGTTCAGGAATTTTTTCATCGAGAGCAGCAAGCAGTTCAAAAATTGGCTTGGCAGCTTCGTCTTCAGCCGACTTGGTCTCAAGAGCCTTGAGAGCCGAACCCCTGATGATTACTGCATTGTCTCCGTCAAATTCATATTTTGAAAGCAATTCTCGAACCTCGGCTTCAACTAAATCAATCAATTCCAAATCATCAACCATATCAACTTTATTGATGAAAACAATAATTGTTGAAACTCCTACCTGATGAGCCAAAAGAATGTGCTCTCGTGTTTGGGGCATCGGTCCGTCGGTAGCACTCACAACCAAAATCGCTCCGTCCATTTGAGCAGCACCGGTAATCATATTTTTGATATAGTCGGCGTGTCCCGGACAGTCCACGTGGGCATAATGCCTTTTTTCCGATTCATATTCAACATGAGCCGTAGCAATAGTAATACCACGCTCTTTTTCTTCTGGGGCTTTGTCAATATCATCAACTCCCTTTGCTTTCGCCCAGCCCTTAAAGCTTAAGACATGAAGAATAGCTGCTGTTAAAGTGGTCTTTCCATGATCAACGTGTCCTATGGTTCCCACATTGATATGGGGCTTATTTCTTTGGAATTTTTCTGCTGCCATATTTTTTGACTTTTGCGCTTATAGTCGGAAATTAAAAAAATCCCCCGGCTAATAGCAAATATTTAATTTAATAAATTATTGTATCCCTCACCACTTTCATCAATATTTTCTCGCTATTTTTATTTATTTAAACTTATGAGAGTCATAAATAAAAGTGGTGAGGGACAAGTATATTTTAACACAAATAAAAATAGTGTCAAAAACCTTAGTATCTTAACAGTTAATTCAAACTGTGTCAAGCCAAAAATCGCCAAAAACTATAAATTCGTATACTCGTAAAAATACGTAAAAAACTTTTATTTTTTGCTCATTATCCCTTCAGCGATATTATTTGGGACTTCGGCATAGTGTCCAAACTCCATTGAATAATTAGCTCTTCCCTGCGTCATGCTTCTTAGCTGGGTTGCATAACCAAACATCGAGGCTAGTGGAATTTCTGCGTCTATTACTTTGACTCTCGCATTTCCTTCACCTCTGTCATTAATTTCCTTAATAATTCCTCTTTTTGAATTTACATCTCCCACCACATCTCCCATAAATTGCTCCGAACATATTACCTGAACTTTCATTATTGGTTCCAGAATAACCGGCTTGGCTCTTCTGGTTGCTTCCTGAAATGCCATTGAGCCGGCAATTTTAAAAGCAATTTCCGATGAATCAACTTCATGAAAAGATCCGTCATAAAGAGTAGCCTTAATATCCACCACCGGATAACCGGCCAAAACTCCGCTATTCATAGCTTCTTTGACTCCTTTTTCAATAGGCGAGATGAATTCCTGCGGAATAACTCCTCCTTTTATTTTATCAACAAATTCAAAGCCTTCGCCCGGTTTTTGCGGTTCAACCTTAATCCAACAATGTCCGTATTGTCCGCGGCCTCCGGACTGCTTAATATATTTTCCCTCCGCTTCCGCAGAAACTCTAATTGTTTCCCTGTAAGCCACTTGAGGCCGTCCTATATTGGCTTCGACTTTAAATTCTCTTTTCATTCTATCGACAATAATGTCTAGATGAAGCTCTCCCATTCCGGAAATAATTATCTGGTTGGTTTCTTCATCGGATCTGACTCTGAACGTCGGGTCTTCTTCGGATAGTTTTTTGAGGGCAATCCCCATTTTTTCCTGGTCAGCTTTAGTCTTCGGTTCAATGGCAATATCAATAACCGGTTCGGGAAAAGTTATCGATTCCAAAACAATCGGTTTGTCCATATCGCAGAGAGTATTTCCCGTAGTGGTGCTTTTCAGCCCTACGAGAGCTCCTATTCCTCCGGCATAAAGTTCTTCAATTTCTTCCCTGTGATTTGAATGCATCCGGAGAATCCTTCCAACCCTTTCTTTTTCATCTTTAGTAGAATTCAAAACATAGGAACCGGCTTTAATCATTCCTGAATAAACTCGGAAAAAGGTTAACTGGCCGACAAACGGATCAGTGGCAACTTTAAAAGCCAAAGCGGAAAAAGGCTCTTCATCAGATGCTTTTCTTTCAATTTCTTCTCCGGTTTTTGGGCTTGTTCCTTTTACCGGAGGAACATCAACTGGTGATGGAAGATAATCAATAACCGCATCCAAAATCAATTGGACTCCTTTGTTGCGAAGAGCAGTTCCGACAAATACCGGAAACATTTTAGCTTTTATTACCGCCACACGAAGAGCTTTTTTAAGTTCTTCTTCTGATATTTCTTTTCCATTCAGAAATTTTTCAGTAAGAATATCGTTGGTTTCGGCAATTTTTTCAATCATTTTTTCTCTCCATTCTTTGGCTTTGCCTAAAAGTTCTTCCGGAATTTCTTTTTCCACGACCTTTTCCCCCTTATCTCCTTCAAAATAAACAGCTTTCATTTTCATTAGATCCACTGCTCCTGAAAAGTCCCCTCTTTCTCCAATTGGAATTTGCACTGCCACCGCATGCGGCGTGAGCCTATCCCAAATTGAACTTAAAGAAAATTCAAAATTAGCCCCTTCTTTGTCAATTTTGTTTATGAAACAAAGCCTGGGAACATTATATTTTTCCGCTTGTCTCCAAACAGTTTCTGACTGCGGTTCTACTCCTTCTTTTCCGTCAAAAACAGTTACTCCTCCGTCAAGAACGCGAAGCGATCTTTCCACTTCAACGGTAAAATCAACGTGTCCCGGAGTATCAATGATATTAATCTGGCAATCTTTCCAAAAACAAGTTGTGGCTGCGCTGGTGATGGTAATTCCTCTTTCTCTTTCCTGCTCCATCCAGTCCATCACCGCTTCGCCTTCGTGCACTTCTCCGATCTTATGAGTAATTCCGGTGTAATACAAAATACGCTCGGTAGTAGTTGTTTTCCCAGCGTCAATATGGGCAATAATGCCGATATTTCGGTATTTATCGATTGGATATTTGCGTGGCATAAAATTTACGCGAAATGGGCAAATGCTTTATTGGCCTCGGCCATTCGATGGGTGTCTTCTCTTTTCTTCATTGCGGCTCCGGTTTTATTGGAAGCTTCGGTAAATTCATCGGCTAATTTTTCCGCCATTTTCTTTCCTTTTTTCTTCCGGCAAACATCAATGATCCATCTCATCGCCAGGGTCTGCCTTCTCTCTCCCTGCACCGGAATAGGAACTTGATAATTTGCTCCCCCAACTCTTCTGGATTTAAGCTCGAGAAGAGGAGAAACATTTTTTATCGCCTGTTCGAAAATATTAAGTCCGCCTTTGTTAGTTCTTTCGTGGATAATATCAAACGAGTCGTAAACTATCCTTTCCGCTACGCTTCTTTTCCCTTCATTCATTATCCGGCCAATAAAACGGCCAACCAATAAATTATTGTAGCGTGGGTCCGGCTTCCATTGTTTTTCGTAAATTCTTTTTCT
>JAZDKA010000006.1:0-17057 GCA_043803385.1 Patescibacteria group bacterium | reverse complement strand
AATAAAAGATTTTGAAAATGAATTCCAGAAATTTATGAATGGGCAAAAGAAAGATGTTTTAAAAATGATAGCCGAGAAGAAAGAATTGACAGACGATATAGTTAGTAAATTAAATAAAGCAATAGAAGAATTCAAGAGTATGAAAAAGTAATCAGTGACCAAGAGTCAGTGATCAAAGAACAGTAATAAAAATATAATTTTTTTTGTTCACTGTTCACTGTTCACTGTTCACTGCGAATGAATAACATTAAAGACATTCGCCGCCGAATAAAATCCATCAACAACACCGCTAAGATTACCAAGGCGATGGAGATGGTTTCGGCTGCCAAAATGAGAAGGGCAGTGAAAGGCGTGCTTCATGTTCGTCCTTATGCCCACACCGCCTGGAGCGTTCTCAAAAATTTGTCCCGTGCTTTCAAGGAAGAAAAGTCCGGATTTTTGGAAGTGAGGCGGGTAAAGCATATTTTAATCATTCTGGTTACTTCCAATAAGGGGCTTTGCGGTTCGTACAACACTCAAATTCTGAAAAAAATTAGGGAAGAGCTCCAAAATCCGGAAAAATTGATGATGAATCGCGTGGGATTTAAAAAAATTGAAGCGGAAGTTTCCAAAGACAAGCTTAAAATCGATTTTGTGACGGTTGGAAAAAAGGGAGAAAAAATGCTAAGGAAGCTTGGAAGGGATATTATTGCCAGCTTTCCCCAGCTTACTTATTATTCCCTCATTGAAGATGTGAGGCCGCTTGCCAAAATTGCAACGGAAGGATATTTGGACAAAACATTTGATAAAGTAGTTATTGCTTATACTGATTATGTTTCTGCCATAAGACAACAGACAAAGATAAGGCAAATTCTGCCAATATCAAAAATAGATCTGGAAAAGCATATTTTAGAAATGGATGCCTTGGCGAAAGAGTATGGATTTGAGGAACCGGAAGTGGAATATAAAGTCGAGCCGAGCCCGAAAGAAGTTTTGAATTTTATTTTCCCCCGACTTATTGAAATGCAAATCTATCACGCGCTTTTGGAATCAAATGCGTCGAAAGAATCAGCCCGAATGGTGGCAATGAAAAACGCGACCGACGCGGCGAAAGATATGGCAAGCGCGTTCACGCTGGCGTATAACCAGATCAGACAGTCAAAGATTACGCAGGAAATTTCGGAAATTTCAGCCGGCCGTGCGGCGCTCGAGCAGTAAACAGAGAACAGAGGTCAGTGAACAAGAAAAAATAAAATATTGTTCATTGATCACTGTTCGTTGGTCCCTGTAAATAAAGTTCTTTTGAAAATAAAAAAGGACCAGAGCAATCGGCAATGTTTTGCCAATTGATGATCCTTCGGGTTTACTTCTTGTTGTTGCTGCCCTTGATAGCATCTACGATAGCATCTACGGCCTTCTCTATTACTATAGCCAATGCTCGTAGCGTGTAAAATGTCACTACCGCTACTACTAAAATCGATACAACCACTGCTCCGCCTACTACCAATATTGTTAGTATCATGCTCGTCTCCTTTTTAAAGAAATTTGTTGAACACTGTCAACCTGTAATTGTACTCCAAAATACAGGAAATGTCAAGCGTTGAGTTTTAGCTAGTGAATATTAGCCGAAATAAGGCAAAATATCGGAGTCCATAAAGTTAGAAAGTTCATAAAGTTCGTAAAGTAAATAGTAAATGCTTTATAGACTTTAAAGACTTTATAAACCTTATAAACTATAAAATGTATGAACAAAGGAAAAATTGTCCAAGTAATCGGGCCGGTGGTGGATGTTGAATTCACTGGTGAATTGCCGGAAATTTATAATGCGCTGGAAATAAAACTGGCCGATGATAAAAGGCTGGTTTTGGAAGTCCATCAGCATCTGGGCGGAAACAAAGTCCGTGCAGTAGCGATGGGTTCGACTGACGGACTGAAGCGTGGAATGGAGGTAGCTAATACTGGCGCTCCGATCAAAGTTCCAGTAGGAAAGGAAACGCTGGGCCGTATGTTTAATCTTTTGGGCGAACCGATTGACGGGAAAGAAGCAGTTAAGACTCAAAAATATTATCCAATCCATCGCAATGCGCCAAAGTTTGATGAGCAATCAACTACAACGGAAATTTTTGAAACCGGAATAAAAGTTATTGATTTGATCTGTCCGTTCGTGAAAGGCGGAAAGGTCGGACTTTTTGGTGGAGCAGGCGTAGGAAAGACCGTTATTATCCAGGAACTTATCCGGAACATCGCGCAGGAACACGGAGGATATTCTGTTTTTGCCGGCGTGGGAGAAAGAACCAGGGAAGGAAATGATTTGTACTATGACATGAAAAAGTCCGGAGTTTTGAATAAAACTTGCTTAGTTTTTGGCCAAATGAACGAACCGCCGGGAGCAAGGCAGAGAGTAGCGCTTTCCGCGCTTACCATGGCGGAATATTTCCGCGACGATGAAAATAAAGACATCCTTTTGTTTATCGACAATATATTCCGTTTCACTCAAGCTGGATCTGAAGTATCCGCGCTTCTGGGTCGTATTCCATCAGCGGTAGGTTATCAGCCGACGCTGGCGGAAGAAATGGGCAAGCTCCAGGAAAGAATTACTTCCACCAAAAAAGGCTCAATTACTTCCGTGCAGGCGGTTTATGTTCCGGCTGACGATCTTACCGATCCAGCGCCGGCGACAACTTTCGGGCATCTTGATTCAACAGTAGTATTGTCCCGTCCGCTTTCCGAACTGGGAATTTATCCGGCCGTTGATCCACTTGATTCCAGTTCAACGATTTTAGATCCGAATATTGTCGGCGAAGAGCATTATCAAGTAGCTCGAGCCGTGCAAAAAGTGCTTCAGAGATACAAAGATCTTCAGGATATTATTGCGATTTTAGGAATGGAAGAGCTGGCAGATGAAGACAAAATCACCGTGGCGCGCGCCAGAAAAATTCAGAAATTTTTGTCCCAGCCGTTCTTTGTAGCCGAGCAGTTTACCGGAACTCCCGGAAAATATGTGAAGCTAGCCGATACCGTAAAGGCGTTCAAAGCGATATTGAATGGAGAATATGACGGCGTCGCGGAACAGGAGTTTTATATGAAAGGGGATATATCAGAGATCAAGAAGCAATGATCAGTGAACAGTATTTATGAACAGCATATTAAAAAAGAAAGCAAATTTGTTAGCTCATAAAGGATATGATTTAACTTATAAATTTCCCAAGGATGAGTTATTTGGTTTAACATCTCAAGTTAGAAGATCACTGGTATCTGTTCCATCTAATTTGATAGAGGGATATTCCAGAAATAAAAGTAAAGTATTTCTTAATTTTCTGGAGATATCTTACGCATCATTAGCCGAAGCTAAATATCAGATTTATTTTGCCTACAAGAGAGGATACATAAGTAAGGATGCATACATGGATTTTTATAAAGATTCTGAAGAAGTTAGTAAAATGTTGTGGGCAAGTATTAATACAATATCAAATAAACTAAAAAATTTAGATTGTGAAAATGATTAGTTTTTATTGTTCACTGATCACTGTTCACTGTTCACTGATATGAAAATACATTTTAAAATAGTAACTCCGGAACGCACTGTTTTTGAAGATGAAATTGACCAGGCGACGCTTCCGGTTACTGACGGAGAAGTGACGATACTGCCCAATCATACTTCCTATATCGCTTCTCTTAAGGCGGGAGAGATTTGTCTCAAAAAAGGAGGCGAAGAAATAATTCTTGCCACTTCCGGAGGCTTTGTTGAATTTGATAAAAATAATTTGGTGCTTTTGGCCGATACGGCGGAAAGAGTGGAAGAAATTGATCTAAAAGCCGCTGAAGAAGCGAAAAAACGCGCAGAAGAGCTTATGAAAGCGAGGATTTCCATGGACGATGAAGAATATGCCAAAGTGGCGGCGGCAATTGAAAGAGAATCAGCCAGAATAAAAATTGCCAGAAAACATCATACGAGAAGAGGAATTAGCATCGAATAACTGACGACTAATAACCCACAACTAATAAGTGTATGTAATTTATCGCATATGCGGAAAAATGCATACACATTTTGTTGCCGGTAAAATAGGTAAATAGATTAGCTCTACTACCACACAATTACATATAGTAGTAATTGTGTAATGCAAAAAAGCTTCCGATTGAGGGAAGCTTTTTGAAGAGTTTATAGTTTTTTAAGAATTTATTTAGTTGCTTTCTTGACAGACTTGTCTATCTTGACCTTTTTATTCGGCATAGCTTTAGCGGAGGCAGGTTTCTTTGCTTTAACTTTTTCAGTTTTTTTAACTTCTTTGGATTTGCTGACGATAGCCTCTTTCTTTTCAGTCATTTTTTTGAAGCGGTCGACTCGTCCGGCGATATCCATTACCTTCTTTTTTCCGGTATATAAAGGATGGCACTGTGAACAAATTTCCACATGCATTTCTTTCTGCGTTGAGCCGGTTTCCATTTCCGCTCCGCAATAGCAGATTATTTTTGCGTCGTCATGGTATTCTGGATGAATTCCCTTTTTCATTTTATGAAAGCGACCCGAATGACCCGAATTTGCACCCGAATGACTCGAATCAACATAATTATTAACCCTGAAATTCTATCATATAAAGCCAGAATTGACAAGAGGTAAGGTTTTGATATACTGTAATATGTACCGTTTAGGTATAAAAATTGTACTTTTTCCGGGTCCTTCCTGTCCCGAGCACTCGGGATTTAGGGCCATTAAAAGAAAAAGTATTGTCCTGCTATTGGCGGGATAAATAATTATTAAGGTAAAAAACGATGGAAGAAAACAAAACTATCCAGGCCAAAGAGAAAAAGGATGGCAACAAGGAATCCTCAAAAGAGGATTATTTTGCTAATCTCGATTTTTCCAATCTGGAAATAAGCATGGAAGCAATGATCAAAAAAGGTGTCCATTTCGGGCATCAAAAATCGCGAAGAAACCCAAAGATGGATGAATATATTTTTGGGACGAGAAAAGGGATAAACTTAATTGATCTTCAAAAAACCGAAGAGAAATTGAAAGAGGCCTTGGAATTTATCAAAAAAGTTAAATCGGGTGGAAAGGAAATACTTTTTGTTGGAACAAAGAAACAAATCAAAGAGATTACTCGAAGCGCGGCCAAGGCGGCAGGAATGCCATTCGTCGTGGAAAGATGGTTGGGGGGAACCTTTACGAATTTCAAGATAATAAGAGCCAGAGCGAAATACCTTAAGGATCTCAAAGACATGATCGATAGCGGAGAAGTGAAAAAATATACCAAATTTGAGCAAATGAAAATGCAGGAAGAACTGGATAAATTGGAGATTAAATTGGGAGGAATCAAGGATATGAAAGAACTTCCGGGAGCGATATTTGTGACTGATATAAAAGAGAATGAACTTGCCATCAAAGAAGCGAAAAAAGTGGGAATTTCGGTAATAGCTCTTGCGGACACGAATACTGATCCAACAATTGTTGATTACCCGATTCCGGCTAATGATGATGCAATATCATCAGTAAGGCTGATGCTGGGCTATGTTTGCAAAGCGATTTTGGAAAGTAATTTATCAGAGAACAGAGAGCAAGGAGCAGAGAACAGTAAATAAAAATTTATTGGTCATTGTTCACTGGTCGCTGTTCATTTAAAATAATGCTAAATAAAATAAAAACAATTAGGGAAAAAACTGGCGCGGGAATGGTGGATATTAAAAAAGCCCTCACCGAGGCCAATAGCGATGAAGAAAAAGCAATTGATATTCTGCGAGAAACTGGACGAGCCAAAGCTATTAAAAAATCAGATCGAACTGCTAAGGAGGGAATTGTGGCTTCATACATTCATTCCAATAACAGAGTCGGGGTGATGGTAAAGCTTTTTTGCGAAACCGATTTTGTAGCTAGAAATTCAGATTTTCAGGCGCTGGCAAAAGATATTGCTATGCATATTGCCGCGATGAATCCTAAATTTTTAAAGCCGGAAGATGTTTCCGAAAAAATAGTAAACAAAGAAAAAGAAATTTGGAAAGAGCAGCTCAAGAATGAAGGCAAGCTGGAAAATATTATGGAAAAAATTCTGGAGGGCAAAGAGAAAAAATTCAGGGAAGAGCTGGCTCTTCTCTCGCAGCCTTTTGTAAAAAATCCCGAAATTACCGTTGGAGAGCTGGTAGCTGAAAAAATCGGAGTAATCGGAGAAAATATCCAGGTCGGAGAGTTTGTAAGATACGAATTATAGAGGATAGATTTTATCCCAGCACCAATTCCGACTAGAGCTTAAAAATTTTGTAGATTTATTCTCAGATTCGCCTTACTTGAGGCAAGTGCGGCTTAACTGGTTGAAATGCAATAGCAAAATTAAAGAATTGGTGCGGGATGCTCATTTTTGTAGCTACTCGCTCCGCTCGCAGACAAAAATGGCAAAATATTTAGTCAATCTATATAGCTGGGAGAATCCTCGTTTATGTTTTGGAGACGTTAAGCTTGAAAAAGGAGATAAAGTGATTTTGGAAGGAGATTTTGGAAATGATTTGGGAATTGTTGAAAATGATATAGAAACGGAAGAAAGTTGCCAGCCGATAGTAAGGGTGGCAACGCCCCGCGACATCGAGACCTTTGAAAAAAATGAAGAAAAAAGAGAAGATATTTTAAAAGTTTCCAAAAGCGAAATAAAAAGGCTGAATCTTGGAATGAAACTTATTGATGCGAGAATAAGCCTGGACGGAAGTAATGTGGTTGTGATTTTTACTGCCGATGAAAGAGTTGATTTTAGGGAATTAGTTAAAAATTTGGCAAAGATTTTTCATAGAAGCGTCAGGATGCTTCAAATCGGATCGCGCGATGAAGCCAGAAGGCTGGGAGGATGCGGAATTTGCGGAAAAGAATTGTGCTGTGTCCGCTTTCCCGGAAATATCCCGAGCATATCGACGGAAATGGCTAGAATTCAGCAGGTTGCCAGCCGAGGCTCGGAAAGAATTTCAGGAGTTTGCGGAAGGCTTATGTGCTGTTTATCTTATGAAGCAAAGCAATATCAGGAAATGATTGCCGGCATGCCCGAAATCGGAAGTACTGTTAAAACCAGAGAAGAAAAGGGAGAAGTTTTGGATATCGACATAATGAAGCAGACCGTAAAAATAAAAACGGAAGATGGAAAGATAAAAATTGTAAAAAAAGAAGAAATTAAATAATATAATAGCGGCACTAATTCACGAATGCATATCGCCCGCCATAGGCGGGTCCGCCTTTGGCGGAAATGCCGCGAATATCCTAATAGACGAAAATGTTAAGCTACATCATCCCACCAATCATAATAGTTTTGAGTCTCGCAGCCCTTATTCTATTTCTTTTCAAAAAGAGCAGCAAAATCCCTGACGAGGTTTTGCTTAAAGAGAAAAGAGATGCAGAACTAAGCGGAGAAAGAAACAGGAAGCTGTTTCGATTCACTCAGCTGATCCTGCAAATTTCTGAAAAGATAATGCAAAGATTCAAATTGTTTTCTTTGAAATTTTATAACCGGACTGATAATTGGTTTCATTCAATAAAAGAAAAAAGAGAAAAAAGATCAGAAATTATGGAAGGATTCGACAAAGAAGGGCAAAAATTTCCAGAGCAGGAATCAATTGGAAAGCCCGTTGTGTTGACAAGAAAACCAAATATTGACAATGTTGTTCCGGTAGTGAGAGGAAAAATATTGCATGAAGAATATGAGGAAAAAGAAGTTGAGCCGATGATAAGCAAGGAAGTCGTTCAGCCGGATCCTAAAGGGGAAATTCGAAATGAGTTCGAAAGGGCATTGATAGAAAGAGTCGCTCTTAATCCAAAAGATATTGAAGCATACGAACGCCTGGGAGATTATTACATTGAAATAGGAAATTTTAATGATTCCTTGTCTTGCTTCGAGGAGGTATTGAAGTTAAGTCCGGCCAACAGAAAGGCGAAAATAAAAATTAGGCGGCTTCAAAAAATTGTTTATAGCAAAATGTAGATTTTAAACTCAGTTGGCCCCGCACCTTCTGCCGACATAGCTCAGTTGGCAGAGCGTCTCCATGGTAAGGAGAAGGTCATCAGTTCAATTCTGATTGTCGGCTCAGAAGGTGCGGGGTGAATGCCGCAACTCCATGCTTGTCCCGCACCAAAATTTGGTGCGGGAGTAAGGAGTAGGTCTCCGGTTCAAATCCGGACAACGGCTCAAAGTTTATTTTAGATGGGTGTGTCGTATAGTGGCAATTACATTGGTCTGTAAAACCAACGCCTTCGGGCTACGCAGGTTCGAGTCCTGCCGCACCCACATCAATGCGTGTCTTGCCGGGGTAGCTCAATGGTAGAGCAATCGCTTTGTAAGCGAAAGGTTGGAGGTTCAATCCCTCTCTCCGGCTCATAATTATATAACTCGCTAATCAACACGAATTTTTCGCGAATATTCGCGAATAGATTGGGGTAGATTCGAGATTTGAATCATCATGGCTAGGGAAAACATAGTGAAGCTAAAATGTTCTGTTTGCAAAAACATCACACATTTTACCAAAAGAAACAAAAAGAAACTCAAAGAAAAATTAGAGCTCAAGAAATATTGCAAATTTTGCAGAAAAAATATTTTACATAAAGAAGTGAAGTAACTATTTATCGAAGTCCGACTTCGATAATGCGGGATTAGTTTAGTGGTAGAACATCGGCCTCCAACCCCGCCGCTCGCGAGCGGCGGGGCGATTCTCTCCAACTTATGCAATTTTCAAAACAGAAATTAAATGTATTACGTTTACTTGCTAAAAAGTGAAAAGGATAACAAGTTTTATATAGGATATTCGAGTAATCTAAAGTTGAGAATAAAAGAGCACGAAGATGGATTAGTAGAATCAACTAAGCATAGACGACCGCTAAAACTGGTTTATTACGAAGCATATCCAAATAAGTTATTAGCTGAAGATAGAGAAAGACAGCTTAAAAAATTCGGTTCAGCGTACAGTGGACTTTTAAAGCGAATAAAATTAATTTAATGCGGGGTTCGTATAGTGGTAGTACGAGAGTCTCCAAAACTTTTAGCGTAGGTTCGATTCCTACACCCCGTGCCATCGTGTAATCAGTGAGTGTAATTGCTCACTTTTTACTTTATTCAAGGGCGTTTTGTTTAGTTCTAACCTTAGATATTCCGCTTCTAACGGTTTATAGCCATCATTCATCACTTGAAACCATTCTTCGGCTTGAATAGCCAGTTTTTGGTCTTTTATTATTGGGTTCGAACATAAAGCGGATAGAATCTCTTTCTTTTCTTCTATGGTGCCTTTGTTGAAGTTGATTGAAGCGTAGGTAGCGAAATTAAAAGTCCTTTCGGTAAGTTCCAGCCATTTGTCGGCTCGGCTTTCAGTTTCTCTTAATTTATCTCTATGCTGGGATATTTTCTTTTGAAGTTCTTCTTTTTCTTTCAAAAACATTTCATCGTCAATCAAATTCCTATATCTCATCTTGGTTAATTCATCCAGCTCTTTTTGAGTTTTCGTTAAACTGTTGTGAATCATTTCATAAATTTTAGTCCTGTCTTCAATTTCATTATCATTTTTCTCCCTGATAACATCCAAAGCCCAATCTCTGAATTCTGGCAAGATTGTGTATTTCTTAAGTTCTTCCATAATCTGTTTTTCCAGATTATCTTGGCTAAGGACTTTTCTTTGGGAACAGTTGAGTTCTCTTTTTCTTCTGGTGCAATGGTAATAGATATATTCCTTAACTTTTCCCGTAGATAGGATAATTTTTTTCTTTGTTTCGGCAGTATGAAGGCATCCACATTCTCCGCATCGTATCATTCCAGTAAAAGCAAAGTGATGAGTTTTGGGTCTGGGTTTTCCTTCTCTACCTAAGATAATTTGAACGTGGTCAAATTCTTCCAATGTAATCATTGGTTCGTGCTTGCCTTGATAAGTTTTTCCTTTGTGCACAATTAAACCTGCAAAGAATAAGTTAGTGAAAACATTATAAAGTCCGCTCATTGCTAAGGGCTTATTTCCGCATCGTTTTTTCTTTAGTGTTCGAAACCCCCAATCGTTATTAAGTTTGTCTAATATTTTTGGGACAGTATAGTTTCCAGTAAGCATCAAGTCCCAAGCTTTTCTAATTAAATTAAACCTTTCTTCATCTTTTTCAATCGTGTGTTCGTATAGTTCGTTTTTATATCCAACTGGAGCCATCCCAGGTCTCCAGCCATTCTCTAGCTTGCACTGGATTCCTCTTCTAACATTCTTGCTTAAATCTAAAACAAACTGGTTAGCCACTCCGCTTTCAACACTGAAAAGCAAAACATTATCTTCGGGTAAATATTGTTTATCTATGGTTTGGATTGATTTTAATGTTCCTTGTTGCAAAAGCCAGCCTATTTTCCCGCTATCAACTGGATTTCTGGAAAGGCGGTTTATTTGCCAGCACAAGATTCCATTTGCTTCTCCTTGCTCAATTCTTTTAAGCATCTCACTGAATATGGGACGGTTGTCTGGTTTCTTCGCAGTCTTCGCTTCAGTAAATACTTTTTTAACACTTAAGTCTAAATCATTGGCAAGACGTTTCAGGCGATTAGTCTGGTCATCAATAGATTGAACTTGTCTATCCTCACTTTCTGAAGACTTTCTAGCATATAAAAAATATTTTATTTTTTCTTTGTTCTGATTCATATAATTTTAATTTAAAAATACAACAGGGGACAATTCTGGTATCCTAACGAATCACGAGTGATTGTCAGCAGAATTGCCCCCTGCTGGAGACAATATAAAACTCGTGAATTATTCAGTTAGGATACGCTTATATTATAATACAATTTGCTAACTTTTGCTATTTTTTTAATAGTTTGATGTTTTTTAAGAATTTCATCGTAATTAACCGTTTTTCATCCGTTTTAAACGGCTAAAATCTTTCTGTTATCTATCTGAATAACAGACCCTGATATTACCTGATAAGCAGGATATGAATATACTAGAATCGGAGAATATAATAAAATCATTGTTTTTTATTAGTTGTTTAATTATTTTTTATTTAAATATTTATTATCATCTCCGATTTCGACGGTCTCTTCACTCCGATTTTCGGATTTCGCCTCTTTCTCGGAGCCCTTTATGAATGCATAATCCAGGTAGTCATTCACAGACCATTTATCGCTTTTGAATATTTTATCCTTATTGATGTCTATCAGTTTCTCCAAGGTTTTTATGAGTTCGGAGAAATCATAAGAATTCCTACCTTTGCCTCTGGCGTTTTCGCTTCGGGGAATAGTTATAAGATAACCTTTCTCCCTAAGTCTTCTCACGATGCGGTTTGATGTGTCCTGGGGGATTCCAAAATCCCTATTCAACTTTGCTAAGCTAAAATAGGGCAGGGAATCCCCTTGCTTATACATAAAAGCAAAGCCTATAAAAACAGCATCGGAATACTTTAGTCCTAAATCCCTTTTGAATCTGAATAAGGATAGAGGAATAGGTATAACGCCAGCTTTGGCAATTTTGATTCCCATTTTGGATTGCCAGCTACTAGGTTGTTTTAGAAATTCTAAATCTTTTTCAAAATATCTTTGCATAATTCTAATTGTAATTTTTTAAGTTCTTCCCAGCGTGTTTTGGATGACTGATTTAGCCATGCTAGATTGCTCTCTGGCACGAATTTCAAGATAGCATCTGGCATAACGCTACCACCAGAGGTGAATTCCCATCCCTTGATTTTTGACTGCTTGGGTTCTCGCATCCAACGGCACTTATCTTGATTGCTCCCGCTTCTTAAATGAAGCTCTGAATCAAGAGGGCAAAAGTTTTGTGAACAAGAAATATAATGAGGGCACATTTCTGGGTCTGATATAATTTTAGGTTTTATTAGGTTTTCCATAGTTTTGAAATTGATTAAATTCTTCTTTAGTTATTGGCTTATAGATAATTTGCATAAGACGGACAAGCTTCGCTCCTTTATCAAGGACATCCTCTCGGCTAATTTCCTTGCCAAAGCGATTCCTATAAATTTCCTGAAAGTTTGTGATTTGATTGTCCGTCAACATAAAATCTAATCAGAACTATAAATCTGATTTTTTAATCTCTTAATCTGGTTAAAATAGGTTTGGGCATCAACGGATGAATTGAAGCTCCAATAATTATTTATTGCTTCATCCAGTCCGTTGCTTCTTTTTAAAATAAAGAGCACCTTATTTTTTAGGGCTTTGTCTAAACTCAACAATTCAAAGCTTTGGCATAGTAAAAATCCGACCAATCCTATGTCGTGGCTTTGAAAATATTCGCTTGTTTCATCAAGGGGAATATATTGTAATTCCCCTGAATGACTTCCACCCAATTTTCTAGTCATATAATTTTCAATTAATGCTTACGCAGTAATTTTAGCTGACCCTCTCCATGAAAATGGCAGAGAGGGAACAAGAGGGTTTTTGTTATAAAAGATACAATTTAATGCAACAAAAAAGAGGATTTTTTTAAAACCCTCCAAACATAATCCTGCTGTTGTATTAAATTCCCTCTGAAACCCTCTAGCTTATTCTAAGTCTGTAAGTTTTTTGATTTTCATCAAAAATAAACTTTAACTTTCCCTGAATTCTTTTTATCTTCTGAAGCTCTTTTATAGCAAACCTTACTATCTCCAACTTTCTGTTTATGGACTGAATATTGTTAAAACTGTTAAGCATAGAATCATTTTTGTCTCTAGGTATTTTAATGGAATCAAAAATTACTTCAATAGTTCTTGCCGTATCAATCGGGTCGCATAATAATCTCAATAATCTAAAATGGCGAGTATCTTTTCCACCTATTTTTATTTTCTCCCCCTGCTTTTGAAACTTAAAATATCCAGTTTCATTTTCTATTAGGGTAGTGGAATTATTCTTGCTTGGAACTAATTCTTGTTGCTCTTTATTTTTAGAAAGAGTGTTTAGTTTTGCAAGTCGTTCATTGTGCATGTCTGCAAGCTTACTGCAAAATAAAAAGAATTTATCTTGTGAAACTACCGTTAATCCAATCCGTCCACGATTAACAGGGTGATACTCTTCTATTTCTCCTATATTTTTCAAATAATAAAGTATCTTGTTGCGAATATTGCTAAAACATGGAATGTTTGGATTTTTTTGAGAATATATATGGGATTCTGGGATGTATATCTTCGAAGTTAACGCAATTTCAAGCTCTCGTTTTATTTCCGAGGCTATATAATAGACATTAAGAAAATTGTTATCACTTAACTCTTCAACAGGACGCATATAATTATAATAGTAATTTCTCTTATTTTACGCCAAAACCCGCAAAAAATCAACCTTTTTTGTGCTTGTAATATCTGCAATCTGGTGCTATATTTTAATTAAGAATATTACAATTAAAATGACCAGAAAAAGCATAAACAGAATATATCTAACAGGGGCAGTCTTTTTGGCTGTTTTTTTGTTATCTGGATGTTCGGATTATCCCGAAGAAACAACACCAAGCAACTATAATTCGAGCAGTGTTTATGTCCCCGAGAAAACTACTGAAGAAATTCCATCTGCTAGATATGCTGCTCCTATTGAAAGTAATGATTCATCTGATGATTATGAGCCACAAACATTCAATGGATATGAATGCACCGATGACTGTTCGGGACACGAAGCTGGTTATGAGTGGGCTGAAGAAAAAGGAATAACCGACCCAAACGATTGCGGTGGAAATTCAAATTCCTTTATCGAGGGCTGTGAAAGCTATGCCGAAGAGCAATAATAACCAAGATTAAAACAATGAAAAAAATATTTATAGCTACAATTTTACTATCATCAGCATTATTTTTATCTGGATGCAGTAGCGAGCCTGCAGTCAAAAAAAGCGACACTGGAATATGCCACGAAGAAGGAACTAATTATTATAAAAATACAAAGAATTTCACGCCCTATAATTCTTTGTATGAATGCATAAAAAGCGGAGGAAGATTGCCAAAAAAATGAAACTTAATAAAAATAAAAAATTATATATAGTTATTGTTGTTTTTCTTATTTTTGTATGTGCTGTTTATATTTATTCGAGGATAGAAATGAAAGAAAGAACGAAAAATTGGACAGAATCGGATTGGGATAAATACTACGAGGAAAATGTAAAAAATAGTAATTTTGACGAAGAATATCAATGTGTTCACGGGAGTTGCCAAGGAGAATAAGCTAAAATAATAAGTTTTTAATTTTTAATTTAACATATATGGGAAATTTATCTGCAATTTTTAAAAATAAAGCATTTTACTACTCATTAGCTTTGCCCATTCTGACCTTGCTTATTTTTGGACAAATAATTATAGGGATTTTGCTAGCTATGTTGTATGGGTTTTTTCTCGCAAAGGACAACGCATCAGCAAGAGCAATTTTTGCTGGCACAATCCTGATATATATTATCCTTTATGTAATAACCAAATTAGCTATCCGCTAGTCTTCAATTAATAATATGGAAAATACTAATACATTTACATCAAGGCAGGTTTTTATTCTTGTGCTTTGTGTTGTCGCTGGTATTGCTTTTTTAGAAACTTCTGAACCGGTTTGGACTTTATCTTTTCTGCGTCAGTTCGGATTAAAATTGATAATTTATGGAGCAGTATCAGAATTTGTGGTTCTTATTCTGGGTTCAACAAAAACTTTTTCTGATTAAAATTTCAAATTTAATAATATGGAAAATCAACCAGCTAAATTAAACAAAATAACAAAAATAAGTATTATAGCGGGAATGATAGTTATTGCATTATCAGCTGTTTATTGTTTAGCTATTTTTTTGCCTCAAAGACAGAAAGCGAATATTGAAATGGCTAAATTAGAGCTGGAAGCTAAAATTGAACAAGAAAAAACCGAGCAAGCAAGAATTGAGCAAATAAAAGCAGACGAAGAATCGAAAAGGCAGACAGAATTATTGGAAGAACAAAAACAAAAGGAAGAAGCTAAAAGAAAAGAGGAAGAAGGGGCTGTTAAAAAAAATGAAATCGCAAGAAATACGTGCCTTGCTAATGCGAAGAGTTATTACCAGAAAGCCGTTAATAATATAGGAAATAGCTACAATCCTGATTTTGATGGAATGTCTCCTTCTGGGATTGTGAGTAGTTTAAAGTCAGCTACGGAAGCGAAAAATACTGCCTATACCCAAGCATCAACCAACTACACAGATTTAAAAAATGATTGCTATCATAAGTACCCATTACCCAATGAAAATTTTTAATTTTAATAATATGGAAAATCAAACAATAAAAGAAAGTGAACCAAAAGAAACTATCCACATCAATACTGGTATAGGAATGGCAACTATTACCACGATAGTGCCACTTCTTGGAATATTTATGATTTCAAATACTTGGTGGGGAATACTGATTAAAGTATTACTAGCAATAATAATTTTAGGTATGTTAAAAAACTATTTTTTTCATCCAATGTGGGAAAAGGCAACTGGATTTGGTGCTGGTATTGTATTAAATATGATTTGGTTTGCTGGGTTATGGTTTTTTCAACCTCATTGGATTACTTATGTTTTTTCGGGATTATTTATATTGGGTCTTATAACAATGAGATACACATTAAAACAGCACTATGATGATGCACGATAGCCAAAAATACAAATCCTGGAATAGTTTTTAATTTTAAATAATATGGATAGAAAAAGTTTAACAGACGAGATGGTCAGTAAACAATTTTGGTCAACCATTATTATTTTTGCAATTCTTATGTGGTTTGCAACGAAGGATAAAGAAACCGTATTTTATTTTTCAATATTTTTTATGATGGTGCTACTTATAACGTGGGGATATCTAGGTGAAAATGATAAAAGTTAAATAATTTTAAAAAAATTTATGGACAATGAAAAAGAGATACAGCAATTGAAAGAAAGGTTGAAACAGCTAAACGCCAAAAGATACAAGCGTTTTAATGTAATGATTCTTAATAAAACATTTGAGAAATTAAGCCAAGAAGCGGAAAAGCAAGGAATAAGTAAAGCGAAAATGCTAGGGAAAATGATAAATGAATATAAATGATATAACTAACAAAAAATTAAAAGAAGGAATAGTTTTTTGTTTTTTGCTGGGGCGGAAGTCCTTTTTTGTTTTGATATGATATAACCAAGAGACTCCTTAACTATATTTCAATGCCACCCCTGGGGGTGTGTGGCACCCCTTTTACACTTTCAAGCTAAGGTCTGGAATACAAACAAACCCTTTATAATTCTCCAACGCAGTTCTAACGTCCTTCACGATGCCGTGCCGCGATAAAACAATTTGATTTTTCAAACGACATTTTGTGGGCGGCCGTTGCGGCCGCCCATTGAATTTTTGGCTTGGATTCAGGGCCGCTCGGCGCGCTCACGCGCGCCTCGCGGTTGGCCAGAACGAGGTTCGAGCCAAAGATTTCTTTGGCCGCAACCTTTTTGGCAAAAAGGTTGCCCTCCCGTGCGATTTTAGGCAGATTCTCTGCCTCTTTTATCCATTCTTTCATCGGTTCGATCCAGCCAGTCCGCTTTTGTTCAAGGTTAGTAATTTTTTCCTCAAGCGTCTTTTTCTCGGACAACGATTTTGCCTTTTCTTCGCGATATACTTCTTGGTCTATGTCTTGTTCCAAATAACCGTTCAAAAGCCGCTGGAGCTTGATTTGAATTTCCGCGATTTTATTTTTCGTTTCCTGAACAAAAGCGGCAAAAGATTGGGCGGTTTGCAGTTTATCTTTTTGTAGCATTTTTAAAAGTTCATCCGCCCAATCTTTTTTCAAAGAAAATTTTTGGAGCAGAGAGGAAATTTGTTTGTCCAGCTTCTCTTGGCGAATACAAGGTTCTTTGCATTTGATTGTTTTGGATTTATGAGTGCAATGGTAATAGACATAATAATGCTCATTGCCATTTTTTTGTTTTTTAACCTTGTATTCGCCAGTGATAGCCATGCCGCACTTTCCGCATTTTAAAAGTCCGCAAAACGCTTGCGGTTCGTTTTTCGTTTTGTGGTGCGGTCGTCCTCTCTGCTTCAGAATCTCTTGCACTTTATCAAAAATTTTCTTTGAGATGACTGGCTGGTGCTTGCCTTCGTATATTTCGCCAGCATAGCGGAATAGCCCAACATAGAACGGATTAGAAAGGATAAAAGAAATTCTGTCTCGTTTTAGGATTTTGCC
>JAZDKA010000005.1:0-8239 GCA_043803385.1 Patescibacteria group bacterium | reverse complement strand
CTGAAAAATGACAAAGATTTAACAGAAAATTTAAGGGAAATCATAAATAAAGAAAATATCGCCAAAATAATTATTGGAATTCCAATTTATGTAGCCAGGGGCGTAGTAGAATTAGAAGCTAAGAAATTAGGAGAGTGGCTCAAGAATAACTCGGAAGTCGAGGTTTTTTACCAAAATGAAATGTTTACCACCAAAATGGCACAGGCAAATCTTATCGAGAAGGAAGCAAGAGGAATAAAAAAATATGATGATGAAGAATCCGCGCGCATCATCCTCCAGGAATGGCTGGATAATAATATTTCCCTTGTTTAAGCCAAAATTAAGTAATTTTTCTTGACTTGAAAAAAATTATTTGCTAGGATTATCAATGTTATGAAAATAATAAGCGTAGCTCAAATTGCCGTAAGCGTTCTTCTGATGATTTCAATCCTTCTTCAAAACAGGGGATCTGGCCTTTCGGCGGCTTTTGGAGGCGATTTTGGAGGATATTACACAAAAAGGGGAATGGAAAAATTCTTGTTTTACTTCTCGATTTTTTTGAGTGTTTTATTTATCGGTCTGGCTATCGCAAGTTTCATATTATCTAATAAATAGCGATACCAATCTACGAATGCATGCGAATGACGCGAATATTATAAATAATTTTTTAAATAACCATATTAGCGCTTCAGAAAAAATTAGATTCTTTTTTTCCAGAAACTGGCTCAAGATGAGCAAGTTTCTTAGTTTTAGGGAAAAGATGGTCGTTTTTTTGCTTGTTTTTCTGATTTGCGGGTCTTTAATATTCTGGCTTGCGCAAATTTATTTTGGAGCAACAAAACCTATTCCAAAAACAGGAGGAGAATATGTTGAAGGGATTGTGGGACAGCCTCTTTACATAAATTCGCTTCTTTCCCAAACTAGCGAGTCTGATGCCGATCTTGTCCAGCTAATTTACAGTGGACTTTTGAAATATGATTCAGAAGGGAAACTTAAAAATGAGATGGCGGAAAGCTACGAGATTTCAGATGACCAAAAAATATATACAGTTCATCTTAAGAAAAGTTTGTTTTGGCATGATGGACAGCCGTTAACTGCTGGCGATATTTTATTTACAATATCCATTCTTCAGGATCCGGCCTACAAAAGTCCCTTAAGGCAAAATTGGCAGGGAGTCGAAGTTAGCCAGATAGATGATTATACCTTAAATTTTGCGCTTTCGAGCCCTTATTCGGGATTTCTCAATAACTTAACCTTGGGCATTCTTCCTAAGCATATTTGGGGGAATATCGCGCCGGAAAAGTTTTCTCTTGCTGATTATAATCTTAAGCCGATAGGTTCGGGTCCGTATCAGTTTGTTAATTTCCAGAAAAGCTCAACGGGGGAGATTTTGTTCTACGAACTCAAAGCTTTTAACAAATATTCTGAAGGAGAGCCTTATATTACAAAACTGAATATAAATTTTTATCCCGATAATGATATGATGCTGACGGCTTTCAATAAGAAAGAAATAAAGGGAATGGAAAATATTGATCCGGAAAAAATAGAGGGCATCAAAAACAAGAAAAGCACGTTGATAAAAGAATTATCTTTTCCAAGGTATTTTTCTGTTTTTTTCAATCAGACCAAAAGTGTTCCGCTGGCAAATATTTACGTGAGGCAGGCTCTTTCCCAGGCAGTTAATAGGCAAGAGATAATCAATGCTGTCCTTGGCGGAAAAGGTGCTCCTATTTATTCCCCATTTCTTCCGACAATGAAAGAATTTAATAATGATATAGACAAAAGAGAATTTAATCTGGACAGGGCAAGGCAAATACTGGACGACGCCGGATGGAAGCTCGAAGAAGGAGAAACCGTAAGAAAAAAGAATGGAACCCAGTTGGAATTTAAATTGCAGACAGCCGATTGGCCGGATCTTGTTGAAACGGCGGATGTGCTGGTCAAGCAATGGAATGAAATAGGAGTGAAGGCGGACGTGGAAACGCTTTCCGTTACCGATCTCCAGCAGAACTACATCCGTCCCCGAGAATACGAAGCACTTTTATTCGGACAGGTTACTAATTTTAATCCGGATCTATATCCGTTTTGGCACTCTAGCCAAAAACAAGACCCCGGATTTAACCTAGCTCTTTTTGACGATAAAGATGCCGACATATTTTTGAGGGACATCAGGCAGGAATCGGATGAAAACAAAAGAATAGAAAAATATAAAGAACTTCAAAGAATAATAGCCGATAAGGCTCCAGCCGCCTTTCTTTACAGCCCATATTATCTTTTTCCCATTTCCAATAAAATCAAAGGGGTGGAAATTAAAAATATAAATTCGCCGTCCTGGCGTTTTGCGGATGTCAATAAGTGGTATGTCAAAACTGCAAGAGTTAAAAAATAACCAATAAAAATAAAAATATGAAAATTAACTTCACAAATGCCGCTAAACATTATGCGCCGCGAGTCCATGAAAAAATGAAAGAAGTTCTCATGGATCCTGCGGGCGTTGGCCCCGCCGTTCATTATTATATGATTCGCGGCGGATCACAGCAGAAAAACATAACTATTTGGGAACCCGGGACAATATCCGGAGAATATATAAAAACATACGGACATTATCATGTGGGAGATTTGAGTGAAACTTATCAGATTATTTACGGTCAAGGAGTGGCATTGATTCAAAAATTGGCCGAAAATGAGAATGGAGAAATAATTGCGGATGAAGTTTCTGAATTCAAGGCAATTCCAGTTATGGCGGGGCAAACTGTATTTATGCCTCTCAAATTCGGCCATTTGCTGGCCAATACTGGAGAAACATATCTTGTTACCGCCGATGACAGCCCAGTGGATTTTGAAGACAGGGATCCAGCCAGTTTTCCTGGCCATGCGGATTATGAATTAGTAAAAAAAATGAGGGGTTTTGCCTATTATGTCGTTGAACATAATGGAAAACCCGCTCTTAAAAAAAATCCTCTTTACAAAAGCATTGAAAAGGAAGATTTAGGCGGCTTGCCTGTTATTGAATGATTGGGGTTGACAAAAATTCAATTGCGTGCTATTATTAGACATCTGAGTTATTCTTCTATAGTTTAGCCTAAAAAACCTTCAAATATAAATTAAAAGCTTTTTTATGTATTGCATTATTCTTTGCGGAGGGTCGGGGACCCGCCTTTGGCCGCTTTCCCGAAAAAACTTTCCCAAGCAGTTTTTGAAGCTTTATAGCGATAAATCACTGCTTCAAGAAACATTTTTAAGGATGGAAGAAGTCGTGCCAGAAACGAATATATACTTCGTCACGAACGAAGAGAACTATTATAATGTTCTGAATCAGATTAAAGAGGTGTATGAGAATTTTCAGGAATCCCAAGTTTTAAAGGAACCGAAAAGTCTCAACACTATGCCGGCAATAGCATTGGCTGTTAAATATCTCCAAGATGATATTAGGATAAATAAAACAGCTCCAATTATTGTGGTTCCTTCAGATCATTATATTGGTAAAAAAGAAGCCTATGTTAAGCTTGCCAAAAAAGCGTTATCCGAAATAGGAAATAATTTAGGAACAATCGGAATAATCCCGACTAAAGCCCATACGGGTTTAGGGTATATTAAAAAAGGAGAAAAGATAGGCGATTATTATAAAGTTGATTCATTTAAGGAAAAACCGGATGAAAAAACCGCTCAAGAATTTTTTGAATCGGGCAAGTATTTGTGGAATGCAGGAATGTATATTTTTAATGAACAGACATTTTCTGAAGAACTAGAGAAATATCAGACTGAAATCCACAAATATTTTTCCGAAGATTATAAAACTTTTATGAAAGAGTTTCACAAGCTTCCTAGTATTGCGATAGATATCGCTGTTTCGGAAAAGTCCAGCAAGATGGTAGCTTTTGAAGGCGATTTTGATTGGAGCGATATCGGAAGCTTCGATGTTTTGGCGGAAATACAAGGAAAGAAAAAAGATAGCAATCCAAAACATATTTCCATAGGCTCCAAAAATATTTTTGCCCACTCTGCGAATAATGGGCTGATTGTTACTTCAGGGGTGGAGGACATAATAGTCATAGAAAACAACGATAGCATTTTGGTCCAAAAAATGGGGGAAAGCAATGATGGGGTAAAGAAGGTGGTTGAATATCTCAAGGAAAAAAACCTGCCGGAACTGGCGGACAATGTGATTGGATATCGGCCTTGGGGGAAATATGAAGTTTTGATAGATCAGCCTAATTATAAAGTGAAAAAAATTACATTGAATCATGGTTCAAGGTTTAGCCTGCAATCTCACAAAAGAAGAGCCGAACACTGGGTAGTTGTGAAGGGTCAGGCTAAGGTGACTAACGGAGATGAAGTAATAGAACTTAAAGAAAGTGAAAGTACTTTTATACCCATTGGGCACAAACACAGACTGGAGAATCCGGGAGATGAAAAACTTGAAATTATTGAAGTCCAGTCGGGAGACTATCTTGAAGAAGACGACATTGCGCATTACGAGGATGATTATAATAGGAAATAAATCTTTTAATAATTTTAAATTTTAAATCAATTATAAATTTTTAAATTGCGCCTGCTTGGGCAAATGGCGGAATTGGTATACGCGCAGCGTTCAGGTCGCTGTGGGGGAAACCCCGTGGAGGTTCAAGTCCTCTTTTGCCCACACTTCTTAACTTTTAAATCAATTAATAGGCAAACTATTAAATTACTTTGGCTGATTAATTTGAACTAATAAAATGAACACAACAAGAAGAAAAATGAAAAAGGGTTTTGATTTACCCCGTGACGGGTCGCTTACAAAGGTATCTCAAGAAATAAAATCGGCAGAAAAAAACCGATTGGGAAAAAATAATTCGCGGTTAAATTATCATAAAAATCAACCGCCTGGCGAAAAATCCAAAGGAAATTTGCGCATTACTCCCCTAGGAGGAAACGAAGAAGTGGGGAGAAATATGACTCTTTTTGAATACGAAGGAGACATCATAATTTTAGATATGGGGATCCAGTTTCCGGAGGAAGACATGCCGGGAATTGATTATATCATTCCCGATATAAGCTATCTGAAAGGAAAGGAAAGGAATATCCGGGGAGTGATTTTCAGCCATGGGCATCTTGATCATATTGGAGCGGCTCCGATTTTGCTTCGAGAATTAAGCTATCCGCCGATTGTCGGCCGCGATCTGACGTTATCTCTAGTTAAGAAAAGAATGGAAGATTTTGAAAAAAATTCCAACCAAAATCTAAAAACTGTCAGGATAAATTCAGTTTCCGACAAAATAAAACTGGGAAAATTTGCGATTGAATTTTTTGACGTAGAGCATTCAGTAATGGACGCAGTCGGAGTTATTATTAAAACTCCGGATGGGACAGTTATCCATCCAGGGGACTGGACGTTGGATAAAAATCCGGTTGATCATGAGCCGCTTACTTACCAATATCTTTCTCGGCTTCCTTCGCCTAGAATTTTGATGTTGGAAAGTTTGGGCGCTATTGACACCAGGCCAGCTGCTAAATCAGAAATAGAAATGTACAAGAACCTCGATGAGCTTATCGGATCAGCTAAGGGGATGGTTATTATTGGAACATTTTCTTCCCAGATAAAGCGGATCGGAAAAATAATTGAATATGCCGAAAGCATAGAAAAAAAAGTTGCTCTGGACGGATACAGTATGAAAATGAATGTTGAAATTGCCAAGGAGCTTGGCTATATCAAAGCGCACAAAAAAACTTTGATTTCAGTCAATGATATCCACAAATACCCGAGGAACAAAGTTGTGGTTATTTGTACTGGAGCTCAAGGCGAAGGAAATGCCGTGCTTTCCCGAGTTGTTAATGATGAGCATCGTTTTGTCAGGATCCAAAAAGAAGACACGATTATATTTTCTTCTTCCATAATTCCAGGAAACGAACGCACTATCCAGCGCCTCAAAGATGATTTATATCGAAAATGCGACAATGTGATCCATAGCGATATTCTGGATGTCCACACCAGCGGACACAGCAATGCCAATGACATTCAGGAAATTTTGCGTGAAATCAGGCCGGATTTCTTTTTGCCGGTCTATGCTAATCATTTTTTTCTCAAGGAAGCGGCTAAATTGGGAGAAAAAGTCGGCATCAGGAAAGAAAATATTTTTGTTTTGGACAACGGAGAACAGATAGAATTTCACAACAGCAGAGCCAGCGTCCTTAAGAAAAAAATCGATACCAATTACGTGATGGTTGACGGGTTAGGAGTGGGCGATGTTGGAGAAGTAGTGCTTCGCGATAGGCAAGTGCTGGCAAAAGACGGAATGTTCACCATTGTGGTGATTATCGACAGCAAAACGAAAAAGATTATCGGCAATCCCCAAATCACTTCCCGAGGCTTCATTTATGTCAAAGAAAACTTTGATTTGGTGAATGCGACCAAAAAAGTGGTAGAGAAAGTGATCTATGAAAAAACTTCGCCGGATATGAATATCAACTGGGATTATGTGAAGAACAATATCCGTGAATCAGTCGGTTCATTCCTGTATATGAAAACCCAAAGGCGTCCTATGATATTGCCGGTGGTAATTGAAGTGTAAGTTTGTCTTAAGCAAATTTAAAGAGCAAAAAATCATCGATGATTTCTTGCTCTTTTTATCTTTAGAAGTAATTATTCTCCGAATTCAACGCTTTTTAGCATTGAGTCATACATTTCTATGATGTCACTGGTAATCGAAGCGCCAATGTCGGTAAATCCGTATAGAATAGAATGCTTCGTATTGTTATGAGGGAATTGGGTTAAAAGGAAAAGCTTGTTTCCTCTTTTAAAATATTTGGTTATTGCTTGTTCGCAGGCAATTTTAATTTCTTTGGAGTAATACATAGTCCATGTCCCGGGAATCTCAATGTCTGCGGAACTGGCGCTTTTCCACTGGAATCGTTCACCTTCATCTGTGCCGATAAATGTGATCGAATTATCCGGAAGCACTTTTTCATTTAGATTTACAATATTAGATTTTGTCCAATCATTTGGAATGCGAATCAGATATTTATGCGTTTCATTATAAAAAGCTGAATAGCCATCAATGATTGATTTGTCTTGTTCGGTAAGCGTCGACTGGCATATTGTTCCTTTTCGGGGAATAATTTGGACGGTTTTTAGAATTTTTTTGGCTGTTTCTAATTCCGGAACATTTGCTATGTTTGTATTTCCCTGATTACTAAGTGAAAATGATGCTCCGAAAAAATATTTTCCATCTTTAGATTCAAATGATCCAGCACTTGGAAAAAAGAATTCTAGCGTTTTTCCTTCATCTATAAGTCTTGTTATGTCCAATTCATTGTTCAATATCGTAATTTTTCCGTCCTTAATAAAGTCTCCGGCTCCAATTCCCGTGCGTCCGGAAATAGCAAATGGGTCATTCTTTTCTTTAATTCCCCAATGAAGGAAATATTTTTCCCCAGGGCTGGAAATAAGTATTGATTTTACATTTTGCTCAATAATCTCATTGTAGGCAGATGATTCTTCAACTTTCCAATCAGCCGGGTATTTCAATTTATAGCCAATTTCGCTATTGATATAAGTTTTCCATCCCGCATATTCATCGACACTGTTGCCAGTATTTTGGCCATTCTGTTGTCCGGATGTCAATTTATTAGAAGCGTTGTATTTTTCGGAAAAAAGATCAAAACTGCCATCTGTTCCATTTTCATCTTGAGAAATATCCTGGCTTCCGGTCTGGCTTGTTTGCTGGTTAGCTCCATTTAGCTGGCCATTTTTTACGTAGACGCCAAACTTCGTATAAAATATATATCCCGAAAGGATTAATATAGTAGCAATGGCAATTATTAAGATAATATTTTTTTTCTTTGACGGCTGGTTTTTATTTTCGCCTAGGGGGATATCGGATTGTTTTATTTTCTCCATTTTTAATTTTTAATTTTTTATACTTATATTATATCACTTATTCGAGATTATCAAAGTTGCCAGAAATATTTTTGGGTGGTATCCTAATATTATGGATAAAAAACGCATATTTTCGGGTATTCAACCCAGTGGAAATCTTCATATCGGAAATTACTTGGGAGCCATCAAAAATTGGGTCAAACTTCAGGATGAGTTCGAATCCATTTTTTGCGTAGTAGATATGCACGCTATCACTATTCCCCAGGATCCGGAAGAACTGAAGAAAAAAACGATAGAAGTTGCCAAAGCTTATTTGGCTTCAGGAATAGACCCCCAAAAATCCTCAATCTTTATCCAATCTCATATATCCGAGCACGCGGAACTGGCTTGGATTTTGAATACGAT
>JAZDKA010000004.1:0-6494 GCA_043803385.1 Patescibacteria group bacterium | reverse complement strand
GTTTATGGGGAAAATATCATTTGGGATGCGCCGATTATCAATAATAGCACCAAGCCTGGATGGGATTTAGGAAAAGCTATTTATAACAGCGCTAAATTCAATGACCAAATAACTATTCCTGAATTTTTTAAGCTCTACGGTTTTTCGAGCGTAAGCTTTATTAATGAACTCACTCCCAATAATAAATATCCGATGCCCGGCCTTTACTTTCGTCTCGGTAATGAAGAAGAAGTAAAGAAAGTTTGCACTCAACCGGGAGAACCGGAAGCGGCCGGCTGTGCTATGGGCATGTGGTCGTCCATGATTCCGCAAAGTGTTATGGGAGAAAAACTGTCTCTTGCCAATCAGAAAGTTTGGCGCATAAGCGATGAAAAAAATCCGGACTATCTAGCGTTTGATTACAAATGGCCGGAAAATTGCTATGCCGATAAGGTTCTTCTTCACGAAACCGCCCATCTTTTTCTCTACGCGCAAAGAGTTAATAACATTTCTGATGCGATGGTAACAAGCCGGTATTTCAACGAACATCAGGCGGAAACCGTGGCCATTTTGAGCACTAATTTAGTTTGCGGCGAAGGAACGGTGGGAAATTTCCGCGCGAAAGACGGCAAGAAAATGAGCCTTTTCGAATTTAATTCCATTTATCCTCCGACCAAAATGGGTTCCGCTTGGCCGGATTTGAAAAAAACTTGCCAGCTGGGGCTTCTTAACCAATGGAACGCTTTTATGGCCAAAGGAAACTTTGAAACGCAATTCCCATCCTTTAGCGGCTCTCTAAAAAAGTGGATGAAGGAAGGAAAAACTATCAGCGATGACAAGAGCCTATTTAATTTTATAATCCAATTGAGAAATAATTCGGATGCCAAAAATTCTCTTCAGTATCGCAATTGCCAGTATTAAATAAATAAAATTAATAAAATAGGACTTACGCATTTGCCTCTGCCAATCCCGCTGCTCCGGCGCGATAACGGACAATTTTGTAATCGCGCCTCCGAAAAAGCAGATTGCCATAGACAAACGCGCAAGTCCTGTAATAAAATGGAAACAAAAATTTCTTCCAATGTTCCCCCAAATAATCCCGTTCCTGAAAAGAAAAGTGGAAAGAAAAAAATAGTAATTATCACAATAGCGGTGTTGATAGCCTTGCTATCCGTCGGCGCGATTATTTATTTTATTTTTTTAAAATTAAAAAATAATGAAGCTGGATCAGGCAAGTCCAGCAATACAGCTGCAAAATTTCCCGAAATTATTCCCGGCTCGACAGTATCAGAAAAAATTTCCGCCAAAACAGGAGGGCAAATCAGCGCGACTAATGCGCAAGGTGTGAAAATCACTGTTGATATTCCAGCAGGTTCCTTAAAAGATGATACAACTATTACTTTGGATCCGGCTGAACCGGCAGACGAAGATAATAATCCAGATAATGGAAACGGAGATGATCAGAACGGCAACGGCGATGGTAATAATCCGCAGGAAGATGAACCGGCAGATGAGCCAGATGATGATGGCGACACACCACCATCACCAACTTGTCCTAATGGAATTTGTGGTGCGGGAGAAACTTGTTCAAGCTGTCCTGCCGATTGTGGCGCCTGTCCACCACCACCAACTCCACCTGAAGAACCAACAGATGGCGGTTTTCCTTTCGGTGGTTTCGTGCTTGGTCCAAATACTTTAGTTTTTAATCCATCTGCCACAGTAACCTTCACTTTTCCCAGAAACAGAAGGATAGCGCCCGGAGCGGAAATATTAGTTGCTGTTGATAGAAATGGAAGGAGCCATGTCATTCCTACCACTCCGTCAAGCGATGGGTCATCTTTCACTGCTCCTGTTGGCGGCGGCGGAGGTTTTATTCCCGATGATTCTTCGGGTGGTGACGGAGACGGAGACGGCGGTGATGGTGGTGACGGCAGCGGAGGCGGAGGTGGTGGAGATGCTGGCGGAGTTGGCGATCCGGCCAACAATGCGGCGATTGCTTCCGGAGGCAAATGCACTCCTGAATTTTTGGAAGCAATAAAAGGTGAAAAAAATTTTGCTGAAGGAGCGCCAGGACATGCGGCTTATGATGAGGCTCTGCGCGATTGTTTGGATGTAGAAAAGCTCAAAGAACAATGTGAAAATAATCCCATCGTGTTGCGCCGAAGGCACTTTGAAACCAGAATAAATATAGCCGATGACTTAGACAGGGAAGTAGCGGATGAATTGAAAAATCTTTTAGCTTCCTGCGTGGCAAAATATGATATTACGGGTCAAGGATCATATTCTGAAGCGGGCGTTCTTACTAATGTCACTATGAATGCCGGCCTTTGCGGATATCTTGATGACGAATGGAAAGGCACATATTCTTATGTGATAACAGCAGAAGGAGGCGGAAGTTCTTGCGATGGAACGGAAAGTTTCCGGCTTCCTTTCGGAGGAGGATTTTTCAATGTCGGAGTCCCCTGTGAAATCCGTGTAACGGTCCGAGACCGCACTATGTCGTTTTCTGGCGGCGGTTTTGCTTTTTCCGGGACATTTATTGAACCTTCGAGAGTGGTTTTGAATCTTTACGGAGCGTATATCGTGAGAGATACAGCGATAACCTTAAAAGAAAAAACATGCAACAATGCCGCGTATCCTGTACCCCCGCCGCTTCCTAGCGATGACAATATTCCTCTTGTCCCGATCCCGAGGCGCTAAAAACTTGTCTGTGTCTCCCGAGCTATAAACAGCAATAATTTATTTCCTATGGATCAAGAACTTTTGGAAAAATTTGAAAAGCAGGACAAAAAACTCGATGAAATTTATCATTCCATCGAGCGGATGCGGAAATATTTTCTCTGGACTTTGATTATAACAATCGCCACGATTGTTTTGCCAATTATCGGGCTTATCATAGCGATTCCTTGGTTTCTGAAAATAATCACTTCAGCTTACAGCATTGGAATTTAGAATCTAGAACTTAAAAAAGGTTTTTATTTTAAAGTTATCCAATCTTCATCATTATCCGGTTTGAAATCGCATTTTTTGCTATCGCGGTCGGTTTTTGATGTTATTATCTTATCAGTTGTTATTCCTTTTCCGGAAAATTCCGTGTTCACCGAGTCGTTCAGATGGGAAAAAAATGAGTCCAAATTATTCTCCGAATAATTGCCATATTTTTCTTCTTTTTGAGATTTGCTGAATCCTGATGATGCAATTTTAACAGTGCTGGAGGATGATTTTCCGATTTCATCCCCTGATTTTACCTGGGAATTTAAACTCAAACCATCTTTCAAATTTATGCCTGAAATATTTATTATCCAGCCATTGAACGGCCGGACTTCAATTGCCACCTTATTGGAACTGGCGTAAATTATTTCTCCGTCAAAAGGAGCGTACAAGGAAACAGCAGAACTTTTCAATTTAAAATAATGTTCCAAGGAACTTTCCGATTCTTTCTGGTCCTGAAAGCTTGTTTTTCCGTAAGCTGCTTCAGTGCAACTTCTGAATTTCGATATTTTCTTTATTTCGGAAATGTTAATTAAACTCTTTAAAATGAACTTATCGCTCTGGCTGGGAGTAGCTGTTGTTTTTTCTGCGGTTTCAGGAGTTGTAGCTTCGGCATTAGCAGTTTCACTATTCGGTTGAGCTGGAGTTTCCTGCGGCGGCTCCGGATTCGGGTTAGTGTTTGGCGTTGAGGGACTTGGATTTATTTTGGAAGCAGTGCTGGCGGGCTGATTGCTAGCAGCGCCCGAAACCGCGCTTTTACTTGCAGTAAGATTGGTTTTCAAATCCTGCTTGGGCAATGGATTTTTGTTCGAAGAAAGGGGATTAATAATAAATAGCTTAACCATAACAAAAACAAGTACCAATAGGATTATTGGGCAAATAATAATCCAGATTTTTTTAGGATCTCTTTTGTCCAAATTTGGCTTATCATCTGGTTTAGCGCTATTTATAACTTTAATATCCATAAAATAAGTATAGCACACCCTGCTGAAAATTGGTCAAATTAGATTTTCTTGACTTTTTATGCCCAATAGATAGCATAGAAGCATATGGAGGAAATTGCTCCTTAACATACATAACAGGGTTATCGGTCTGTTTTTATAAATAGGAAAAATCAAAAATCTAGATCGAAAGGAGATGCCATGAAAAGAATGTTTGTGGAATTAATGAAAGGAATAAGGATTTTGGTGGTCGGAGGCGGAGGGCGAGAACATGCAATCATATGGAAGTTGCATCAATCTCCCTGGAAGCCAATCATATTTTGTACTCCGGGGAATGGGGGAATCGCTGAATTGGCGACTTGCGTCAACATTAACCCTTCGGACGTAACAGGATTGGTCGCCTATGCAAAAGAGATGAAAATAGACTTGGTGGTTATCGGACCGGAAGATTCCTTGGCGGCAGGTATCGTTGACGCATTAGAAGTAGCAGAGATTCCTGTTTTCGGACCGAGGAGAAAATCCGCGTTGATTGAAATCAGCAAAGCGTGGGCGAAGAAGATGATGCAACGCAATCGCATTCCTACTGCTCCCTTTAATGATTTCGATCTTTTTAGTGAAGCCAGCAATTTCCTTATAGGTAGACACCTGCCATATGTCATCAAAGCTGACGGTCTATGCGCCGGAAAAGGTGCGTATGTCGTCGAAGATGATCATGAAGGACAGCGTGTGCTTAAGTCCCTTATGGTTGATGGAATACACGGGAGATCGGGGGATAGAATAATAGTTGAAAAGCGCCTATGTGGACCAGAAGTATCATACTTGGTATTTTCTGATGGCGACTCGACTCTTCCTATGCTACCTGCTCAGGATCACAAACCTCTTTTCAAGGGCGGTCCTAACACTGGTGGGATGGGAGCGTATACGCCAGTGCCATTTGTCGACTCGGAAATGGAAGAGTGGATAAATAAGAACATAATGAATAAGGCAGTGAAGAGTTTTCATGATGAAGGAGCGACATATAAGGGAGTTCTGTATGGAGGTCTCATTATCCCCAGTAGACCCTCTGTTTTGGAGTTTAATGCCCGCTTCGGCGACCCCGAAACACAGCCGATACTCTTTAAGATGAAAAGCGACCTCCTACCTATTTTGATTGCTTGTATCAACGGTACCCTGAAAGATATTCCAGCCATCAAATGGAAGCCGGGCGTCGCACTTTGCGTAGTTCTTGCCTCGCGGGGTTATCCAGGAAAACCGGAGAAGGGCAAGCTTATCCGCGGTTTGGATAGCCTCAAAGAATTGGAGGACATTTGTGTTTTTCACGCTGGAACAAAAGTTGTCGATGGTAATTATTTTACCAACGGCGGGCGCGTTATGGGTGTTACCGTTCGGGGAAAAGACTACGAAGACGCAATCCAGAAAGCCTACGATGCTGTCGTCCATGTTAATTTCGATGGCATGTATTTCCGGACCGACATCGCCGCAGAAGCGGTCGATTTTATGAAGAGGTGATAAAAAAGAACGAGGCGGAATCGCATAGCGGTTCCGCCTCTATTTTGTTATAATGAAAATATAAAAATTTAATCCTTTTTTGTAATTTCTAAAAGTAGTCTGTATTTTTTGCGATAGCAATATTTAGAGACTGGTTTAATTTTTTATGCGGATTGCCATTCAAGCTTCTGATCTGGACAGCCGGAGAATTGACGGGACCAGAGTCTATCTTTTAAATATGCTCAACCGCTTCGGGAATATTTCTCCTGAAGACGATTTTTTTATTTTCCACAAAAATAATTTTAATCCGGAGCTTATCCCTAAAAATTTTTCTAATTATAAAATAATCAAAAAACCGTTTCCTTTTTATTGGACGCAGACAAGATTTGCGATAGAACTTTGGAAAGGGAATTATGACGCGCTTTGGATGCCGATGCAGGCACTTCCGCTTGTAAGGCGCAAAAATCTTAGAACAACGATAACTATCCATGATTTGGCTTTCAAAATTTTTCCTGATTTTTTTCCCAGAAAAGATCTGCGCCGGCTTAATTTATTAACCGATTTTGCAATTAAAAATTCCGACAAGATTATCGCCGTTTCAGAATCGACAAAAAGGGATATCCTGAAATTTTATCCCAAAATAAAAGAAGAGAAAATAAAAGTAATTTACCACGGATTTGATCCGGAGCTATTTCAAAAAGAAATTCCGGAAGAATTATCAAATAAAATAAATACCAAATACCAGATACAAGATACCAGATACTTGTTATATGTCGGGGCATTACAGCCGCGTAAAAACCTGGAAATATTAATCGAAGCTTTTGATATCATCAAGAAAAATAATCTAGATATTAAATTAGTTTTGGCGGGAGGAAAAGCCTGGATGTGGGAAAATATCATAAAGAAAGCAGGAAACAGCAAATATGCAGCAGACATCATTATTACGGGAACAATTCCGTTTAAAAATATGGCTGCCTTATACAAAAACGCATCAGTTTTTGTTTTTCCATCTCTTTACGAAGGTTTCGGGCTTTCTATTCTGGAAGCTTTTGCTTCTAAAATTCCTCTTATCTTAGCCAAAAATTCAAGCTTTCC
>JAZDKA010000003.1:0-37504 GCA_043803385.1 Patescibacteria group bacterium | reverse complement strand
ACAAAAATTAGTTTTACTGAAGTTAAAAGAGCTGAAAGACTGTTAAATCAAAGACCAAGAAAAACTCTTAATTGGAAAACTCCGGAAGAGGTGTTTAATGAGCTAGTGTTGCAATAGAAGTTAGAATCTACCTATGCGTGTCAATGACTAATTTTATTTTACTGTAGGATGGGCTACAGTTCTTATTGCACTTAATTTCTCTAGCTTTGCGACTGTCTTATCATATATTTCTTTCCCTTGCGGTTCTGGCAAAAAGACTAATGCTTCGTCATTGGCTTCAATGATGCTTCCGCTTATATGGGTTTTGGGATTTTTTGCTATTCTTTCAGTTTCAAATTTTCTTAGAAAATTTTCGATAAAATCAAATCCCAACAGTTTTTCTCCGCATTTTCTCACTGTCTTGGAAAAATGAGTATCAGGAACAACTCCGGCATTCTTGGCTTCGGTGAGCGTGTAATTAGGATTGAAATCCCTGATCCAGGAATTCCTGATTTGAAACTTTCGATATTTTTTAAATCCAAACAAAGGAATCATAAAGGAATATTCGCTGGCAGAAAATAAATTTATTTCAAACAGCCTGTTTTCGATATTTATTTTTAAAGACTCGTCCGTGATGAAATAATTGAGGCAAATCCGGTCTTTTATCCTATCTCCATATCTTCTTTTCCCCAAAGCGTGAACAAGCGCCGTGATCAAAGTTCTCCCCGTCCAAATTTTTCCCTTTTTGCATATTACGAATAAGTCCCAATCACTGTTCCTTTCTGCGTTTTTCATCGCTATTCTTCCCGTCGCTCCAACCATCCGGACAAAAGGGACGAGGCGCAAAAGCCAGACAATCTTTCTTAGCTTTTTTAATTTTTGGCTGGAAATTTTACTTCTGCCAAGCCTTAAATTTACCAAATCCTTCCTGCCTTTCAAAAAATAAAATCCCCTAGATTCTTCGATATATTTTCTTAATTCCTCGCTTTCCAGAGCTTTTATAATATCAGCCAATGATAACTTTGATAATTTTTCTTGTTCACTGGCATTTTGTTCATTGATTACTGCTAAATGCTTCCATACCTCAAAAGCCGTCATGGGATAATCCAGCTCATTGTAATATGCAATTGTGTTTAGCAAGCTTTTCTCAATATTGCTTAACATAACCGTATTTCAAAACTCCGCGCCATTATTTTTTTTCCTTCTTTTCAACCAAATCATCGACGAAAACGCTTACGGCGGTGGTAATTGGTACTGCCAGTATCGCACCGAGCACTCCGCCGATTTTAGCTCCAATTAAAAGAGCTAGAATAACCACAATCGGATTCAGTCCAACTGCTTTTTTCATTATTTGAGGCGTTATAATATGGCTTTCAGCTTGATGGATAATAATATAAACAGCAATCACCATGAGACCAGTTATCGGAGAAACCAAGAAACCGAGGATTGCGGCTGGAACGGCAGAAATTATCGGTCCCAGATACGGTATAATTTCCAATAATCCTCCGAATATGGCCAGCACTAAAGCATAGGGAACGTTCAAAAAATACAGCGCCAGAAAATCCAATATGAAAATTATAAGCATTAAAAATAATTGCCCATGCACCCATCTTCCTATTTTGATTTTTATTTTTTCGGCGGCGGAGATCGCGTAATCTTGATATTTTTCAGGAGTGACAGCGGTAACAAAACTTTTCATTCCATCTTTTTTCGCTGACAGATAAAAAGTCAGCGATATTACTACAACTATTGAAACGAATCCGGAAAATACTCCCAGTGTAGTGGAAAAAATGGTTAGTGATGATTGGGATAATTTATTCCCTATATTCTGAAGGAAGCTTTGTCCGCTAAAAATAAAGCTATGCGATTGCGCGTAATTTTCAAATCCTCCGGAAAAGCTGGTAATCTTTTCAATATAAGCGGGAAAGTTTTGGGAAAAATCTATAAATTGAACAACGAGAGGAGGAATTAAAAAATAAATTATAGTTCCAATTGAAGAAAATAACAAAATGTATATTATCAATACGGCTAAAGATCTGGGAATTTTTTTGTCATTCATCCGATTAACTGACGGCTCTATGGCTGATGTTATTATCACGGCAATAAATAAGATTGCGATTATATCCCGGACAATATAAAGAAACCACAAGCCCAATAAAATTAGGACGGTCCTGAATATTATTCCGGTGGAAATTTCCACTGTTCTTTTCTCTAGCATATATTTAGCAATTTTTTAATTTTTTCTTCATTCTTATGCGGTCCTATTATGGCTAGATTAAGCTTTTTATTCTGAAAAATTTCTTTTGCTACCCTCAATATATCACCTTCCGAAACTTTGTCTATTTTTTTGAATATTTCATCCAGCGCCATTATTTTTTTCTTTTTCACTTCCTGGTCGACAAAAAACATCGCCACATCATCGGAAGATTCGAAATTCATCACGCTTTTTCCTTTGATGTAATCTTTAGCTTTTTGAAGTTCTTTTTTGCTGACCTTTTCCGTGGAAATTTTTCTGTATTCGTCCAGGATTGTTTTGACGGTTAACTCAAGTTTATCGTGATTGACACCGGCCTGCGTCGCGATATATCCGCAATCCTCAAAAGCGTCAACTGAGGTGCGGACATGATATGCTAATCCTCTTTTTTCTCTCACTTCAATAAACAGCCGGCTGCTCATATTTCCTCCCAAAATCACTGCGAGAAGGCCCAGAGCAAAACGATCTTTATGATTCCAGTTAAATGCCCTGTTTCCTAATAATAAATGGGTTTGATCAGTATTTTTGTATTTTAGCGCCAACTCCGGTTTACTTTGGATCTCTTTTACTCTTTTGTATTTTGGCTTTATTCCTTTTTTCATTCCGGAAAAATATTTTTTCGCCAGATCTAAAGTTTTTTTCTCATTAAAATTTCCGGCAATGCATAAAACTGTATCATTAGCCACATAAAAACGATTAAGGTAGCCAATAAAATCTGCTTTCTTGAAAGCAGAGACCGTTTTTTTAGACCCGGTTGGGTATCTTCCGAGCGGATTTTTTTTGTATAAAAGATTTCCTAGAACGATTTCTACGTCAGCCATCGGAGTGTCTTCGAACATATTGATTTCCTGAATAATGGTGCCTTTTTCTTTTTCGATCTCTTTTTCTTCCATTTTTGAATTCAAAAATATATCCGATATGACATCCAGCGCGACATCCATATGCTTCGCATCAACTTTGGCATAATAGGCAGTCCTATCTGAACCGGTGAAAGCATTGAATTCTCCCCCGATAGAATCAAGAGTTTCCGAAATATCCAAAGTAGTCGGCCTTTTTTCCGTTCCCTTAAACATCATATGCTCAATGAAATGGGAAAGTCCCGCTTCTTTTTCGGTTTCATAACGCGAACCTACTCCTACCATAATAATCACTGTCACCGTTTCCGTATTTTTCATCGGGATAGTGAGGATTCGAAGCCCGTTTGATAATGTTGTTTTTTTATACTGCATACATCTACCTCTTTTTATTCCTGCTTATGCGAATTAATCCTGAACATGGAACAATCTCGATTCCTTTTTTCTCCAGTTCATCCAAAAATAAATTCATTCCAAGGGAATCGGTCGAGATGTGCCCCGCAATAACGACATTGATATGGGCTTTTTTCGCTTCTTCTCTGTGCTCTTCTGACATATGCATGCCAACGATGGTTCCTACTCCCGCATGGGCCATAGCCTCATATATTTTTGAGCTTCCGTTAGTTCCGCCTGTCAGCTCCGCGAATATAATTTTTCCGGTTCTGCTTTCCTCCGATCCTACAAAAATAACCGGTCCTGCTCCTCTTTTAGCGGATTCTTTATACTCGGTAATTTTTAATAGCACCTTGATTATATCTCCGACGTATTCCGGTTTTTCCTTTTCTATTATTCTTTTCACAAAGGAAGCTGCCATATTATCAGCCGGCGTATGCACTCCTAAAAAATTTATATCAAGCATCTTCGCCGCGTCAACCGGCTGAAAATGATTTTCCGGATTGATTTTCCTGGAAACTTCTTCCATTCTTAATTTCAAAAGGCTTTCGGCGATATTGATAGGGATGCCGCTTTGGGCGAGCACATCGGCCTGGAGATGCATCACTTCAGTTAGATTTGAAAGCGCAAGCCCTACCGGATGATGAATGAGTGCAAGGTCAATAGGATTTTTGGAATTATGATTGCTTAAATATCGAGCGATCATCAGCTCGGCACTTTCTACGTCTATGCCCGCCATTATTCTTTTGACATTTTTTATCCCATTATCATAATAAATCCGCGTGTCGGAGTACGGGTTAGCCATCCTTTCCTTGTCAAAAATTTCCTTCTCTTCTCTGGAAAGTTTGTCATATTTTTCCTTTATCCTTTTGAGTTGCTTTTTAATCTGGGATTTCGGGCGAAAATCAGACTTGATTCCCATTTCAATCGCCAATTTGTAGATTTGCTGAATGTTCATAGCGGTAAAATCCAAATATCAAAATCCCAATTTCCAATCAAATCCAAAGCTCAAAATCCAAAAATTTTGATATTTGGACTTGGGACTTTGTTTGACATTGGAAATTTGGATTTGGGATTTTTAAACTTTTAATTAATTCCTAAATTTATTCTCAAAATATTCACTTAGCTTATCTACTCCAATTCTTTCCTGCTCCATCGTATCCCTATCCCTCACCGTCACATCCCCCTTTTCTAAGCTGTCGAAATCGATGGTGATGCAATATGGGGTTCCGATTTCATCCTGTCTTCGGTAACGCTTGCCGATATTGCCGCTATTATCGAATTCGCACATATACTGGGACTTCAAGCTATCATACACTTCTCTAGCCTTTTTTACAAGCTCCGGCTTGTTTCGAAGAAGCGGAAACACGGCTATTTTAATCGGCGCCAATTTCTTGTCTAATTTCAAAACAACTCTGATTTCGTCTTTCGCTTTCTCCTCGACATAAGCATCGCAGAGAACCGCTAAAAATGTTCTGGCTACTCCTCCTGAAGATTCAATAATGTGCGGAGTATATTCTTTATTTGTTTTCGGATCAATATAGGAAAGATCTTGCCCGGAATATCCATCATGCTGGGACAAATCATAATCGCCTCTGGCGTGCACTCCTTCCAACTCCGAAAATCCGAACGGATAATTGTATTCGATGTCATAGGCTTCTTTGGCATAAAAAACCAGATTTTCGTGCTTGCGCCATTTTAAATTTTCTTCTTTTATTCCGAGATTGAGATAAAATTTCCAGCGATATTCCCGAAGTTTTTCGTATTCTTTCATTTCTTCATCAGGGCTGGTGAAATATTGCATTTCCATCTGTTCGAATTCCCGGGTGCGGAAAATGAATTGGCGGGCGGTAATTTCATTCCGGAAGGCTTTTCCTATTTGCGCGATTCCAAATGGAATTTTTACCCTAGTCGAATCCAAAACATTTTTGAAATTCACATAGATTCCCTGGCAAGTTTCTCCCCGAAGATACACCGGCTCCTTGTTCCAGTCCTCGGTAAAATTTCCCAAATTCGATTTAACCAAAAGATTAAACTTTTTAATATCGGTAAAATCGCTTTTCCCGCAATCCGGACATTTTATTTTATCTTTATTCTCGGAAAATAATTTATTTATTTCTTCTTCACTTATTTTTTCATCAGCTTTAACGCCAATGCTTTCAAGAAGATGATCGACTCTTATTCTGGAGTGGCATTTTTTACATTCGGCCAGCGGATCGGAAAATCCTGCCACATGGCCCGAAGCTTCCCAAATTTTCGGATGCATAAAAATCGCGCTGTCGAGCCCGACGATATCTTCCCTCATTTGAACCATCGCTTTCCACCACTCTTTTTTAATATTGCTTTCCAGCTCTGTTCCATAAGGCCCAAAATCATAAATCGCTGAAAACCCGCCATAAATCTCCGAGGAAGGATAAACAAATCCCCTTCTTTTGCAAAGCGAAACAATTTTTTCCATTAGCTCGCTATTTTCCTTGTTTTTAGCCATATTTTTAAAATAAAAAGTGAGAAATTAGTAATTTAATTATATCCTGTATTACCCTTGCTGACAACTTTTTTATGCTATAAAATAGAGCAATATGGGCAAGATTAAATTTATATCGCTAACTTTTGTTTTACTGGCATTGGGAATGCTGGCGTATGCTTTTTTTCCATTCATTAAGCCTTATGTTGAAAAATTAACAAATCAGAAAAAATCCGACGTTCAGGAAATAATGAACGAAGCGAAAATTAGCGCGCCTTTCGAGCAATCGGAATTTGAGAAAACACTTTCTTATGGAAGCCTGGATTGTAATAACTTTCAGGGCAATGTTTTCGCCGGAGACATGTTTAATAAAATTAATTCTGACAGGGTTGCCAATGGGGACAAAGCGCTTGAGTGGAACTCGAAACTTTGCGAATCGGCTGAACTTAAGGCGCAGGATATGGACAACAACAATTATTTTGAACATATTTCTCCAGCCGGCGTCACTCCCTGGTATTGGATAAAGAAAGAGGGATATAATTATACTTTTGTCGGAGAAAATCTAGCGCTTAATTATTTTACTTCCCAAAACGCGCATACGGCGCTGATGAACAGCCCGGGACACCGCGCCAATATTTTGAATGATAACTTTACAGAAATTGGAATAAACTATGTTCGCGGAAAATTAAACGGGCAGGACGCATTTTTCGTCGTCCAGCATTTTGCTTCCCCTGCTCCGGAAAAACCAGAAATTAAATACGTTTGCGAAACTGATAAAGCTAGCAAGCAACTATCAGACCTCAAGGACACCAAGAAAAAAATAGAAAAATATTTGAGCAAAGCGGAAGGTATCAAAAAAGACCTGAAAAATGCAGGCCAAAGCACCAAAGAAGTGGATGAATATATTTCCGATATGGAAAAGAAAGAAAAAGAAGTTGACGGATATATCAAAGAAATCCAGGATTACCTAAAGAAGTGCAAGGGGTAATAATGAGGTTAACAATTAGTTATCTTTCATATACATTTAATATCCTGCATTTAAGAAATTATAAATATATTGCAAGAGGAGGTGCAAGATGAATGTTATTTCACAACGCGTTTGCGGAGGTTGTACTGCATGCTGTAAAACGCATGCTATACTCGAAATCAAAAAACCTATGGGAAAATGGTGTCCGCACTGTAATGTCAGCAAAGGATGTGCCATTTATCCGAATCATCCACAGAAATGCCAAAAATTCAGGTGTGAATGGCTGAAGGGCTTCGGAGAAAATAATCAATGTCCTTATTATACCAAAATCGTTCTTGATTATTTTACTGAGGGCGTAATACCAAAACTACTTCAAATCTGGGAAGTAAATGGAGGAGCGCTTCACGGAAATTTCGCCAAGGAGACCGCTGAACTTATGCTGGAAAATGGAATTTCCGTTTGCTTAATCCATATTTCCGGTAAGAAAGAACTAATAGTTGGCGATGTGAAATTGACCAAAAAAATAAAAGAATTGATATCAGAACAAAAAATAAAAATCATTTCAAGAAGTTACTAAAAGGCGCGCGGATCTGAATAGATACCGGCGCTATTTTTTTATTTCAACGGCTAAATCGCGATTTAGCCTTTGAGCTCATATTCCACAAATCTGCCTTTTTCTCCAATCTGCCTGACTTTTCCTTCGGTTTCTAGCTCTTCCAGGTAGCGAGTCGCCGTAGCGTCGGAAACATTGAGCAGTTTCTGGACATCGTTATTAGAGACTCTAGCGCTTGTCTTCAACATTTCTAAAATTTTATTTTTCCGCTCATTTTTTAAATCCGCCCGCTCCTGATTAATATTCCCGATTCCTTTCTTCCTGCCAAAATAAATCCCAATTGCAATTCCTACTAACACTGCGATGATTAGAATAATAACATTTTTCATAGATTTAATATTATCCTTTAGGATTATTACTCTTATTTTCATCCATCATCCTCTCTACCTTGACAATCTTTTTTTTAATAATAAACTTTGAGTAAAAAAAGTCGGCAATTAAGCTTAAAGTAAAAATAATAAATGGTAATAAAATTATAAAGATTAAATAGGAGAAACTAAACGGAGAATGATTAAGCCAGCTAAATCCTTTTTGCATATCGTCTAGTAATCCTATAAGTTTTATAAATTCAAAACTAAAAAATGCAATACCATAAATAATAAATGAATAGTATGAGAACAACTGCAAATATAAAATTAACCAACCGAATGACAAGCGATTTAATCTATGCTTTGTCTCATACACCTCAAAATATAACTTGAAATTATTTTTCCCATTTCGTATTTTTCGGATGGCTTCACATAGTTTATAATATTTTTTTAGAATTTTAATTTCAAAATTATCTTTATCAATATCAATGGGAATATACAAATACCACAATAATTCCCCAAAAGCTAATCCTTCTTTTGAGATTCTGTAAATTTTTTCGCTTTTGTCCTCTTTTTCTTGACATCCTGCAAAACCACGCATTTCAAGATTTCCAAGAATCCCACTTCTATTATCTAAAATTTCCTTCTCTCTATTCTTTATAAACATATCATCAAAATGTTTATCTCTAATCCCACATTTCAGTCGCTTATGAAAAGCGTACGTCCAAAACAAAACTTTCTTTTCTGCTTCCCAAGTAGGATAAGTTCCTTCATATTTATTTTCTTTTTCCAGCCATTTTCTATTTTTTAAAGCATTGAACTGAACATCAAACTGATTATTAAGTTCTTTTAAAATTAAAAAATATTCTAATTTTTTGAAGATATTTAATTTTATTGATGGAAATTCCATATATACTTGAATTCTCTATTTATCCTTATATCTAAAGTCTACCTCCCCGCCAAAATTATGCAAGCCTTGAATGAGTTTATAAAATAAAAGAGGAGCAAACCCGTTGAAAATTGGATTTACCCCTTTACCTCCTTTCGCTTTTCGTTGGATAACTTATATCTGGACCTCCCCGGCATCGATACGCCTTTTCGCTTCGAGCTTTGTAAGCATGATAAGAGTATCGATTAAAATGTAGGAGATTCCTTCATCGGTGAGACCAAAAGCTCCCGATATTGCAATTGTTATTCCATGATAACTGATTGCCCCAGGGTAGAGATATTCTCCTTCTTTAAGGAGCCACGAGCAATTATTAACGATGTGCCCGGTCGATATGCCCTCCTGCTTAGCGAGATAGAATTTCTTGTCGGCAATTTGAGAAAAGTCGCAGGTTTTTCCCCATTTTTTGCTCCATTCTTCTTTCTTGCCGAACAAGAACAGAATGGGCTGTTCCAGCCCCGGAGCCTCTATTTTACCCTCCACCCACCCGGGTCCCCATGTGGTTCCCCTGGTCTTTAGTATCGCTTCCGCCGCAGGCCTTACGATACCAATAGCCGTCCCTACCATTTCTTCTGTTATGATCAGTCCTTTTCCCATCTTGTCCTCCTCCTTCAATTTATTTGGAACATTTAAAAATAGCACGCTGATTATAAATTGTCAACCTCAAAATCAAAAAACAGCCTTTTGGGCTTATTTTCAATGGCTAAATCGCGATTTAGCCGTTAATTTTCCCTTCATCCTGCCCTCTCCTCGCCTCGTCTTTGACTTGTCGAAGCGGGCCAAAAGGAGAGGATGATATGGAACTATTTCAATTTTTCCACCGCTGCTTTGAATTTATCTCCCCGGTCGAATTCATTGAGAAACAGATTGAAGCTGGCGGCGCCGGGAGAAAGAAGAATCATATCGCCTTCTTCAGTTAAGTCTTTCGCAATATTCACCGCTTCTTCCATTGAACCGCAAATGGGAAAATTGAATTCCTGTTCCGGATTACTTTTCTTTATTTCTTCGATTAATTTTTCTGAACCGCTTCCTTTTAGAAATACTATTTTTTTCGCGTATTTCAAAATTTCTTTTCCCAACTCTCCGAAATCCAGTTTTTTATCTTCTCCTCCGGCTATCAAAATAATCGGGGCGTTGAAAGATTTTATTGAAGCTAGAACCGCATCCGGAATCGTGGCGGTTGTATCATTGTAATATTTCACTCCGTTGAATTCCCGTACGAATTCCATCCGGTGCGGAACTCCGGGAAAATTGGCAATCGCTTTTTTGATTTCTTCCGGTGAAATGCCGAAAGCAAAAGTCGCGCCAATTGCCGCCATTATATTATAGACATTATGCTTTCCGGGGATTTTTATATCTTTAATTTCAATTATTTTTTTCGTATCTACCCCGTTATTTACATAGATAGTGTCATTCTCCACAAAAATTGAATGGGCATCTTTTGCCGGCGTGAAAGAAAATTTTAAAACTTGCGATTTCACCTCTGGATAAATTTCTTTCAGCTTTTCATTGTCATCATTAAATACCAGCCAGTCAGTCGGTTTTTGAAAAAGAAAAATATTTTTCTTGTCCGCGATATAATCCTCCATCGATTTGTAATAATTCTGGTGGTCGCGCAAAATATTGGTGATTACCGCGATATGCGGGCTCATTTTTTCTTTCTTGAGCGCTGAAAGGCGCCAGCTGGAAAGCTCAAATACAACTATTGAATCTTTTTTCAAAATATCTAATTTATCCAAAACAGAAACCTGCCCGGAACCGGCTCTTACCGGATTTTTTCCAGCCAATTTAAGTATTTCATAAATCAAAGCGGCGGTGGTAGTTTTTCCCTTAGTTCCGGTTACTCCGATTATTTTATTTTTGCAAAGCTTAAAAAACAAGCTGGAATCCATTTCCACTGGAACTTTTTTCTCAAGGGCCAGCTTGACATGGGGATTGTCCCAGGGAACCGCCGGATTCTTGATTACCATCCCCGTATTGGTAAAATCTTCCTGCCGGTGCTGGCCCAAAACATATTCGACATTTTTCAGCCCTTCTAATTCCTTAAGCGAAGGTGCCAGCTGTTCTTTTGTTTTGAGGTCAGTAACGACAACTTTTGCCCCGTGATTTGCCAGAAATTTTACAATGCCAACGCCGCCTCCATGAAGACCGAGACCCAGAACCGTTATTTTTTTATCTTTAAAGAAATTTAAATCCATAAATTAAAATATTTCTGATTTTTTCCTGATAACTTCCCCCAATCTTGCATTATTGCATTTTCCATTTTCCAAAGCAATCTTTCCGTTTATTATTACCCAACTAATTCCCTTGGAATACTGGTACGGATTTTCCGGTGTGGCTAAATCTTCGATATTTTCAGGATCGAAAACGACAATATCTGCCTTGTTTCTTTCTTTGATAATTCCCCTTTTTTTAATTCCGAATTTTTCCGCCGGTTTTCCGGTCATTTTGTGAATCGCGCCTTCCCAATCCAAAATTTTCTTTTCTCTCACATATCTTGCCAATATTCTTGGAAATGACCCGAAATTCCTGGGATGCACTAATTCGCCTGTATTTTTATGCTCTATATTATACCCGGAACCATTGGTGGAAATTATAGATAGCGGATTCTTCAAGGCTTCAACGATGTTTTTTTCATTCAAGACATCCATCATTGTTATCACTCTTCCTTCACTGGCTATCAGAATGTCAATAATAGCTTCTTCGACAGATTTCCCTTGCGCTTCAGCTATGTCAACAATTCTTTTTCTGTTCAAAGTTTTGTTGATCGGCGATATTGAAACGACAACTTTGGAATAATCAAATCCGCTTTCTTTCATTTCTTTGATAAGTTTTGCCCTGATTGCCGGATCTTTGAGGCGGCGAACCATTATTTTTTTCCCTCCTTCCGCCACCCAGTCAGGCAGCAGGACATACAAAACCGAACCGGTGACGGTATATGGATAAACATCAAAATTAACATTGATTCCTTCTTTTCTGGCATCATTGATAATTCCCATTGCTTTTTCGAAAAGAGGCCAGCTTTTTTCTCCCATTGCCTTGAGATGGGAAATTTGCAAATTGACTTCGGATTGCCTGGCGATATCAATCGCCTCTTCCACTGCTTGAAGCAATTCTTCTGATTCTCCTCTCACATGGGTTGCGTATGTTCCTTCAAATTTTTTGACAATCTTCGCCATTTTCACAATTTCTTCTTTCGAAGCCAGTTTGGCATGGGTGTAAACCAGCCCGGTTGAAAATCCGATCGCGCCTTCCTTCATTGATTTCTCAAGCATCTTTGCCATCGATTTCAATTCGTTATCAGTAAGATTTCTGGGTTCATCTTCCAAAAATCCTCTTCGAAGAGTCGCATGCCCGACCAGAGTTGCAAAGTTAACGGCTATCTTTCTTCTTTCAATTTCTTCTAAAAATTCTTTCATCGACAGCCAATTTAAATTCACTTGCCCGATATCCGCCCATTTTTGGATAGTGTGGATTATATTTTTATTAGTAAGGGGAGCCAGCGACGAACCGCAATTTCCGCCCACAATAGTGGTTATTCCCTGATAAATTAGGCTTGGAAGCTCGGGACCCAAAAAAATTCTCCAATATGTGTCCGAATGATTATTGACATCGATAAATCCGGGACAAACGTATCGGCCTTGCGCGTCTATCATGATATCGGCTTTTTCATTTCTCAAGTCTCCGATTTCTTTTATTTCTTTCTCTTCTATCCCAATATCGGAAACAAACATTTTTTTGCCGGTGCCATCAATAATTGTCCCGTTTTTTATGATAATATCAAACATAGTTTTGTTTTTAATTTTATACTATAATTTTAAACTTTTCACCGATAATTAGCAAATAAATTTGCCAAATATTTAATAAAATGTAATATTTCTACTATTGGGCTTATAGTATAGTGGCAATACATCGCATTCGCATTGCGGAGACATGAGTTCGATTCTCATTAAGTCCACCAATTTAAAATCCCCGTCGATGGGGATTTTTTAGTGGGCGTACCAAGATTCGAACTTGGGACCTCGTCATTATCAGTGACGCGCTCTAACCAACTGAGCTATACGCCCGTCTGTGGACCGGACAGGACTTGAACCCGCTACCTCCGCAGTGCAAATGCGGCGCTCTACCAGGTGAGCTACCGGCCCTATTCTTTTATAAATAAAAAGGCCTTTTAAAGCGACAAAAACAGTATAGCTAAGAATAAATAATTTGTCTACCTAAACACATAAAATAGAACAATTAAAGTAGCCAGCCCTACCCGGTACCAGAAGAAAATCGCGTAGCTGGATTTTTCTACAAATTTCAGTAAATATTTTATTGCCAAATATCCGCTTAGAGCGGAAAAAATAATTCCCACAATAATACTCAAGCTTATTCCTTCTGAAAATAGCTTTGGAAGTTTGATTACGGCGGCGCCGAAAATTATTGGAGCGGAAAGAAGAAAAGAAAATCTGGCCGCATCAACTCTATTCATGCCTCTCGCCAGTCCGGCTGTGATCGTTGCTCCCGATCTTGAAACTCCCGGAATAATAGCCACTGCCTGGGAAATTCCTATCAGTATTGAATCTTTTACGGTCATATTGTTTATATTCTTCGTTTTTTTTGAATATTTATCAACTAAGTATAAAATTATTCCCATAACAGCCAACGCCAAGGCAATAATTAATGGATTTCTAAAAACCGTTTCCGCTTTGCTCTCTAGCGAAAAACCAAATATCGCTCCCGGAATCGTCGCGATAATAATAAGCCACAATATATTTTTGTTGTTTAAATAACTGGATGATTTGTATTCAGTTATTTTTAGGCTAGAAAGCATCAATTTTATTATTTCCACCCAATCCCAGAAAAAGAAAACAACTAAAGCAACCAGCGTTCCCGTATGCAATGCCACATCAAAAGCTAGCCCCGGATCATTCCAATGAAAAAAATATGGAATAATGGCAAGATGCGCCGTTGAAGAAATCGGAAGAAATTCCCCTGCCCCTTGGACAATTCCCAAAATTATTGATTGAAAAATAGACATGAGCTAAAAATAGTTATTTATAATTTTATATTCTTCTCTCCTTTCCGGATGAAAAGTTATTTCAATTGTTCCGTCCGGAAGATTATTCAAAAATTCTCCGAAATTATTAATCCAGTCCAGGCTAACAAGATAATTCGAAGTTTGCAATCTATTTTTCTTCAAATATCTCATATCAACTCTTCTTAGAACGGCAAGAATTTGTTTTACCCCATTTATTTTTCCTAAAAATCCCTTTTTTCCGCACCGAATAAATGGAATGGAGTATTTTTCCGACAGTTCCGCTGCCACTTTAAAATAACTTGGATAATAATGAATATGCTGATGAGAATTGAGTCCGTCAGGATATCTGCCAATTATTTCTTTGAATTTTTGAATTTGTTCTTCCCATTCTTTTTTTACCTTGCTTGCGCTTATCTGCCTGCCAATATATCTTGCTAAAAATAATGAAGAGCGTTTTACAATTCCTTCTTTCAATTTTCTTGACCCCTTAAATTTTTCAGTCATATTCAAATGAATATCCAGCTTTACTCCAGAATGCAAAAGGGCATTGACATCTTCTTGGGGTAAAATCCCACTAGCCATAATTGCAACTCTATCAACTTTTTTTGACTCCGCCAGTTCTAAAATTTTTCTATTGGCTATTTCGCTAATTCCAAAATCATCCGCGGTAACTATTACTTTTTTTCTTATATCTTTATTCAGCATAACCCAATAATATCACAGAAAAATTTAAAAACAAAAACAGCGTTAACCGCCGCATTTTGTATACCAACATCTTTAAAAACTTTATTCACCCCGTTAAGTAAATTTTGCTGAGCAAAATTATTTTTCTGAAAGAAAAATACTTAACAGGGTAAACTTTATAAACTCTGCGAATCTATTTCCATTCTTTCGTTTCCAGCCCGTTCTTTGCCGCTTCTCTTTGCGCTTCCTGCTTTGATTCCCCTTCTCCTTTTGCGACCAGCTCATCTCCAAGATAAACTCCTACCACAAAATGCTTATCATGATCCGGTCCTGATTCTTCCAGAACTTTGTAAATAGGAGTGACTTTAACGATATCTTGAGATTTTTCCTGAAAATAACTCTTTGGATCCATATAAAGCTTATTTTTCAGCACTTCAGGAAGGCTTGCAATTACATTTTTTTTAATAAATTCATCCGACTTTTCATATCCTTGATCTAAATAAATAGCTCCAATAATTGCTTCCATAGCATTAGCCAAAAGATACAGCCTGGCTCTTCCGGTATCTTTAGCTTCGCCTTTGCTCATCATTAGATATTTTTCTATGCTTATCTGCTTGGCAATTTGGGCCAGATTCTCTCCATTTACTAAAGCTGCCCGCCAGCTAGTAAGTTCTCCTTCAGGATTGGAATAATTTTTATATAAGTATTCGGTGACAACCAGTTCCAGAACAGCATCACCTAAAAATTCCAGCCGTTCATTATGGTCAAGGGCATAGTCGCGATGCTCATTGAGATATGACCTGTGAGTAAGTGCTTGTTGAAGCAATGAAACATCCTTAAACTTAACACCTATCTTCTTGGAAAAATCATTAATCATAATAGAATAAATTCGAAATTCGAAGCACCAAATTCGAAACCCCAGTAGTATAAATTCTTCGGATTTAACTACGGGGCAAGCAAATTCAAATGGATATTGCCTGCCCTGAAGTTGACGAACACAGTAAGTCATGCTTCAGGGTTTCGGATTTCGTATTTTGGATTTCGGATTTTAAAATTAATTATTTATCTTTTCCTTTTTTTATCTCATCCTCTTTTTTTTCTTTCTTTTTGCTCTCATCATCTTTCATCGGTTCTCCCATTTCCCGATAAATTGTTCCCAGCACTCCGTTTATAAATCTAGCGGAACTTTCACCTCCGAAGGTTTTAGCTAATTCTATTGCTTCGTTTATTGCGACTTTTGGAGGAACTTCTTCATAATTTCCATGGATTAGCTCATAAATTCCCAGCCGTAAAATATTTCTGTCTACTGCTGTTATCTGGTTTATCGGCCACTCGGGAGCGCATTTTTCAATCATCTCGTCAATATTCTTCCTGTATTTAAGAGTTTCTTTGACTAATTTTTCTATGAAGCTTCCGTCTTCCATTCCTGGCGCAAATTCTTTTATATTTCTTTTGATAACTTCTTCGATTTTTTCTTCTTTCCCATTATGAAAATCCCACTCAAAGAGCGATTGCATTGCGATGGAACGTTGAAGGTGACGGTTTGCCATTTTTGTAAACGCGATACCAATCTACGAATGCATGCGAATGCCACGAACATTTTTTATTAAAGGTTTGTAGATTCGTATGCTAATTTGTATTGTTCGTATCGCTACTATTTCTTTTTCTTTTTTTCAACTTTCTTAAGTGTATTTATAATTTCTTTCCCTTTATAATATCCGCATTTTTTGCAAACTTGATGCGGAAGCTTTGGACTTTTGCATTTTGGACATTCTTGGCTTTTGGGAGAAACAATCTTAAATCTTTTTCTCTTTCGATCTCTTCGCTGTTTGGTGTGGCGTTGTTTTGGAACCGACATGGATTAATAATTAACGGATTAACGGATTAACGGATTCGGCAATTCGTTAATTCTTTAACTCGCTAATTTTCTAATTCATTAATTTACATTGTTTAACTTATCATCTTTTTCCCCTTTTGACAAGGGTTTTGACCGGTTCGAAGGTTTTGCGGTGAATTTTAGAATGCCCATTTTTTTTCAAAGCATTGATATGAAACTTTGTTCCATAACCTTTGTGTTTGTCAAATCCGTACTCTGGATATTTATCATGCATCTTCCTCATAATCCTGTCTCTTGTAACCTTAGCGATTACTGATGCCGCGGAAATTGATTTTACAATTTTATCGCCACTTACAATTGCTCTTTGCTCTACGCTCAAATTAGGAATAACTTTGTTTCCATCAACAAGAACTATGCATTCTTTATTTAAATAATTTTGATTTTTGAATTGCAATTTTGATTTCCTGCCTCGCCGGCAGGCGGGTTGAATTTTGATTTTTGAATTTAGGCTCGCAAGAGCCGCTTTCATCGCCAAAAATGTTGCTTTTAAAATATTCATCCTGTCGATTGTTTTATGATCGCATATTCCAATTCCGACAAAAAAATATTCCTGAATAAAATCAAACAAGCCTTCTCTCTGTTTTTCGGAAAGAGTCTTTGAATCACGGATTAATTCAAATTCCTTAATTGCATGATTCATAATTCGTGATTTGTGATTCTTTAAAGCAGCTGCGCAAGCTACCACAGGCCCAGCTAATGGACCGCGTCCCGCTTCATCAATCCCAATAATAATCTGATATCCGCTCTCGATCAATTTTTTCTCTAAATTAAATGTTGACTTTATCATATTTTCATTATACCTTTTATACTACTTTTGCAAAAAGTTTCTAGGAGGACAAAATGAGCAAAGCTAATTTGATAGTTGTTCTAGGTCGTTCTTGCATTGGAGCTAGTCAGTTTCGTTTGCGAGCAAAAATAGAGAATGCTCCCAAGATAGTCAACTGTTCCAGTTTTATCCAGTACCTTTTTAGTAAAGTTGGTATATCTCTTCCGAGACTTGCTGTGCAACAGAGAGAAAAAGGGAAGGAAGTCATTTCCATAGAAGAAGCAATTTCCGGTGATTTAATTTTCACCACCGGACTCGCAATTAGTGTCCGATGTGATATCCAAGGAGATGAAGTTGGACATGTTGGACTGTTTACTGAAAAAAACACAATAATCCATGCCTGCAATAAAGGCGTACTAGAAGTAAACCCTGAAGAAGTCTTCAAAGAAAGAGCTTTTCGGGGCATTAGAAGGATGTTATAGAAGCTGAGTATTCTGAAACCACATTAGCACAGAACATTCAGCTTTTTTTCTTTCTTAAATGTGCTATACTTGGAGTGTCTTTAAAATTATGATCTATCTTGCAAAGCTCATGGAGCAATCCGGGGGATGAAGATAGGATAAAACGTATGCAAAAGGTATTGGATTTTAAACATGATTTTTCAACTACTATACATTGGTAGTTTTTATTTTGGAACTTTCTTATGAAGTTCACTCATCTCCATGTCCACTCTCATTATTCCCTTCTCGATGGTCTCGCTAAAATAGACGACCTGCTTGACCGCGCCAAAGAACTAGGAATGGATTCGATTGCCCTCACTGACCACGGAGTGCTCTATGGAGCGATAGAATTTTTCATTAAAGCCAAAGAAAGAGGAATAAAGCCGATAATCGGATGCGAAATGTATTTGACTCCCGGAAATCTTCAGAGTAAAAATAACACCGCTGAAGACCGGACAAGATATCATTTAATACTCTTAGCAAAAAACGAGATTGGATATAAGAATTTAATGAAACTGATTTCTATTGCCCATCTTGAAGGTTTTTATTATAAACCACGAATAGACAAGCCTACGCTTATAAAACATAGCGAAGGATTAATCGGAATGAGCGCTTGTATTGAGGGAGAAATCCCGTCAATGATCGTGAGCGGGAAATATGACAAGGCCAAAGAACTTGCTAAGGAATATGCAAATATTTTTGGAAAAGGAAATTTTTTTCTCGAGATTCAAGATCATCCTCATTTCGACCGCCAAAAAATCGCCAATGAAGGAATACTTAAAATTTCAAGAGAAACCGGGATTCCTATTGCCGCCACTGGCGATATTCATTACGTTAAAAAAGAAGACTCGCCGGTTCAAGACATTCTGCTTTGCATCCAAACTAACAGAAAAGTGCAAGAGAAAGACAGATTAAATCTTACTGACTTTGATCTTTCTCTCCGAACCTCAGAGGAAATGGAAAAATCTTTCGGGCATATCGAAGGAGCGCTGGAAAACACCCAAAAAATCGCTAATCTTTGCAATTTTGAAATAAAACTAGGGGAAACCCAGCTTCCTCACTATGAAGTGCCTGAAGGCTTTACTCCAGAAACATATCTTCGAAAACTAGCCGAAGAAGGCTTCAAAAAAAGATTCGGGAGTGATATAACATCACTGCAGAAAGAGCGCATGGAATTTGAGCTTTCCGTAATTGAAAAAACCGGATTTGCCTCTTACTTTTTAATCGTCCAAGATTTCGTCAACTGGGCTAAAGATCAAGGAATTGTCGTCGGTCCAGGAAGAGGATCCGCCGCCGGAAGTTTTATTTCCTATCTTATCGGAATAACCAACATCGATCCGATAAAATACAACCTATTATTTGAGAGATTTTTAAATCCGGAAAGAATCTCAATGCCTGATGTCGATATGGATTTCGCCGACGACCGGCGGGATGAAGTATTAAATTATGTCCGAAAAAAATATGGAGATGATCATGTAGCGCAAATTATTACTTTTGGAACAATGGCAGCCAGAGCGGCAATCCGTGATGCCGGAAGAGCGCTTGGTTTTCCTTATGATTTCTGCGACAAAACTGCCAAACTTATTCCTATGTTCTCATCAATTGAAGGAGCTTTGGACCAGGTTGTGGAATTCAGAGAACTTTATCAGAAAGATCCAGCAGCAAAAAAACTAATTGACAGCGCAAAAAGACTTGAGGGAGTGGCACGCCATGCTTCGATGCATGCTTGCGGAGTGGTGATAACAAAAAATCCCGTCACTGATTATTCTCCGCTTCAAAAAATAGCCCGCGGAGACAGAGAGGGAACAGTAACCCAATATTCTTCCTCGACCAAATCCAGCTACGTGGAAAAAATCGGCTTGCTTAAAATGGATTTTCTGGGACTCAAAAATTTGACTATCATCCAAAATACTTTAAGAATTGCCAAAAAAACAAGAGGGCTAGACATAGAGATAGACGCTATTCCTTCTGATGACGCAGAAACTTTTAAACTGCTTCAAGACGCAAAAACAACAGGAGTATTCCAATTGGAAAGCACGGGAATGAAAAGATATTTGAAACAACTGAAACCTACTGTTTTTGAAGACATTATTGCGATGGTTGCGCTTTACCGCCCTGGACCGATGGATTGGATTCCTAATTTCATCGCCGGAAAACACGGAATCAGAATAGTTGATTATCTCCACCCCAAGCTGGAACCAATTCTAAAGAATACTTACGGAGTGGCGGTTTACCAAGAGCAAATTATGCAAATTGCAAGAGACTTGGCTGGATTTACTTTGGGTGAAGCAGATGTTCTTCGAAAAGCCATGGGAAAGAAAATTCCCCAATTGATCAAGGAACAGAAAATAAAATTTGTGGAAGGATGCGTCAAAAATGGAATCGATCGAAAAATCGCAGAAAAAGTTTTCGCTTTTATTGAACCTTTCGCCGGATATGGATTTAACCGATCCCACGCGGCTTGCTATGCGCTTATTGGTTATCAAACTGCATATCTCAAGGCGCATTTTTCAGCTGAATTTATGGCCGCGCTTTTAACATCAGACCAAAACGACATCGACAGAATCGCCATTGAAGTTTCTGAATGCCAAGAAATGGGAATTGAAGTTCTTCCTCCTAATATCAATGAAAGTTTCGAAGATTTTGCAGTAGTTAAAAACGATAGTGGTGAAGAATTAATAAGATTCGGGCTTAATGCGATCAAAAATGTCGGCTCGACTGTTGCCCACGAAATCGTTGAGGAAAGGAAGAGAAATGGAGAATACAAAAGTTTGGCTAATTTTATTGAACGAGTCCAGACCAAGGACCTCAATAAAAAATCTTTGGAAGCATTGGCGAAAGTCGGAGCGCTGAAAGACCTGGGAGAAAGAAATCAGATTTTGGCAAGCCTGGAAAATATTTTGAACTTTTCTAAAAACATTCAAAAAAATAATAATTCGAATCAGAGCAGCCTTTTTGGATTAGATATTTTAAAGCCGACAAGCATACCTCTTATTGAAACCCAGCCAGCTTCGAAAAAAGAAAAGTTAGCATGGGAAAAAGAGCTTCTGGGGCTCTACATCAGCGGCCATCCGGCTGGAGACTATCAGGAATATCTGGAAAAAATGGCTACTCCGATAAGCACGCTGGACAAAAAAATGGTGGGAAGCAAAATAAAAGTGGGAGGGATTATTACCAAAATCCAAAAAGTTTTTCTCAAGAACCAGAAAACAATGGCTTTTGCCACCTTGGAAGATTTGAGAGGAAGAATGGAACTTTTAATTTTTCCGAAAATTCTGGAAAACACGGAATTGCTTTGGCAGGAAGATAAGGCTATTTTGGCAGATGGAACACTTTCGGATAAAGACGGGAATTTTAAATTATTGGTTGACAGCGTCAAAGAAATAAACCAGCAAGAGATGGAACATTTCAAAAGAATTGAAGCAACCAGGAAGAAAAATGGAAATTATCAGAACACAAGTGAAAAAATAAATGCTGTTGAAAATGGCAATAAAAATGATACTACACTAGTTCGCGACCGCAAGCTAGCATATAATAATAACTCTAAAATAATTATTACCCTTCCCGATGGCTCCGATAAAGAAACTTTCAAAAAACTTTCTGAAATTTTTGACAAATGCGAATCGGGAAATGAAAAGGTTTATTTGAAAATAAATAATTCCAAGCTGGAAACTCCCTATTCCATCAAAAATACGTCCGAAATCGAATCGGCTATAAAAAAAATAATCCCGGAAGGAAAGATTGAAGTTTGGTAAAATACTACGCCTTTTGAACCATACCGTAATTTTATTGCGATCGCAATAAATGTTCACTATGTGTTTTTGAAATAGTTGTAATATTGTTGTTTATTCTTTTGACTAATTAACAATTTTAGTTATACAATATAATTATTGAGGTGATGATATAGATTAACTACCTATTGAACCTCCGCAAGCTACTGGCGTTATATGTGCGAAAAGTGTCCTGTCAGTCGCGACCGACGGGAAATTTGGGTGGAACCGCGGAGTTAAAAAAGGACCCCGTCCCAAGAATCTTTCTCTGAATTTTCAGAGCGAAAAAGATTTTTGTGACGGGGTTTTGCGTTATTTAACACTTATCGTAACAATCAGGACAACCGGAACCGGGACAAATATCAACTACCTTCGATCCCATAACAGCAGTTAATATCCTGTCTTTTTCGCATTCATCACATTGTCCTTTGTTCTTTACAAAAATTCTCAAAGGAATGACCTTTTTGCACACGGTACATCTCTTTCTTTTTCCTGGTTTCTTGCGTTCTTTTATTTTTTTCATTTTAATCCTCCTTAAATTTGATAAATAATAATTAGCATTAATATAAACATATGTCAACAAAAAACAATTTAGAAGCAATTCGCCATTCATTATCGCATTTAATGAGCATGGCGGTGCAAGAATTATATCCTAAAGCCGGCTTAGGCGTCGGACCAGCTATTGAAAACGGTTTTTATCAAGATTACGATTTGCCGGAAGCGATTACTCCGGAAATTTTGCCCAAGCTGGAAAAACGGATAAAAGAAATAATTAAAGAAAACATTAAATTTGAACAGCATGATGTGGATTTTGATGAGGCATACAAGTTTTATAAGCACGATTCTTACAAAACCGGATTTATTGACGACTTGAAAACTGCCGGTGAGAAAAAGGTAAGTTTTTACAAATCCGGTTGGTTTGACAATCTCTGCGCCGGACCGCATGTCGGCTCAACTAAAGAAATCAATCCCGAAGCCTTCAAACTGACTAAAATTGCTGGCGCTTATTGGCGGGGGGACGAGAAAAATAAAATGCTTACCAGAATTTACGGCGTTGCATTTGAAAGCAAAAAAGAACTGAACAAACACCTTTCCCAAGTGGAAATGGCAAAAAAAAGAGACCATAGAAAGTTAGGAAAAGAATTAGATTTATTTTGTTTTTCTGATTTAGTCGGACCAGGATTGCCTCTTTTTACTCCCAAGGGGACAATTATTATCGATGAGTTGCAAAAGGAAGTAGAAAAAATCTGTCGCGGTTATGGATTTCAAAAGGTAAAAACTCCGCATTTAGCCAAAATAGGTTTGTATGAACTTTCCGGACACGCCCAAAAATTTTCTGATGAATTATTCCATGTTACCTCTAAACGCAAGCAAAATTATGTTATGAGCCCGGTTCTATGCCCCCATCAGACTCAACTTTTCGCTTCAAGACCTCGTTCTTATCGCGATTTGCCTATCCGCTATATGGAATCAGAAAAAATGTATCGTGCGGAAAAACCCGGAGAAATTGGAGGGCTTAGCCGCGTTATCGCCATCACAGTAGAAGATGGCCATTCTTTCTGCCGGGTAAATCAAGTCAAAGAAGAAATTAAAAATATGGTCAACATTATTAAAGATTTCTATTCTTCTTTGGGACTTTGGGAAAATCATAATGTTTCTCTTTCTGTTCGCGATTATGCTCATCCAGAAAAATATATAGGAGATGTAAAAGATTGGGACGAATGCGAAAAAATTCTCCAGGAAGTTTCTGAAGAGATGAATCTCAAGGCAAAAAGAAATGAAGGTGAAGCAGCTCTTTATGGACCCAAACTTGATTTTATGTTTAAGGACGCTCTCGGAAAAGAAATTCAGATCCCTACCGTCCAGATTGACTTTGCTACTGCTAAAAGATTTGATCTTTTTTACATAAATGAGAAGGGGGAGAAAGTCGCTCCAGCTATGGTTCACCGCGCTATCTTGGGATCTTATGAAAGATTTCTAGCACTTTTGATTGAACATTTTGCTGGAGCATTTCCGCTTTGGCTCTCTCCTGTCCAAGTTGAAATTATTCCGGTTTCGGAAAAGTTTGATAAGTATGCGGAAAAAGTAAATTCGCTCTTATTAGCTTCCGATATTCGCACTGAAATTAGTGGTCGTTCTGAATCTCTTGGAAAACGCATCAGTGAAGCGGAAAAACAAAAAATTCCGTATATTTTAGTGGTGGGAGAAAAAGAAGAAAAATCCGAATCAGTCGCAGTAAGATACAGAGGAGGCAATCCCGCCGACGCTAAAGCTATGGCGAGTAAACAAGAGGTTACGAAATTAGAAAAATTTATTGAAAAGGTTAAGAAAGAAATAGAAGAGAAAAAATAAAATTTCATATAACATATTTCCGCGATCGAAGAAATGTGTTATACAAAAAATTATTGCGAAAAAACTTCAGCATAAAAAATAGCCGAAAGCTTAATACTATTTTTTCTAGCGTAGGCTAAAAATTATAGTATAAAATATTAAGAGAATATCTTTATAAAAAATTAGAGCGGGCAATCCCTTTTGGAACTGTCCGCTCTTTGTATTGCTACTTTAAAAAAGGCAATATTTTTCGTCCCCTTACTCCGACTTCTATCGCCCCTTCTACCACCTCGTGTAAATTCCAGAGTTGTGGAATCATGGATTCTACGGAGGGTTCTCGTAATTCTTTAATATCCCTCACCTGAATATGTTTACTCACTTTCCAGGGTATATTGGGTGCGATATCAATAAGACCGTGCTCGGAGTTGCTAAACCAGAAATAACCACAGAAATTGTTTCCATTTTTGAAAACCACTTCGATAGCCGGATTACTTTCGCCTGTTTCCTTTATCAACTTGTTTATAAAACTCCGCACCTTCCTAAACCTCATTTTTACCACCTCCTTCGCCTTTTCGGCTAAATTTTACTTTTCTCTTAATCCTTCTACTATGCTAATGTCGGAATAACTTTTCATAGAAGAATTAACTTGTCCTCTTAATTCATCATATCTTTTTTGAAGCCTGCAAAACATTTCTGAAAGTTCGCAGATACTTACGTCCCTAATCCATTCGACATGCTCAACAGAGAATTGCCGAGATGGATCATTATCTAACACAAGCGAAACTTTCCATTCGCTTTTCAATATTTGATCCTGGAAAACCTCTACCTTATTCCCAAAATAATATCTTCCCCATACTGTTTTAATGCAAAAGAATGGGTTTTTATTTTTTTTGGAAATACTTCTTATCTTTTTAGCTAAGTCTTTCTTGCCCATATTGCCTCCCTTGATTTTTAGTATCTATTTTAGTATCCTTTAGGATACTTGTTTGTTAAACAACGGTAATGAAATATTGCATAAAAACTTTCGGTTGTCAACCCTGCACCAGAACAAGTTCGGTACAGGGCAAGCTTAACTCATGACTAACAAATATTATATTAAAACCCTTGGATGTCAGATGAACCATTCCGACAGCGAACGAATTGCCGGACTTCTGGAAAAATACGGATTTGAAAAAGCTTCTGATATCAAAGAAGCGGATTTGGTTGTGTTTAACACTTGCGGAGTGCGGCAAATGGCGGAAGACCGGGTTTATGGGCAAATACATAATCTCGTAACGCATAACGTGGAACGTGGAACGAAAAAGTCAAAAGTCAAAATTGTTTTGACGGGATGTTTGGCGCATCGAAAAGATGTGCAGAGAAGATTGAAAGATAAAGTAGATTTATTTTTTTCAATTAATAATTTTAAGGAATTTGAAAATTGGATAATTGGAAATTATTTGGAAATTGTAAATTGGAAATTGGAAATTCCGGCACAAAATCATAAAGAATTAAACAAAGAAAATGTAGCCTATCTTTCAACTAATCCCAAGTATGCTAATGGTTATCAGGCTTTTGTGCCGGTTATGACCGGATGCAATAATTTTTGCTCATATTGCGTCGTGCCGTATGCAAGAGGAAGAGAAGTTTCAAAACCAGCAAATGAAGTTATCAAAGAAGTTAAATCCTTAATTAAGAAAGGTTATCGTGAAATAATACTCTTGGGTCAGAATGTTAATAGTTATATTTCCCCTCTCCCCTCAACCCCCTCTCCCAGAGGGAGAGGGTGGGGTGAGGGAACTAATTTTTCAGAGTTGCTTCGAAAAATCAATGCTATCCCCGGGAATTTTTGGATAAGTTTTGTGAGCAATCATCCCAAAGATTTTTCCGATGAGCTGATTGAAACCGCCACTAAACTAAAAAAAATCTGCGAATATATCCATCTTCCTATTCAGGCCGGCGATAATAAAGTTTTGCAAAATATGAATAGAAAATACACCCGGGAGCAATATTTAAAATTAATTGATAAAATTAGAAAATCTTTCAAAAAATTCAAACCGGGAAAATTATATTCCATTACTTCCGATATCATTGTCGGTTTTCCAGGAGAAACGAAGAAACAGTTTTTGAAATCAGCGGAAGCGATGAAAAAAGTGAAATATGATATGGTTTATTTCGGCCAGTTTTCTCCCCGCCCGGAAACAGTTTCCTGGAAAATGAAAGATAACGTTTCTAAAAAAGAAAAAGTAAGAAGAGAAAACTATCTCAATGAAATCCTTAAAAAAACATCTTTTGAAAATAATAAAAAGTACATTGGAAGAATTATGGAAGTTTTAATCGACCACATGGAAGTCCGACTTCTCATAGGAAGTCGGACTTCCGAACATATCTATTTTGGAAGAACACGGACAATGAAAAATGTCAAAATAATTTCTAACAAGAAAACCCTAGTCGGAAAGATTATAAAAGTAAGAATTACAAAAGCAAACATATGGAACTTGGAAGCAAAAATAAAATAATAGTAATCTTAGGCCCTACTGCTTCCGGAAAATCGGAGGTAGCGATTAAACTTGCTAAAAAACTCAATGGCGAGATTATTTCTGCCGATAGCCGGCAAATTTACAAAAAAATGGATATAGGAACTGGTAAGATTCATGGAACATATGGCATTAAACATAAAACATTTACTTCAGAAAAAATACCTCATTATATTATAGATATCATTAGCCCAAAGACGGATTACAATGTTGCTAATTTTAAAAAAGATGCGGAAATAATTATTAAAGATATTCTTAAACGCGGAAAATTACCGATTATTTGCGGAGGAACAGGATTTTGGATAAAAGCAATTGTGGATAATGTTAATTTTCCGGAAGTTAAGCCTAACAAGAAATTACGCAGAAAGCTAGAACAGAAAAACACAGAAACGTTATTTAAGATGCTACAAAAATTAGATCCGGAAAGAGCAAAGGATATTGATGCAAAAAATAAAGTGCGATTGATAAGAGCGATTGAAATTGCAAAAGCCTTGGGCCATGTTCCAAAAATAAATACTAAATACGATATACAAAATACTAAATACCAATTTTTACAAATTGGAATTGATATTTCCAAAGAAGAATTGCATAAAAAAATAAAAAAACGCCTGGAAAAACGTTTTAAGCAAGGAATGATCGAGGAAGTAAAGAAATTGCATTCGCAAGGCTTAAGCTGGAAAAAAATCCAATCTTTCGGCCTGGGCTATTACTGGATTCCTATGTATTTACAAGGAAAACTTGATAAAAAAGAATTATTTGAAAAAGTTTATCAGGCGGAAAAAGATTATGCTAAACGGCAAATGACATGGTTCAAGAAGGATAAAAGAATAAACTGGCTAAAAAGTTATAATGAAATTGGAAAAGAAATTAAAAAATTCATCCTATAAAATAGTAGGGAGCCAGACTTAGACGATGCTAAATCCGGCTCCTTTTTACTTCTGACACCTTGGACAGACTTTCTTGTGATTTTTGCTGTACAGTTTGAAACCGTCCAGCATAGCTCGAACAATCTGCCCCCTTTCTTCAGGAGAAGGAATGCGCCAAAAATATGTTCCGTCTCCATCCACTTCAATTTGATCACACTTCACACATACTCCTCGTATGTGTTTCATGCCTTCTGCCATACCGCACCTCCTTATTTATTTTGTCAATAAACCTATAAAAAAATCGCCCCAATGGGCGATCCTTTATGCGCTTATTAAAACTTTCTTAATTTTTGGAGTATTATTTCTCTTCATAACATTTCAGGCATTTTTTCTATCTTACTCTTTTCAACAATCAATGTCAACGGTCATATTTTAGCTTTATCCAAGCTTCTTTTTCAATATATCTGCGGTATTTTTTGGATTAGCCTTTCCCTTGGAAGCCTTCAATATTTGTCCGATCAAAAACTGAAACGCGTTTTGTTTTCCTTTTTTGTAATCCTCAACTGATTTTTGATTATCTTTTAAGACTTCTTCTATTATTTTTTCCAGTTCCTCATCATCTTCCATCTGCAAAAGATTTTTTTCTTCAATTACTTGCGACGGATCACTTCCATTTCGATACATTTCCTGAAGCACTATCTGCGCCGCACTGGAATTTATTTTTCCCGAAGCGATAAAGCCAATAAATTCCGCATAGTTTTCCGGTGTAATTTTAATATCCCGGATGCTTTCATTGTTTTCTACTAGATGCTTTCGCAATTCGGTAATGATATAGTTAGCAGAAACTTTAATAACCTTATCTCCCGGAATAGAAAATTCCTGCGAATCTATTTTTTCTCTCAACTCGCTAACTACATCCTCAAAATAATCAGCCAGATCTTTTTCAGAAATCAAAATTTCAATGTCTTTTTCCGGCAAGCTAAACTCTTTTTTGAATCTTTGGGCTTTCGCCTCGGGAAGTTCAGGAAGTTTCCTTCGAAGATTTTCAACGTATTCGGCAGTAAATTCAAACGGAGGAATATCGGGTTCCGGAAAATAACGATAATCATGAGCCGATTCCTTTACTCTTTGAGAAATAGTCGTGTTCCTATTGCTGTCCCAGCCTCTAGTTTCCTGAACAACTTTTTCTCCTTTTTCCAAAATTTCTGTTTGTCTTTCGATTTCGTAATTTATTGCTTTCTCGACAAACTTAAAAGAATTTATATTTTTCACTTCAACTTTTGTTCCGCTTAATTTGCCTTCTCCTTTTTTATACAAAGAAATATTAACCTCGCATCTCATATTCCCTTTTTCCATATCAGCATCGGAAATTTGAAGATAGCGAAAAATCTGACGGAGTTTTTGGCAAAAAATCCGGGCTTCTTCTCCGCTTTCAATATCCGGTTCGGTTACCAGTTCCATAAGCGGAACTCCGGCTCGATTAAAATCAACCAGGGTATAATCAGTCCCGATCGGATGAAGCAATTTCCCCGTGTCTTCCTCGAGATGAACACGCGTAATCCCGATTTTTCTGTTCACTGTTCCTTGTTCATTGCCCACTGAAATTTCGAGGTATCCTTTCCTGCAGAACGGCATATCATATTGCGAAATCTGATAACCTTTAGGAAGGTCGGGATAAAAATAATTTTTTCTATCAAATTTGCTATGAAGATTAATCTCGCAGTTCAAAGCCAGCCCGGCCAGCTGGACAAATTCAATTGCCTGTTTATTGGAATATGGGAGTGTTCCTGGCTGCCCCGAACAAACCGGACAGATATGTAAATTAGGCTCCTTTTCCTCGCCTAATCCATTTTTGCAATCGCAAAACATCTTGGACTTGGTCTTTAATTCCACGTGTACCTCCATTCCAATTACTGGAATATATTTAACCATGTTTTTATTTAAAAGTTTGCAATATCTTATATGCTTTTATGCATTATTCATTATTTTTCCAATCTCCTGTTCGAAATCTATTATTTCTGGAATTGATATGCCAATTATGGGCATCGCTGCTATAAATCTCTTTAAACATTATTTTTGCTGTTTCAGTAAATAATTTTTTAGGAATTATTTTTTGGCGGTTCTTTAATTTCCAATCAACTATTTCCAAATTGGAATCTTTTTGTTCCATTAGCTCTAAATCTATATCAAGATTGTCCGCGTCTTTGATTATTTTTGCCTCGATTGTTTCTTTTTTTTCTAATTCCTCCCATAATTTTATAAATTCATCTTCCAATGATACTCCATCCAGCATATCGCTGATAGCTGTATTTTCTTTTCTTTCGGAATATAATCTAGACAGATAATCAACATCGCCCGTTCGGCTTTCTGTGATATCATGGACTAGCGCCATTTTGATTATTTTTTCTTCATTTTTTATTTTCTCTTTTTTTGCAATAATCAAAGAGAGCCACATTACCCGAAAAGTATGTTCTGCATCATTGGCAACTTTTGTTAAAAAGAATCTTTGCCAAGCCCTTTGAATAAATCTCATTCTCCCTATTTCAAACAAAAAATCTATATCTTTGCTCATTTTTGATTTTCAATAAAATATTATGTATAATACATACTACCATACTATAAAAAGGCAGTAAAATCACTATTTTAATAATTATACTTAAAATTGTGCCAACATTCAAAGACATTGTGCCCATGAAGCCATATAACGAACATATCCCGGATAATCAGTATAAAAAACTGCTTAAGGAAGTACTTAAAAAAGGAGTCAGAGCGCCCCAGCAGCAAGGCGTAGATGCCCTGACCTTTATGGGCGCTACTCCGATGCATTTTAAGCTGGAGAATGGATTTCCGATGATCACTGAGAGAAATATGAACCCAAAAATCTCGGAATTCTTGCCGGTCACCATTTGGCGCCAAGCTATTGCTGAAATTTGCGCATTTATAAATGGCGCCAGGACCCAGGCGAAACTTGAAGAATACGGCTGCTACTGGTGGAAGGATTGGGTCACCGAAAAAAAATGTAAAAAGCGAGGGCTTGAAACTGGAGATCTTGGACCGGGATCATATGGAGGAGCGTTCCATGATTTTCCAACTATTGATGGCGGATCTTTCAACCAATTCAAGCACATTGTCGAGCAAATCAAAGAAGAACCGCAGCTCCGAACCCATTTTATTAGTCCCTGGATCCCTCAATATATCGGGAGAGGCAAAGGAAAACAGCAAAAAGTAGTGGTCGCCCCTTGCCATGGATGGATCCATGTTAGAATTTTAGATAATAAGCTGACTCTTCACATGATCCAAAGATCAGGCGATACTCCGATCGGCGTTCCATCTAATATGGTCCAATATGCCGCTTTGACTTTGATGCTTGCTCATGTAACCGGAACTATTCCTTATGAATATGTTCACACGATTTCCGATGCTCATATTTACGTCAATCAGATTACGGCTGTTGAAGAGATGCTCAAAAGAGAATCAAGGCCTTATCCAACAATGAAAATTAATACGGATAAAAAAGACTTATTTGAATTCAATAAAGATGACTTTGAACTTTCGGATTATAACCCGCATCCCGGAATCAAAGGAATCCCTGTCGCTATATGAGCCTTTCAATAATTGCCGCAGTGGCAAAAAACAATGTTATCGGGAAAAATAACGATATTCCCTGGCACCTTCCGGCTGATTTTTCTTATTTTAAAAAAACAACAGATGGAAAAACCGTAATAATGGGCCAGAATACTTTTGAATCAATCTTGTCTATAGGCGGGAAACCTTTGCCTAACAGAAAAAATATCATTTTAACCAGAGACGAAAATTATAAAGCTGAAGGTTGCACTATTATTAACTCCTGGGAAAAAATACTTAAACTGGGGAAGGGCGATGAGGAAATGTTTATTATCGGCGGAGCGCAAGTTTATGCTTTGGCAATGCCGTATGCCAATAAGATATACGTAACCGAAGTTGACGCAGAGCCGGAAGGAGACACCTTTTTCCCGGAAATCAAAAAAGATGAATGGAATGAAATTTTTTCCGAGTTTCACGAGAAAGACGAAAAAAATAATTATAACTATACTTTCAAAATATATGAGCACAAATAATGATTTTCTGAATCTCAACCATGCAAGATCAGAAGAACAGAGAAACTTGATGAAAAAAATCATCAAAGATGGAGTTTGCCCGTTTTGCCCGGAAAATCTTACCAAATATCATCCGAAGGGAATAATCCATGAAAATGAGCATTGGTTTTTGACGGAAAATATGACTCCTTATGAAGGAAGCAAATTCCATTTTCTAGCGATTTACAAAAATCACGCGATTTTCCCTTCCGAAGTTCCAAGAGAGCATACGGCTAAATTATTCGAACTCCTCAATTGGACGATAGATAAATATAAAATTCCGGGCGGGGCGATCCTGATGCGGTTCGGGGAAACCGATTATACCGGAGCCAGCGTCACTCACCTTCACGCCCATCTTATTGTGGGAGAAAGCCGAAAAAACAGCGATGAATCTTTAAAAGTGAAAGTGGGATATAAAACAAAAAAGTAAAGAACAAAAAAATATAATTCAACAAAAAAGACGGAGATTAATCCGTCTTTTTATAATTTATAAATAAAACTAATATTATTTTTTCTCATACTCGGTATATCCTAAATCTTTTTTTATTTTTACTTTTTCATCAACCAAAATAATTTCCACTCCTTTGCCTTTCAAAATATCTTCCCCGTCCAAAACTCCATAACCGCCGGCGTAATATAATTTTTTGATTCCGGAATGGGCGATGACTTTGGCGCACGGCGGGCAAGGAAAAGTGGAAACATACATCGACGCGCCTTCAAGAGAAATTCCTTTTCGCGCTGCCTCTGCAATCGCTGCCGCTTCGGAATGGAACGAGGTTGAAATTTCAACGTGATCCCCTTTATGAAAATTATTTCTTGGATCTCCATTGACATACGGAGTATGCGCTGAAGGAAGATGCTGATTATGGACGGCGATTATAACTTTTCCGCCTTTTACGATAACCGAACCGACTCTTCGCCACCAATCAGAACTCTTTTCACTTTCTTTTGCCGCCAATCTGATTATTTTCCTATCGAATTCTTCTCTGGAAACTTCTTTATCCGGCTTAACTGGATTTTCTTTTATTGAATTATGCTTGTCCCAGCGGAGAAAAACAGAATCAAAAATTATTTTTTTGCCGGGAAAATAATCCGAAGCCAACTCGTGCATTATGTCTTCGTCAGGCATGATAATTTTCTTTGCTTCTCCTATTTTTTTAAGTTCTTTTTTCCCAGTAATGAATATATTTTCAAAAAATTTCCAATTTTCAATTGACTTCTTAATTAGACTTGGATCCAAAGCCCTAATATCTTTGTAAAGATGGCCGAATCTCTTGATTAAATCCTTTCCAAAAATATACAAATCGGAATTCTTTTTATGCTTATCAAAAAAACGCCGGTATCCCTCATGAATGACGGGGATATAGACCAAAACAGCATTTTTATTTTTTCCGTTAGGATCTGACTTCATCTAAAGATTCTTTAATGGAAGTTAACAATTTGGGAACCAATATTTTTTCCAGCTTCTTGGCGGTTGTCATTTGCAGCCTTCTGATCTTAGCGCTGGTCGAAGTTGTAGCTTGCGGTTCTAAAACAACCACTTCTCCGCAGTATTTTTTTAGTTCTTTGATTTCTTTTTGGCTATAAGTTTCTTTAGTCGCGATTAATACATCGGGTTTTATCATTTTTATCATTTGCCATTTTGGAACGGAAAGTTCCTTAAGTACCGCCATATCCACGTATCTGAAGTGAGTGACCATTTCCATTCTCTCATTCTGCGGAACAATCGGCCTCCCATGACCCTTTCTGGCCCGAACTTTTTCATCGCTATCCACTCCAACTATCAGAATATCTCCATACTTCTTGGCTTCCCTAAAATACCTGGCATGCCCGATATGGACTAAATCCCAAGATCCCATTGTCAAAATTATCTTAAGTCCTAACCCTTTGAAATGTTTTACGTAATCACAAACTTTCTGGAGGCTGGGAATGCATTTATTTTTCAGCATAATTTCCGGATTAAACACGCGCTCTTTTTTCTTACTGCTATTTTTTCTTTCTTTCATATGTTTTGTTTACTTATTATTTCGTCTATTTTTTTATAAAGATCCTCTAGCGTCCCATTATTTTCAACAACATAATCAGCATACTGTTTCAGCCCGGCTATTTGAGTTTCCGCGTCTCCTAAATGCTCTTTTTTGAATTCTTCAAAACTTTTATTTTTATCGCAAGGATTTTCTTCTCTTTTTATAATTCTTTCGTATCTCTTTTTGAGATCTGACTCGATGAAAATAAACTTAAATCCCGGTAAATCTTTCAAGTCTTTCATATCGCCTAGTCTCCTGATCCCATCAATTACTATACAACTATGATTGTCGTTTTCTACCGACTCGCACATCATTCTCGAAAAAATATCTTCCTCAAAACTTTTTCTAAGTATCGCAGACAATTCATTCATGTTTTCCCGGCTTTCGGGAAGGCATAATTTCCTCAAAATATTCCTGATAACAGCGGAAAATTTATGAGGACTGGCGTTGTATTTAAAAACTAAATATTTGGCAACTGCATCTTTTCCCGAAGCCATTTCTCCAGTTAAGCCGATAATCGTTCTCATAAACATTTATATAGAAATTATTTAAGTTTTTGATACACCCCCACACCAAATATTTATTGCGTGAGAGCTGTTTCATGTCTTGCTAGAACTAAACTTTGGTGTGGGGGTAAATCGGAAATTTCTTGCAAAGTTTGATAACTTCCTTGTGGATTTGTTTCAACTTTTTGTTTCTCTTTATTTCACTCCTAAATTTAATTAAATAATTTTTAATATCTTCCTTCTTCTTTGGGAGTTGATATTTTTTTATCTCTCCAAAGGCTTCGGAAATCCAATCAGCAACAATTTTCATTTCTTTCTCTTTCATTCCTCTGCTTGTCGCAAAAGGAGTTCCTAGCCTTACTCCGCTTGGATAAAAAGGAGAAGATGGATCAGAAGGAATTGTATTTTTATTCAAAGTTATTTCGGCTTCATCCAACGCTTCTTGCAAAAACGTTCCGTTTCCTCTTCCGCAATCGATAAGCATCATATGATTATCAGTCCCGTTGCTAATAAGCTTTAATCCTTTTTTCATTAATTCATTAGCCAAAACCTTTGCGTTTTTTACAATTTGCATTCCATATTTCTTGAACTGCGGCTTCATCGCTTCTCCCAAGGCTACCGCCGTGGCAGCAACTTGATGGTCGTGCGGTCCTCCTTGAAGATTGGGAAATATGGCTCTGTCTATTTTTTGCGCCAGTTCTGGATCTTTTTCAAGCCCTTTATCAGTTACCATAATCATTCCACCACGCGGTCCGCGAAGAGTTTTATGGGTAGTGGAAGTAATGATATGGGCATACTTTACCGGACTTTTATGCACTCCGGCAATTATCAATCCAGTTATATGGGATATGTCAGCTACCAGATAGGCTCCGACTTTATCGGCAATTTTTGATAATTTTTCAAAGGGAAATTCCCTTACATAAGCAGTGGCTCCAACCCAAATTAATCTTGGCTTATGTTTTATGGCCAATTCTTCTATTTCTTTCAAATTCAAATAGCCATCTGGCTTAACATGATATGGAACTGACTTATAAAACATGCTGGTTACGCTAGCTTTCCATCCGTGAGTAAGATGCCCCCCGTCTGGCAAGTTTTGCCCCATAATAGTATCCCCGGGCTGGCAAACTGCCACATAAACCGCAAAATTAGCCGGACTTCCGGAATATGGCTGAACATTGGCATGCGGAACGCCAAATATTTTTTTCGCTCTGTTTCTGGCGATATTTTCTATTTCATCTACATTGACTTGCCCTCCATAATATCTTTTTCCTGGATATCCCTCTGAATATTTGTTAGTGAGAATTGATCCCAAAGCTTCCAAAACCGCCTCCGAAGCCATATTTTCGGAGGGAATAAGCTCTAATCCTTCCTGTTGGCGTTTGAGCTCCTTTGTTATGGCTTTATAAATTTGCGGGTCTTGCTTTTTAAGTTCGCTATATTCCATATTTTTAAAGTTAGGATTAAGGCGCTTTTTTATTTTATGGGTTTTTTCACATTTAGTCAAAAATAGTTTTGCTGAATAATATACCGTACATTTATTGCGGTCGCAATAAATGTTCACTATGCTATTTCACATAAAAAATCAAGCCCTGGAAAATCCAGAGCTTGATCCAAAAAAATTCAAATTATACCAGATACTATATACAAAATACTATATACCAATTTTGACTCCCGGGCCCATTGTCGAGCAAATGGAAGCGTTGATAATAAATTTTCCTTTCACTGCTTGCGGTTTTGCTTTCCGAAGAGCACTTAAAAACACTTCGATATTTTCTTTTAATTTGTTTTCTTCAAAAGAAACTTTTCCTACTACTTGATGGACATTTGACCCTTCGTCATTTTTGAAGTTTACTTTTCCTTTTTTCAGCATCTCAACCGTTTCTTTAATTTTGTCAGTAACTGTTTCGGTTTTGGGACTCGGCATTAATCCGCGTGGCCCGAGTATTTTTGCCACTTGCGCCAGCTTCGGCATCATTTCCGGAGTAGCTACCAAGACATCAAACGCGCTGATTTTATTATTCTTTATTTTTTCGATCATTTCTTCTCCGCCAACAATATCTGCTCCTGCATCTTTTGCTTCCTTAGTTTTAGTCGAAGTAATAACCGCTACCTTTTTGGTTTTTCCGGTTCCGTGTGGAAGCACTACCGTGCCTCTCATTTGTTGCTCTCCCTTTTTGGGATCAATGGAAAGTTTCACATGAATCTCCACCGACTCATCAAATTTCGCGATTTTATTTTCTTTAACTAACTTTACAGCTTCCTCTGCGGAATATTTTTTATCTTTTTCTATTTTTTCGAAAGCCTTCGCGTATTTTTTACCTCTTTTCATAATATTGCGTGGTTCAGGCGATATATAATATCTCCCACAATTAAAAATTTAAGCCGATTCGAATCAATAAATCATTCGAATCTACGAATTCGTGAATTCGCATTCATTCGTAGATTCGCATCGGTTATTCAACTTTTATTCCCATACTCCGTGCTGTTCCAGCAACGATTTTCATGGCAGCTTCGACATCATTCGCATTCAAATCTTCCATTTTAGTTTCAGCAATTTGGCGAACCTGGTCTTTGGTGACTTTTCCGACTTTATTCTTAAGCGGATTTCCGGCGCCTTTTTCAACCTTGGCCGCTTTCTTGAGAAGCTCTGCAGCCGGCGCGGTTTTCATAATGAAATCAAAAGTTCTGTCTTCAAAAACAGTTATTTCTACTGGGACAATATCGCCATTTTTATTCTGGGTTGCGGCATTAAATCGAGCGCAAAAATCCTGGATATTAAGTCCATGTTGGCCAAGCGCCGGTCCGACTGGAGGAGCCGGATTAGCCCTTCCGCCAGGGATTTGTAATTTTATAACAGTTTTAATTTTCTTTGCCATAATTGTCTTTGAGCGATAGCGAGAAGCCACAATTATGAGTACCCCTGCACTAATTCGCTTTTAAAAATATTGAATTTTATTATAAACTTAAGCCGTAGGTGAATCCGCGTGCTAGACTACGAAAAATAATAAGACTTTTTTCGGAATTAGTGCGGGATAGCCATACGATTATATCTTCTTTATCTGCAAAAAGTCTATTTCTACCGGCGTCTCTCTTCCAAAAACAGAAATGAGCACTTTCACTTTTCCTTTTTCTTCATTGACTTCCTGCACTTTTCCATCGAAATCTTTAAAAGGTCCATCGGTGAGCTTTACCGCATCTCCTTCGCGGACATCAATTTTGTATTTGGGTTCATCTACTCCCATTCTCTTCTTGAGCGTTTCAATTTCTCTCGGATCAACCGGAGTCGGAGTCGTTCCAAGGCCGATAAATCCGGTAACATTCGGCGTATTTCGGACCACATACCAGGAGGCATCAGTTACAATCATCTCCACTAAAACATATCCGGGATAAATTCTTTCTTCTACCACTATTCTTTTCCCACTTTTAATTTTGATCTTCTTTTCTTTGGGAACCATCACATCAAAAATCAAATCCTGCATATCCATTGACTCGATTCTTTGTTTGAGATTTCGAGCCACATTGTCTTCATATCCGGAATAAGTATGGAGTACATACCAGGCCCGGCCATGATGTTGCGTTTGCTTTGCCATTTTTGTCTTCGAGCGAAGCGAGAAGCTACAAAAATGAGCATCCCGCACCAGTTCTATATTAAAACTTTATCTTATCACTTGTTAAGCCGTAGGCGATTCCGTGCTACCAGTTATAAATATCACAAAAACTAAATT
>JAZDKA010000002.1:0-37844 GCA_043803385.1 Patescibacteria group bacterium | reverse complement strand
TATTAATTTATTAATTTAAATAAAGTTATAAATATATGAAACTAATTTGTACTCAAGAAAATTTTAAAAAAGCAATTTATAGCACAGAGAGAGTTATAGGAAAGCAGGCAACTCTTCCTATTTTGGAAAACATCCTACTGGAAACAGAAAAAGGAATGCTAAAAGTTTCCGCAACAAATTTAGAAATAGGAGTGTTTTTAAGAATAGGCGCCAAAATAGAAAAAGAGGGAAAAATAACCATACCGGCAAAATTAATCAGTAGTTTTGTAAACAACCTTCCTCCTGGAGAGAATATCCAAATAGAAGCGGAAAAGCAGGTGCTGAAAATATCCAGTGGTAACTATAAAGCCAATATAAAAGGATTAAGTGCTCAAGATTTTCCAATAATTCCGGAAATGGAAGGCGATTTCCTGTTTTCATTTTTAGGGCACGAATTAAAGGACGCAATACCAAAACTTCTAACTTGCGCTTCAATAGATGGGGCCAGGCCGGAACTTAGCGGAATCAATGTAGTTTTAAGCGAGGGAAAAATTAGCCTGGCCGCCACGGACAGTTTTAGATTATTGGAATTTGAAGCAAACCTAAAAAAGGAAAACAACGATAATTACTCAATTTTTACAGCGAAAACAAGCTCTTTAATAATCCCAGCTAGCACTTTTGCCGAGGTTTTTAGGGCGATAAACCCGGAAACGCAGGAAATAAAAGTTTCCGTGGAAGAAAACCAGATATTTTTTCAAATTGACGGCACGCGGGTGGTTTCTCGCCTGATTAATGGAAAATATCCGGAATACAAGCAGATTATTCCCAAAGAATTCGCCACAAAATCAATAATTAAAAAAGAAGAACTTCTTCGCGCCGTTAAAATAGCCAGCATTTTCACTAATAGTAAATCAGGAGAGGTTAATTTCAAATTCAATGCCGAAAAAGGAAAGCTCAAAATCTTGTCTCAAGCAGAAGATAAGGGAGAAAATGAATCAGAAATTGAAATCGAGATTAAAGGGCAAGAGCAGGAGATAGTTTTTAATCCGAGATATTTTATTGACGGAATAAACACGATAAGCAGCTCCAAAATCGCAGTTTTGGCTAACAGCGGAACCTCTCCGGTGGTCCTCCGGATGGTGGAAGAAAAAGATAATTTAAATGAAGTCGTAGAAAAACTTACTTACGTTGTAATGCCGATAAAAAATTAATAACTCGCGAATTAGGAGCTAATAAAAAGCGAATAAGAGCGAATATTTTGAAGTGAAAAAGATTGGACTTTTAATATCTCAAAAAGATAAGGTTTCTAATTCAAAACTTGAGAATAAGGATTTTTTTTATCTTTTTGAAAGAATTATTAAGGCAGAATATGGGAACCAGGGAGCAAAAAATCTCAAAGCAAATTTTTTCAAGAATGGAAAAATATTCGTGAAATCAGAAAGTTCCGCTTGGGCCAATGAACTTCTTCTTAACAAAAACGAAATCATTAAAAAGATAAATCAGGAAATTGGAAACAAGGAAATACAAGATATAAAAATTAATTGAAACATGAAAATATTAAATTTATTTAAAAAAATTTCGAAAATAAAAACGGAAATTGCTGGATGGATTTCAATCGTCTTGTTTTTTAGTAGTTTAACTGGAGTTTTTGGCTTATTTGAAAAAATTAAAAACCCACTGTTTATTTTTTTGGATAAATATTATACAGAACTGTTCATTCTTTTTATTTTGTCTGCATTATTGTTCCTTTACTGGGAAGTCAAGACAATAAAATCAAAATTAAAGGTTGTTTTTAAAGAGAAATTAAAAAATAGCCTACATGAAAATTGGGATTTTACAGGAGACTGGAAAATTGAAGACGGAGAATTAAGCGTAACAAATTCTGAAGCCGGTGGTATTACGAAAAATGGTTCCTTTTGGGAAAATTATGTATTTGAGTTTGAAACCAAAATGATAAAAGATTTTTCTGGGTGGATTGTTAGGGCAAAGGACATAGACAACTATTTCATGTTTCAAATAAATTTCGATAACATCAGACCGCATCTTAGATTGTCACAGCCAATCTTAGTTAAGTCCGAAGAAGATGAAAAAAGATTCGAAGTCAAAGAAAAAAGAGTTGCCTGGCAACTTTTTGGAAATTTTCCTCATCATAAAACATTAAAAGATAGATGGTTTAAGGTGAAAACAGTGGTGAATGGTTCAAGGGTAGATATTTTTATTGATAATGATAATGTTTTTCATGAAGACAATTTTTTAACTATCCCCACCGGAAAAGTTGGATTTAGAGAAAGCGGACAAGAGCACGCTCATTTTAGGAATATAAAAGTTTATTCAACTGGCTAAGTGGATAAAAGCATCTCTATTGTAATTTATGTTCGCTGTATACTTAATATAAAGGGAGTCTATAAAAACTAGTTCTCATTGATAGAAATGCGATTATTACGACAAAAATAAAGATAAAAAATATGCCAACTTTCAATGACTTAAATTTAGACAACTGGAAAGAATCAGAAATTTGGACTGATAGTCTTTGGGTTATTTCCGAAAGAGATAAAACTGGAAAACATAGCGGCTTTTATCACGGAAATTTTATCCCTCAAATTCCGCATCAATTTATTTTAAGATACACAAAGAAAAATGAAGTTGTTTTCGATCCATTCTTAGGAAGTGGGACAACCGCTTATGAAGCAGAAAGCTTAAATAGAAATTTTATTGGCATAGATATTCAAAAAAAGCTCGTTGAATATGTAGAAAAAAATATTGAAACGAAAAATAATTTTTCTAATATGATTGCTGGCGATAGCATAAAAACTGAAACTTTTGAAAAAGTAAAAGAAATTTTAAAAAATCACAAAAAGAAATATGTTCAATTAGCAATTTTACACCCGCCCTATGCTGACATAATTAAATTTAGCGAGTTGAAAGATGATTTATCAAATACCAAATCGCTTAAAGAATTTTTAGAAAAGTTTTCAGCTGTTTTGAAAAACACAATTGAAATATTAGAAAAAGGCAGATACTTGGTAATTGTTATCGGCGACAAATATACTGCTGGCAAATGGATTCCGCTAGGATTTTATTGTTTGAATGAAGCGCAAAAATTGGGGCTTACGCTAAAAAGTATTATAATTAAGAACATGGCTGGTAATCGTGCTAAGCAAAACAAAGAAGCAATTTGGCGATACAGAGCGCTTTCGAGTGATTATTATATCTTTAAACATGAGTATATTTTAATTTTCAAAAACTGATTATGAGCAACCCATTCAAAAAAGGAACAACATCCCATCATGATTTTAATATCATGAGTGATTTAAAATGGCACTGTGCAAAGTGTGAGCTTAAATCAGGGCAGGCAAAAACTTGGCAGGTTTGGCGACAAATGGGGATACAATTAGATACTAACGAAAAAGGTAATTTTTACAAAGCAATTTTTTGCGAAAAATGTAAAAACAAAACAGTCCATAGAAAGCTAAAATCATTAAAAATCTCTGAAGATACAAAAAGCAGATCGGGATTACCGCAAAAATTAACAAAAAGGATCAAGGAGGTTTTAAAATTCGAAGAAGCTGTGTTCTTGAGAAATATGATGCCGAAAGAGCTAGAGGTTGATCATAAGTTTCCCCAAGTACGTTGGGATAGAAATGAAGAAGAAAATAAACCAGACATGCTAGAAGAAGAGATAAGGGAAAAATTTATCCTTCTGACAAGAAGCAATAATCTTTTAAAGTCAAGGTGTTGCGAGAAATGTTTTAAAACTGGAAAACGAGGTAATTTTCCGGGGATTTATTATTGGTTCAAAGGTGGTGAGAATTGGGATGAGAATACTAATGATTACGATAAAAAGGGCTGCGATGGCTGTTTTTGGAATAATCCTCATAAGTGGCGGGATGAGATAAACAAGCTAGTTAAGAAATGATATTGACATAGTTAATAAAATACTTGTATTATTTTAGATTACATGGTATGCTTATTGTAGATAAATATAAAATCAAAGAAGTAATGGCAAAAAGAAAAATAAACAATTTTACAGAATTGGCTAATATGCTTGGCATGTCAAAAAACCAGTTGTCGAATATTTTATCAAACAAATTTAGACCCATCAAAAGCAACGTAGAAGAGCTTGCCAATTTTTTAAAGGTATGCCCGCTTGAAATAATAAAAGAACAAAAGAAAAATAAATAGCATATGAATTATATCGGCAGTAAATTATCATTATTGAAATTTTTGGAAGAGTCAATCAATAAAGTAGTTGATAAAAACTGCAATACCTTTTGCGACTTATTCGCGGGGACTGGAATCGTAGGAAGTTATTTCAAGAAGAAAGGTTATAAAGTTATAGCAAATGATATTCAATATTATAGCTATGTTTTGAATAGACACTATATCGGCAATCATAAAGAACTAGCCTTTTTAAAACTTGCAAAAGAAATTTCAAACCTTGAAAATATTAAAGCAGAAGATAGAAAAATATTTGTTTGTAATTATCTTTCAATCTTGAAGGGCAAGAAAGGATTTATTTATAAAAATTATTGTCTTGGCGGGACAAAAGACAAGAAAGAACAACGACAATATTTTTCCGATGATAATGGAATGAGATGCGATGCTATCCGCCAAAAAATAGAAAACTGGAAAAAAGAAAAGTTAATTACCAATGATGAATATTATTTTTTAATTGCTAGCCTAGTTGAATCAATTGATAAATATGCTAATACAGCTTCTGTTTATGGCGCTTTTCTTAAAAAATTAAAAAAAACGGCTCAAAATAGTTTAATTTTGAAGCCAGCTGAATTAATAATAAACGATCAAAAGCATAAAGTTTTCAACGAGGATATAAACAAGATGTCCGAAAAAGTTAATGGCGATATTTTGTATTTAGATCCGCCATATAATCATCGTCAGTATGCGACAAATTATCATCTGCTTGAAACTATTGCCAAATATGATAATCCGAAAATCTATGGAAAAACTGGTTTGCGGGATTACCAAAAACAAAAGTCGCTTTATTGTTTAAAATCGCAGGTAAAAAAAGCGTTTAAAGATTTGATTTTGAAAGCCAACGCAAAGTACATTTTTTTAAGTTATAACAACGAGGGGCTGATGACTTTAGATGATATTAAAGAAATAATGAGCCTACGAGGAAAATACGGGTATTTCAAGAAAGAATATAATCGCTTTAAAGCCGACAAGTCGGAAAGTAGAAACTATAAGGCAAGTAAAACATTTGAATATTTACATTATGTCACATGTAATTAATGTTTCATAAGTAGGATACTTATAACATATGGGGGAATCTGCCAAAAAATTAGTTCTCATTGACGGAAATGTGGTTGCTTAAGGAAAAATTAAAAGATTGACAAATTATTGTAATATTATACAATAGTTATTGTAATATATTACAATAAAATTATGTTTTCATTAAAGTCAAAAATAACCGTAAAGCTCTTGGGATATTTTTTCTTAAATCCTTCGAAACAGCATTATATCAATGAACTGGCAGGCATCTTGGAAATTGATCCAGGAAATCTGTATAGAAAACTTAAAGAGCTGGAGAACGAAGGAATTTTTGAATCTGAAGAAAGAGGCAATCAAAAATATTATTTTCTGAATCACAGTTATCCGCTCTTAAAAGAAGCGAAGAAATCATTTGAAATGAAATATGGCCTCTCTGGAGTGCTGAAAAAAGAGCTAATTAAGCTTAAGGGGCTGAAAAAGGTTTATATTTTTGGCTCATATGCCAAAAATTCGCTCCAACAGGAAAGTGACATAGATTTGCTATTGATTGGAAGCCACTCTTCTCTCGAGGCAAAAAGAATCATCGTGCCACTCCAAAAAATAATAGGCAGAGAAATAAACATAGTTGATATTGAAGAAAAAGAATTTGAGAAAAAAAAGAAAAGCAACGACCCATTTATTAAAAATATTTTCGGAAACAAAATTATAGAACTAATTTAAAAATAAAATGTTCGAACATTTTAAATTTACCCATAGCCAAATAGAAAAATATTATCTTTCAGCTAAAAGAGATTTTCGGATTGCAAAAGAGGCGGATGTGCCAGAAGTTTCTTTTCGTTTCTGCTATGACGCTCTTTTGAAACTTGCTATTGCTACCTGCGCGTATAATGGAATGAGGGTTAAGGCAAAAAAGGGACATCATATTGAATTAATCAAAAAACTTTCTTTCTATCTTGACGATCCCGACGTTGATTTGCTGGGAAACGAGATGAGATCAAAGCGCAATTGGGATTTATATGGAGGAGGGATATTGATTTCCAAGAAAGAAGCCAAGGAATATTTGGAATGGACGGAAAATATTTTTAAAAATACTCAAAAATATTTAGATGGCAAGAAGCGAAGACTTAATTTTTAATTAACGCATCTGTTGCTATATGGGGGAATCTGCCAAAAAACTAGTCCTAATTGACGGAAATGCGATTATGCATCGGGCTTATCATGCCCTTCCGCCTTTAAATACCAAAAAAGGCGAGTTAGTCAATGCGGTTTACGGTTTTGCTTCAACGCTGCTTTCGGTAATCGAAAAATTCAAGCCCGATTATATCGCGGCTTCTTTTGATTTGGCCGGTCCAACTTTCCGCCATAAGGAATACAAAGAATATAAAGCCACCAGGGTCAAAGCGCCGGATGAATTTTACAACCAGATTCCCAGGGTCAAAGAAATGGTGAAAGCTTTCAATATTCCCATTTACGAAAAAGAAGGATATGAGGCAGATGATGTTATCGGCACGCTAGTGAAACAGGCGGGGAAAAAAGAAAATATCGAAACTATCATTGTTACAGGAGACTTGGATACGCTTCAGTTAGTCGACGAGAAAACAAAAGTATTTACGATGCGAAGAGGGCTCAGTGATTCTGTTATTTATGACGAAGAGAAGGTAAATGAGCGATATGAGCTTTCCCCGAGGCAGATAATAGACTTTAAGGGTCTTCGTGGAGATCCATCGGATAATATTCCCGGAGTAAAAGGAATCGGAGAAAAAACTGCCACCGAGCTTCTCAAAAAATACGGAACCATTGAAAAAATTTATGAGAACCTCAAGGATATCAAAGGCGCCGTCAAAGAAAAATTGGAAAGAGACAAAATTAAGGCTTTTATGAGTAAAAAACTGGCCACCATTGAAACAAATTCTCCAGTCGAATTGGAAATGGAAAAAACAAAGGTCCATGATTTTAACCGCAATGAAGTAGTAAAGCTTCTTAATGAGTTAAATTTTTACAGTTTAATAAAACGCATTCCACAAAGCAGTGATGCTAATCTGCAAATAAATGTCAATCAGCAAATTGCGAATGAAGAGGTTGGGGTAAAGGATTTTAAATATGAAATTTTGAAAGAATTTGAAGCGGATGATTTTTTGAAAGAATTGAAAGAACAAAAAGAAATAGCGATAAGCCCGGATATGGTTGGAGAAAATCAAAATCCGGAACTAAAAGGGATCGCTTTTTCTTGGAAAGCAGGAAGGTCAGCCTATCTGCCATTTTTGAATAAGACAAATAAAGAGTTAAAATTAATTTTGGAGAATAAAAATATAAAAAAGATAGGATATGACCTCAAAAGCACATATAAATTACTCAGAGAAAATAAGATAAACCTCAAAGGAATATTTTTTGATGCTATGCTGGGCACATACGTTTTGGATCCCGGAGGCTCTATTGAATTTGAAAAGATAATTTTTTCAGAACTCGGAGAGGAATTGAGTTTTGGAGAAGAAAACAAAGGGCAGCTAGCAATCCTCATGAGCGAAGGAGAAAGAGAAACCGAACTTAAAAAAATTTGCCAAAAAGCCGACTATTCGTTAAAGCTCAAAAAAATCATCTTTGAAAAAATGTCCAAAATAAGCCGAGAACAGGAAGAAGAAAGTAATACCAGAAAGAATTTAAACGATATCTTCTTTGAGATAGAAATGCCGCTAGTTGAAATCTTGGCGCAAATGGAGATCAATGGAATAAAAATTAACTCAATTATCCTCAAAGGAATATCGGAAAAAATAAGTGAAAAGATTGAAAATCTGGAAAAAAGCATTTATGAATTATCCGGAAAGCAATTTAATATTAACTCTCCTCAGCAGCTTTCTGAAATTTTGTTCCAAAAGTTGAAACTTTCGACGGCCGATATTAAAAAAACGAAAACAGGATTTTCAACTGCTTCATCTGAACTGGAAAAACTGAGAGACAAGCACAAAATAATTTCCAAAATAGAAGAATATCGGGAGCTTTTTAAGCTAAAGACTACCTATCTTGACACTTTACCGGCGCTTGTCGACAAAAATTCAAGAATCCATACTACTTTCAACCAAGCAGTAACAGCGACTGGAAGGCTTTCTTCTTCCGATCCAAATCTTCAAAATATTCCTATCAAAACAGACCTTGGGCAGCTAATCAGAACTGCTTTTGTGGCCGAAGACGAATACAAATTGATCAGCGGTGATTATTCGCAGATAGATCTTCGCATTGTAGCGCATATGAGCGATGATAAAAAATTAATAGAAGCTTTTATTCGGGGAGACGATATTCATAAAATTACCGCTTCAGAAATTAATAAAGTTTCATTATCTCAAGTCACGGAAAAAATGCGCCGCGCTGCCAAAGCTCTAAATTTCGGGGTAATTTATGGAATGAGCGTTTATGGATTTTCTCAAGCTTCGGGAATAGAAAGAGAAGATGCCAAAAAATTCATTGACGAATACATGAATAAATTTTCCGGCGTAGCAAATTATATAATCAGGACCAAGGAGTTTGCCAAAAGGAATGGATACGTTGAAACGCTTTTGGGAAGAAGAAGAAATATCCCGGAGATAAATTCTCCCAATTTCCAAGTGGCGCAAAGCGCCGAAAGAATGGCGATCAATATGCCGATTCAAGGACTGGCGGCCGATATTGTAAAACTGGCGATGGTAAATATTCATGAGGAATATAAAGATAATTCGGACGTGAGAATGATTCTTCAGATCCATGACGAAATTATTTTGGAAGCAAAAGAAAAAATTGCTGAGGAAGCTTCAGAAAGAATCAAAGAAATAATGGAAAGCGCGTTTAAGCTAAAAGTTCCTCTCGTTGCAGATGTGAGCGTGGGGGATAATTGGGGAGAAATTTAAAATCTATGCCGGAATTGCCAGAAGTTCAAACAATTATTTCAGATTTGAATAAGAAAATAAAAGGTGATATTATCACCGGCTTTTGGAGTGATTGGGCTAGGACGCTCAAAAATATTTCAGTCAAAGAGTTCGAAAAAGAAATTAAGGGCAAGAAAGTTATAAAAGCCAAAAGAATTGGAAAGAATATTTTTATCGATTTATCCGGCGGAAAAACAATTTACATCCATCTCAAAATGACAGGACACTTGCTCGTTAAGAATCATGAATCAAGAATTATGAATCATGAAAGGGAAGATTATTTTGGCGATAGGGTTAATCAATATATTCATCACACTTGGAGTCTAAAAGCTAAAAGCCAAAAGTCAAAAGCTATGGCTGGAAAGACCCTTGAGTTTTCTGATTTAAGAAAATTTGGAAAAATAGTTTTAGCGGATACCAATAAGATTAATGAGATCAAAGAAATTAAAAGCCTGGGAGCCGATGCGATGAGTAAAGAATTAAATCTGGAAAAATTTGAAGAAATTTTGGAAAAGAAGAAAAATAAAAAAATAAGAGATATTTTGATGGACCAAGATGTCATTTCTGGAATTGGAAATATTTATGCTTCCGAAATTCTTTATGAAGCTGGAATTCTTCCAGCCAGAATAGCCAGTAAAATATCTGAAAAAGAAACAAAGTTGCTAATTGATTCTATTAAAAAAGTCCTTGAAAAAGCCATAAAACTGCGCGGAACTTCGGACAGCGATTATCGGGACACTAGTGGAGCACCAGGAAATTTTCAAAAGGTTTTAAAAGTTTATCAAAGAGCTGGAAAGAAATGCTTGAAATGTGGTACAATAGTAAAGCGATTAAAGATGGGGCAAAGAAGCGCGTTTGTTTGCTCCAAATGCCAAAAATAATCTCATAACCCGTAACCTGTAACCCAAAAAAAGAAGTTTCAAGTTACAAGTTTCAGGTTTCAAGAATTTATGTCGAAAAAACAAATAATAATAATTGCGGTGGTAGCCGTAGTTATTGCCGGAGGAATTTGGTTTTTTGCTTTCAGCAAAAAATCTAAAAACACCAAACAGATAAGCGTAAACAAGACACAGGAATCAACAGCTCCCGCTAACCAAGGAAATGTAAGCCCGATCTCCGGACTGGCTTGTGATAATTGGAATAGAAGGCCGCTTGCTGTTATGCAGCCAGCCGATGTTCCAGCCAGGCCGGCAGCCGGTTTTTCGGAAGCTGATATGGTAATAGAAATGCCATGCATCACCGCTTCTATTACCAGGCTAATGGGCGTCTATGTTTGCAATACTCCAGCTGAAGTTGGTTCGATGAGAAGCTCAAGGCATGACTACATAGCGTTAGCCAAAGGAATGGATGCAATTTACGCTCACTGGGGAGGATCCCATTTTGCGATTGATCTTTTAAATAAAGGAGTTATTGATAATTTAAACTGCAATAATGACGGAGGAAAATCAGCCGGTCAATGCTGCTTCAGGAAAGAAGGAATGTCAAGAGGCGTAGATAGCGGCTATGCCAGACCGGCGGAACTTTTGCAATGCGCTAAAGATTTTGGATACAGGCTGGAAAATAAATTTGTCGGATATCCGCATCAAGCCGAAGCTTCAGTTGAAGAAAGAGGAAAAGGAGGACATCTCCGTGTGGCTTTTGCCGGACCATTTGCGGCAGAATATGACTACGACCAGGCATCGAATACCTATAAAAGAACTTGGGGAAACGTGGTGGATACTGACAGAAACAACGGCCAAAGAATCGCTCCGAAAAATATTGTAGTAATGATCGCCCAATCAGAGCAAGTTGAAGGACAGTATAACAATGTTCAAGTCGGAGATCCGTGGTACGACAGCTCTGATAGCGGAGAAGCTTCTTATTATATGAACGGCCAAGAATATAAAGGAACTTGGAAAAAGGATAAATCCAAAGCTGAAAGCAAGCTATTTTTTTATGATGCCGATGAACAGGAAATGAAATTTGTTCCGGGGCAAATCTGGGTAGAAATTCTTGAGCCAGGACAAACATTGAGGTGGACGCCGACTCTTTAGTATATGGTATCAAGTATTTTGTATCTAGTATTTTGATGTTAAGGTTAAAATACTAAATACGATATACAGTATACAAAATACAAAAAATGATTATATTTCTATATGGCGAGGATGAGTTTCGATCGCAAGAGAAACTCAAAGAAATAGAAAATAAGTTTCTTGAAAAAAATAGCTCAGGCTCCGGTCTGAGCTCTTTTGATTTGGAAGAAGAAAAAAATATGTCTTTTGCAAAAATAAAAGAAGCAATTAGTTCAAGAGGATTATTTTTCGATAAACAGCTGGTGATTATCAAAAGCCTATTATCTCAAGGGCTGAAAGAATTATTGTCTGAAGCAGCCGATTTTCTAAAATCATCAAAAAATATTTTTGAAGGCAAAGATGTCGTGGTTGTTTTTTGGGAAAAAGGAAAACTGAACCAAAAAAATGAGCTTTTTAAATTGTTGGAGAAAAAATCCAAGAGCCAAAAGTTTGATGTTCCGACGGGAGCAAAACTTAATCAGTGGATAATTTCAAAATTTCAAGAGGAAAATGAAAAAATAAAAATAGGAGCAAAAGCGCTTGAAAAGCTGGCAGTTTTTACCGGAGGAAATTTGCTGATCCTGAATAATGAAATAAAAAAACTATCCAGCTACAAGGAAGCAGGAAATATTTCCGAAGAAGATGTGGAACTTCTGGTTAAGGAAAAAATAGACCCCAATATTTTCGAAACTATCGAGGCGCTTTCCAGCGGGAATAAAAAATTGGCGCTTAAATTGCTCTATGGCCAGATCGAAAAAGGAGAAGACGCTTTTTATGTTTTTTCAATGTATGTTTACCAATTCAGGAATTTTCTGAAAGTTTCCGAGTTTTCCGAAAAAGGGATAAGAAACTCCGATGAAATAGCCAGGCTCGCCAAACTCCATCCATTCGTGGTCAAAAAAATACTAGGGCAAATCGGAAGATTTTCTCTTGAGAAACTGAAGTCAATATACAAAAGGCTTCAGGAGATCGACGAAAAAGCCAAAACCGGAAAAGGAGATTTGAGGTTGGAATTGGAGAGGTTTATTGTAGAGATTTAATTTACATTTTTAAAAACCCGCCACATTGGCGGGTTTTGTGAAAGTTATTTTTTGGTTGCGAGGTTTTTTACTAGCTTGTTGAGCCGGGATTTTTTTCTGGCGGCGGTGTTTTTCTTGATTACTTTTTTCTGGGCGGCTTTATCCAAGGATTTTATTGATTTTTTGAGCCACTCCCTGGCTTCTTCAACTTTACCGGCGGAAACTGCTTCTCTGGTCTTTTTTATCGCGCTTCTGAAAGTTCCTCTTACTATTTTATTCTTAGCGGTTTTTCTTTCGGTAACTCGCATATACTTTTTCGCAGACTTCTTGATAGGCACAAAATTAAGTTCAAAGTTCAAAGTTCAAAATGATTTTGAAAATGATTTGATAAATTATAAATTAAAGCATTATTATTTTTAGCATGTTATCTGGATTTTAGCAATAGTCATGAAAATTTAAGTTCTCTTGAATTTTCGCCTACCCATTTGAATTTTATCCAAAGCGCGTTTTTGGGGATTATATTTTTTACTCTTTCCGCCCATTCAATAATAATAATATTATTTTTGTCAGCGATTATTTCTTTCCAGCCAAGACCTAAAATATCTTTTTCATTTATTCTATATGCATCAAAATGATAAATATCATTATATTTTTTCATTATCACAAAAGTTGGACTGGTGTGCGGTCCTTTTATTTTTAATCCCTTTAATAAACCTTGCGTGAAAGTAGTTTTTCCGGCTCCCAAATCTCCGGACAAACAGATTATCTCCCTCCGCCTCTTCGGCGGACAAGCGCCCTTTAATTCCCTAGCCAAGTTTTCTCCGAGTTTTTGGGTCTGGGTTTTACTGGTGGTTATGAATTTACGCATATGAAAAAGAATGACATATAAAAATAGAGTTGGCAATATTATAAAAATTGGCAAATAAAAAAAACAGGGTGGGAAGTATTGATAACTTCTCAGAACCCCGTTTGGCATCTAGCCTGTCTCTGCCTACTGGCACGGCACCCATACCTTGCCTAAATCCTTATCAATATACCAGTAATTGCATTGACCAGGCGGAAGTGATGTGGGTTGTGCGGTAGTGGGCGGCGTGTATGTCTGTTGCGTTGCCGGAGGTGCATAGTATACAGGTGGCGGAGGTGGCGGGGCACATACTAATTGCCCATTCCACCACATAGTTCCGTACGGACAATGGGGTGTCAGAGCATAAACCAATGCTCCTCCAAGGATTGCAGGTCCTATCCAGCGACTTCCATGCCATCCTCCGTGATATCCGTGTCCCCATCCACGTGCCATCGCTGGTACAGGTATAAAAACAGCCAATAACAGCACTACCGCCATAGAGATAACAAGAACTTTTTTCATGATATATCCTCCTCTTTTAGCCTCTTTTTTAGAGGCAGATTTTCTTTCCTTTCCTACTTCCAGAATAGCATATTATACATCCAAATCAAAAGAATGTCAAGCGTACCGTTGACATGCTAAAATAGCTTTGCTAGAGTGTAATACTTGATAAAAACGACCCGAATGATTTTAGAAATTCATAATTCGTAATGCTTGATTCATAATTCTAAAAAATAATGGCGTTAGAACCAATTCAACAACTGGAAAAAATACTTAATGAATCAAAAAATATTTTGATACTTTTGCCGCAAGATCCAACCGGCGGAGCGATTGGATCCGGATGGGCCTTGTATTTTTTTCTTGAGAAGAAAGGAATTATTCCGACAATCGCTTTCGCTGACGAGTTCAAAGAAACGGAGCGGTTTAATTTTCTCAAGAAGCCGAAAAATATTTCTGAAACTATCACTGAAGCCAAGGAATTTATTTTAGTTTTCAACACGAAGCATAATAAAATTAGCAACGTTAAGCCGGAATTTAAAGATGATGAGCTTAAAATTTACATCACTCCGGAAAAAGGTTCGATTGATCCGCGCGACTTTTGTTTCATTCCGGCGAAATCAAAATACGACGCGATAATTATCCTAGACAGTCCCGACAAGGAAACACTGGGAAAAATTTTTGAAGAAAATACGGATATTTTTTATGAAATTCCGGTTATCAATATTGACCATCATTCCAACAATGAAAAATTCGGGCAAGTAAATATAGTCAATATCACCGCATCTTCGACCGCGGAAGTTTTATATGAAATCTTTGAAAAGCTGGATGCCGCGATTATTGACGAAAATATTTCCAATTGCCTATTGGCAGGCATCATCAGCGAAACGGAAAGTTTCCAGAGAAAAAACACCACGCCAAAATCGCTTCAAGTTGCAGCCAAGCTTATGGACAATGGCGCCAAACAGCAGGAAATTGTCCGCTGGCTCTATAAAACCCAGCCTTTCAATACGCTTAAGCTCTGGGGAAGAGTAATGGCTAGGCTCAATTGGGATGAGAATTTGAAGCTTGCCTGGTCACTGGTAACAATCGAGGATTTTGTCCAAAGCCGAAGCAATCAAAACGACATTCCTTTCATTTTGGAGAAAATAAAGGACAATTATTCAGCCGGAAATATTTTCATGGTTCTCTTTGCCGAAAAAACCGATGTGACTATCGGGATGATAAAATGCGCCGATTTGGAGATTATCAAAAATCTGTCAGGAGTATTAAATGGGAACATCAAGCAAAATATGGCTGTTTTTAAAGTAGAAGGAAAGAATATTTTGGAAACAGAAAAAGAAGTTTTAGAAAAAATTAGAAAATAGTTTGAAAACAAAATTCAGATACTCATATTTATCAAGTCATAAGTCATTAGGTCATTAGTCATTGAAATAAAATGGCTTAATGACAGATGACTGATGGCTTTTTTATTTTGCTAATTGTGGCTAAATAATATAAAATAGATAAAGAAATAGAAAAATTTTATGCCAAAAGTAGTAAAAGCGAAAACTTCAATAAACGAGGAAAGGGCTATCAAGACGCAGGTTGTTCTGAATAAAATCAACAAGGCGGAAGAAGAGCAGCAAGCGGCTAACTTAGCCAGAGAATTCGGGCTTCCTTATGTTGATCTTAATATTTTTCCGCTTGGCGCTGATGATGTGCGGGCAATATCAGAAGAGGACTCTCGTAAATACAATATTGGAGTTTTCAGGAAAAAAGGAGCAAATTTTCATTTTGCCTTAACAAATCCGGGAAGCGAAGAAGCCCTGCTGTTTATAAATGAGCTCAAAAAAGCCAATGGATGGCAGATAAGTTTGTATGTTGTTTCTCGCTCTTCTCTCCAGAAAATATGGAACAAGTATAAGGACGCTCCATTTTTGGAAAATATCGACATGCTCAAGATGTCGCTGGAAGGGAAAGACTTGGAAGAATTTGAAAAGCAATTTGGAGACCTTTTGGAATTAAAGAAAAGAATGCGGGAGATACCCACCACCCAGATTATCAATATTGTTATGGCGGGAGGAGTGAAGATGAGAGCCAGCGATATCCATTTTGAACCGCAGGAAGAAGAAGTGCGGCTTCGCTATCGAATCGACGGCGTGCTTCAGGATATCGGGAATTTTCCCCATGATGTTTATCGTTCCCTCCTTTCCAGAATAAAGATGATGGGAAAGATGAAAATAAACATCAGGGATATCGCCCAAGACGGGCATTTCTCAATTGATTTAGATAACGGAAAAATTGATGTCCGCGTGAGTGTTATTCCGGGAAATTACGGAGAAAGTATTGTAATGCGCCTTCTCAATCAGGCTGATGTCCTGCTTCGGGTTGAAGATTTGGGGCTTAAAGGACTGGCTTATGAAGAAATAAAAAAACAGACAGAAAAAACCAACGGAATGGTGCTTACGACCGGTCCGACCGGAAGCGGAAAAACGACCACTCTTTACGCGCTTATCAATACCTTGAATAGTCCGGATGTGAAAATTATTACAGTTGAAGATCCGATTGAATACCAAATAAAGGGAATATCCCAGACCCAAGTGAACAAAAGCAAGGGGTACACTTTCGCTAACGGACTTCGGGCAATTGTCCGACAGGATCCGGATATTATTTTAGTCGGAGAAATCCGGGACGACGAAACAGTTGATATCGCAGTAAATGCGGCTCTTACCGGGCATCTGGTGCTTTCTACGCTTCACACCAATAATGCAGCGGCTTCTATTCCAAGAATGATAGAGCTTGGAGTAAAGCCGAATCTGATTGCTCCAGCAGTTAATACTTTTATTGCTCAAAGATTAGTCAGACGCCTTTGCTCTTACTGCAAGGAAAAATATAAGCCGGCCAAAGAAACAATCGAATCGCTTAAAAGAATTCTTTCGATAATCTCTCCCAAAGCTAAAATAGAAATTCCCAAAAATATCGAATATCTATATCGTCCCAAGGGATGTCCGAAATGCAATAATCTGGGATACCGAAAAAGGATTGGAGTTTACGAAGTCCTGACGATAAACAGTGAAATTGAAAAGTTGATTTTAGATATGGCAAGTGAAGGGGATATTGCCAAAACAGCGCTGGAAAACGGAATGATAACTATGGCACAGGACGGAATACTTAAGGCGCTGGAAGGAATAACTTCCCTTGAGGAAGTTTGGCGCGTCACAGGGCAAGTTGATTTTCTGGAAGAGATTTATGAGAAGTTAATGGCGCAAGTTCTAGCGCGTTCTATTTCTATTTCCGAAGAAGATGTGAAAAAAACTTCAGAAAATATTTCTTCTTTTGAAAAATTAGGGAAATTTATCAAAGAAGCCAATCAGAAAGACGCGCTCAAAATTGTTTTTGTCAGCGCTCTTCTCTTGGAAGCGGGCGATATCCACATCGAACCGGAAGAAAAAAATGTAAAGATCAGGTTTCGAATCGATGGAATTCTTCAAACTGCCGGAGTAATTCCGCTTAATGAATATCCCAATTTATTAGGAGAGATAAAAATTTTATGCGGATTTAAGGCTGAAATAAGAGAAGGAGTCAAAGACAGCCGTTTTTCTATTGTTTTAGATAAGCCGTTTGGAGCAATAAAAGACACGAAAGTTGATATTCGCGTTTCCATAATTTTGGGAGGATTCGGAGAAACGGTCGTGATGAGGCTTCTTAATAAATCGGCCGTAGCTCTGGATATTAATAAATTGGGGATCAGAAAGCAGAATCTGGAAAAAATAATGCATGAAGTCCAAAAGCCCAATGGAGTATTTCTCAATACTGGTCCGACTGGAAGCGGAAAATCTACCACGCTTTACAGTATTTTGAAAGTTTTGAATAAGCCGGAAGTAAAAATAATCACCGTTGAAGATCCGATTGAATATCAGCTCGAAGGAATTTTGCAAACACAAGTTAATGACGCCGGCGGTTATACTTTTGCTACCGCCCTTCGTTCTCTTATGCGCCAAAACCCGGATATCATGATGGTGGGAGAAATCCGCGATGAAGAAACTGCCAAAGTAGCCTTGCAGTCGGCGCTTACCGGGCATTTGGTTTTATCAACCATCCACACCAACGATTCAGTCGGTTCCATTCAAAGGCTTTTGAATATGGGAGTGCGGGCTGATGATCTGGCGACTTCTTCCAATGCTTTTATGGCGCAAAGATTAGTGCGGAAACTTTGCGATTGCAAAGAAAAAACGAAACCGTCAAAAGAAGAAACGGAAAAAATAAACAGAGTAATCAAATCCATCAATCCAAAATCCGGAGTGGAAATTCCTAAAATAGAGTTTATTTATAAGCCGAAAGGCTGTGAGAAATGCAATGGAATTGGGTACAAGGGAAGGACGACGGTGAGCGAAGTTTTAGTAATTGACAAGGAAATCAAGGAACTTATTTTCCAAAGCGCTTTTTCGACGCAAATAAAAGACAAAGCGGTGGAAAAAGGGATGCTCACCATGGCGCAAGATGGGATTTTGAAAGTTTTGGAAGGAGAGACGACGTTGGAAGAAGTGGAAAGGGTTACGGAAGAATAGCATCATGAAACATAAAACACGGAACATATAACAAAAAAAGCAGTTAAAAAACTGCTTTTTTTCTTTTCCACTAATCTGTAGACAAGCCCAGAATTAGGAACTCCGGGGTAGAAACAGTGCCGAGGAATACCAGAGCCGAGACCCCAATACCCATATCTGGGCAATAAAAGTTTCCGATATTGACGGCAAAAGATAGAAGCCACCAATTGTCTACAGGTTAGCGAAAGCCAATCCGGATGACCTTCTACTTTAGCATAGCTTTATTTTTTTGTCAAATCATAGTATACTCGCTAATATAGTGCTAATTGCTAGCGAATTAAAAGCCAATAAAAATAAACAAAAGCTAATTTTAAAAGTTTGCTTTCATTAGCTATAATTCGCACTTAATTCGCGAGTAATTTATGATTACCAATTCTCACGAACAAACCGAAGATTTGAGCTTGGATAATACTCTGCGACCGCAGAGTTTTGCTGATTATGTCGGGCAGGAAAAAACCAAGAAAAACCTGCGAATTTTGATCGATGCCGCCAGAAAAAGGAAGGAACCGATTGAGCACGTGCTCCTCTATGGTCCGGCGGGACTGGGAAAAACTACCTTGGCGCACATTATTGCCAAGGAAACAGGCGTAAATATCCGCGTGACTTCCGGTCCGGCGATTGAAAGAGTCGGAGATCTAGGCTCGATACTTACCAATCTTCAGGATGGAGATATTTTATTCATCGACGAAATCCACCGGCTTAATAAATTAATTGAAGAAGTCCTGTATCCGGCGATGGAAGACCATAAGCTGGATATTATTATCGGAAAAGGGCCGTCAGCCAGAACCTTGCAACTTGACCTTCCCAAATTTACTTTAGTCGGGGCGACAACCAGGCTTGGCTCTCTTTCTAACCCTCTTCGAAATCGCTTTGGAGTCATTAGCCGGCTTGAATTTTATGCCGATGATGAAATAAAAAAGATAATTAACCGGTCAGCCAGAATTTTGGATGTAAAAATAGAAGAGAACGGAGCAGAAAAAATAGCTATGTGCAGCCGAAAAACTCCGCGAGTGGCGAACAGAATTCTCAAGAGAGTCCGTGATTTTGCCCAAATCAATAATCAGGATATAATTAACGAAGAAATAGCGAAAGAAGCTTTGAAAATTTTGGATATCGATGACGCCGGGCTGGAACCGACTGACCGGCACATCCTGGAAACTATTATTGATAAATTTAACGGCGGGCCGGTAGGAATCCAGACGATTGCGGCGGCAACGTTGGAAGAAAGAGAGACTATCGAAGATGTCTATGAGCCATATCTTCTTCAATTGGGATTTTTGGCTCGTACTCCGAGAGGAAGAACAGTAACAGAAAATGGATATAAACATCTCGGAAGAAAATATTCTTCCGAAAATCAGCGAAAATTAATTTAAAAAAATGATTGTGATCAACATTCTTTACTTAATAATTCTTCTGATTTTTACTATATCGGGAATATTTATCATTTACCACATCGTCCGCTTTTCCTACAGCAAAATCGCCATGCTATTTATGCTGGCTTTATTCCTGCTTGTTTCAGGAATACTGCTAACCATAAATGTGGCTCTATTTTCTTCTATCAATTTTAGTGAAATTTGGTACTCACTAATATAATTTGCAAAAATAAAAAGTATGCCGGGATTTAGCAAGGAAAAATTTAAGGAAATACAAGAAAAAGAGAATATAATAAAAATTGTCCACAGGCATTGGTTTAATATCGCTACCCAATTTGTTGTTATTTTGATAATGGCTGTATTTTTAGTTCTAGCTTCTGCTTTTCTTCCAGAATTTGTTCCTGCTCTTAAAGAGAGAAATTTGGGGAAGTTAATTTTATTTGGAGAGAATGTTATAGCTATCTTCATTTGGATGTATGCTTTCTTTATTTGGATTGACTATTATTTCGATATTTGGATTATCACCGACGAGCGGATTATAAACATAGAGCAAAAAGGGCTTTTTGTGCGAAGCATGAGTGAAGTAAAATATAGCCGGATTCAGGACGTAACTGCCGAAGAGAAGGGAGTTATTCCGACAATGCTGGATTATGGAGATGTTTTTATCCAAACTGCCGCGGAAACAGAGCGCTTTGTTTTCAGGCAAGTCCCGAATCCGTATGAGCTAAAAGACATGATAATGAATATGCAAAAAGAGCAGATAAAAGAAGAGGGTAATGAATTGGGAGAAATGGTCAGAAAAGAAATTCATGAAGAGCTGACATAAAAAACTTTTAAATACGGGTGAACAAATGAAAAATAGAGGAGGCATTTTTTTTCATTTTATTTTTTTGTTAATTCTGTTTTCAACAGCAGGATTTTTTATTTTGCCGGAAAGTGTTTCGGCTTCTGCGGAAGATTTGATTGTTACGGAAATAATGTATGATCCGAAAGGAAATAATAGCGAGCATAGTGACTGGATAGAAATATATAATCCAACACCTGAAGAAATAATCATTAAAGCAAAAGACTTTGGTTTCATTGAAAAAAACAAAGAAAAACCAACCTGTCATACAATTAAAGAAGATTTTATTGTTGAGCCAAAAGAGTTTTCATTATTAGTTAGTAGCGACATTAAATTTAAGGAGGATTACAAAGAAAGAGAAATTCATTCAAAAATAATTGATAGCTCATTTGATATCACATCAGGGGACACATTTATTAAATTTAGCAATGATAGATGCGAAACATTTTTTTTAACAACTAATTTTTATTCACAAGTTGGTGGTAAAGATAATAATAAAACGCTAGAGAAGATTAAGTTTAACGGAAATGATTTAATAGAAAACTGGCAGGAAAGCTTTTCAAACAAAGGGACTCCAGGAGAAGAAAATTCGGACGAATCTGAAAAAACAAAATATGAGAACAAGATTATAATTAATGAAATATTTCCTTATCCAAATTCAAAAATCGGAGAAAAAGAATACGTTGAAATATATAATAAAAGTTCAGAAGAGATAGACATATCTGAATGGTTTATAACTGACTCTAAAAATCACGAACACTATTTTTCCGATAATCCGGAAGAAGAAAAGATAGAATTATCTCCTGGAAAATACGAGTACATTGAAGGTAATTTGGATTTGAATAATGATGAAGATACGGTCAACTTGAAAGACGAAAATGGGAATATTGTAGATAAGGTTAGCTATAAAAATCCAAAAGAAAGTATCTCGTATAATTTCAACGGAACCGGATGGCAATGGAGCAGTAAATTAACCAAGAAATCCAAAAACGAATTCGACAATCCCGTTAAAGTTAGAATAATCAAAGACGATAATATTTATAAAAATGTCTATGCTAACTTTGAAGCGAAAACCGATTTTGAAAATCCGAAAGTAGTTTGGGATTTTGGAGACGGGGGTAGCAAAAGTTATCTCCAGAAAACGAGGCATAAATATCTGAAAACCGGGATATACCAAGCGAGTCTCGAAGTTAAAGGGAAAAGCGAGGATTTCGAAGAAAGTTTCGAAGTGGAAGTGGGTAAATTTAAGGAATCGAAATTAAAAATAGTTAAAGTCAAAGCCAATCCCAAGGGAAAGGACGATAAAGAAACGGTCACAATTAAAAATAATTCCAAAAAGAAAGTTAATTTAAAAGGCTGGAGCATCGCGACTGGCTGGGAAAATTTATATAATCATCCGATTACCAAAAAACTAATTATAAAACCGGGAGAATCGAAAGAAATCACTAAGAAATATTCATTGTTTACTCTTAATAATAAGCAAACGAAAATCGAACTTCGCCGTCCGGACGGAAGCGTTGAGGCGAAGATAAAATATAGCAAAAAGGAAGGAGTTCAAGACGATGAAACCTATGAAAAGACGGAAAATGGTTGGGAATGGGTAGGGTCGTCCGCCGACGCTGAAGCTATGGCGGACAAGCAGAATAACGCGGACGAAACGCAGACTAGCGCTGACTCCGCACAGACAAATGCGCAGAATGATTTAGGCGAAGAACGAATTGATAACAACGGAATAAAAAGTGAAATTCAAGATGATGAACCAGTGGAAAATGGGGAGTCCGCTTCCGCTGGAGCTACGGCGGATGAAAAAGTTTTGGGAATGGAAATCGCAAGAGAGGATAAAACAGGAAATAATGTAGGATTTTTCCAGAGTATGCTTTGGAGCACCAATCAATCAATTAATAATTTTATTAATTACTTTTTTTGATTGCAAAAATCCTTGAAATTAACTTGCTAAAATGTTATGATAAGCTCGTAATTGTTGGGCTTATTTTTATGTCTGGACATTCGCATTTTGCCGGAATAAAGCACAGAAAAGGAATAAATGATGCCAAACGGGCAGGTATTTTTACAAAAATTGGACGATTAATTACTATTGCAGCGCGGGATGGAGGAGGAAATCCAGAATTTAACTTCAAGCTCAAGATGGTAATTGAACAGGCAAGGGCGGCCAATATGCCCAAAGACAATATTGATAAAGCCATAAAAAGAGGAACCGGAGAACTTAAGGATGGAGCCGAAATTCAAGAAATGATTTATGAAGCCTATGGTCCGGGGCAGATCGCGATGCTTATCAAAACTGCGACAGATAATAAAAATAGGACGGTCGGGGAAATAAAAAATATTCTGATAAAAAGCGGCGGGAAATTGGTTTCCGAAGGGTCGGTGAGGTTTATGTTTAAACAAGTGGGTTGCATCGGAATAGAAATTGGGAATAGAAATAAAGATGAGTTAGAAATGAAAGCGATAGAAAATGGAGCGGAAGATATCCTATGCGAAGATGAAAATTTTTCTATTCATACCAAGGTTGAGGATTTAAAGGAGGTTAAAGATAAATTAGAAAAAGAAGGAATTAAAGTCGAAAACGCCGGACTTATTTACATTGCAACTCAAAAAATTGATATTAGCGAAGAAGATAAAAAAAATTATGAAAAACTCCTCGAAGCGCTGGATGAATTGGATGATGTGCAAGAAGTGTACGATAATTTGTAATAACTCGCTAATTAATAGCTAATTTAAGCGAATGAATGCGAATAATGAGAATAGTTTAATTTATCCAAAAGAAAGTTATGGGCTCGTAGGAATAGCAATGGAAATTCATAGGGAATTGGGAAATATTTATCAAGAGAAACATTATCAAAAAGTTTTTGGAGAAAGATTAAAAAAAGCTGGAATATCATTTGAAAGAGAAAAACTAATGAAGGTTCAAACAAGGGATGGATGTGAGATTGGAGATTTTTATGCGGACTTCATTATTGATAACAAAATATTGTTAGAATTCAAGAGAATTAATTTTATTCATTATAATGATATCAAACAGGTTTTGAGATATCTTGATGCCACTGGTTTAAAATTAGGAATAATTATAAACTTTAAGCTTAACAGATTGCAATACAGAAGAGTTATTAATCCGAGAGTCAATATTAGCTCTAATTAGCTAACATTTGCTCTTCATTGGCGAGTTATGAAGGTATTAGGTATCGATCCTGGAACTGCGACGACTGGCTGGGCAATATTGGAAGAACGCAAGGGATGCGTAAAAGCAGTTGCTTACGGGCATATCAGCACTTTGCCAAAAGACTCAGTTTCTTATAGGCTGAAAGAAGTGGCTGACGATATTGAAAAAATAATAAAAAAGTACAGGCCGCAAGAAGCCGCAATTGAAGACATTTTCTTTTTTAAAAATCAAAAAACAGCTGTGAAAGTCAGCCAATCTAGAGGAGCGATGCTATTGACTCTGGAAAACAAGAATGTTAAAATTTTCAGCTACACTCCCCTTCAAGTGAAGCAAGCGCTTACTGGCTACGGACGGGCGGAAAAGAAACAAATCCAGATAATGGTGAAAAATATTTTAAAGCTGAAATCTATTCCTAAGCCGGATGACGCAGCTGATGCGATTGCGATAGCAATGTGCCATGTTAACAGCAGAAAAATTAATATAATTAAAAATTAATATTTTAATATGGAAAACATAAGTCCGATTGTAAATTATTTTACAGATCAAGGAGTACCGCTGGTGACGGCAACCTTACTTTTAATGTTTCCGATAGTCGTGACGATGATTGCCTTTCTGCGCCAAGTAGCCGGAATAAAGGCCTTTGGAATTTATACTCCGTCAATAATAATTTTTGCCTTTTTAGCGACCGGAATAAAATATGGAGTTGCGCTTTATGTTAGTATTATCCTGATGGGAATGATTGTGCGTTTTTTCCTTAAAAAATTCAGGATTTTGTATCTTCCGAGAGTGGCGATAATGCTTAGCATTGTTGCTTTGGCAATTCTCTTGATGCTCACATTCGGAGGAACACTTAAAAGAACGGGGCTGGCGGCAGTTTCAATTTTTCCGCTTCTCATTATGATTACCCTGGTTGAAAAATTTGTCGCAACGCAAATTGAAAAAGGGGGAAAGACGGCTTTTATGCTGGCGCTGGAAACACTGCTGATTTCAATAGCCGGTTATTTTCTTGTGAATTGGCCTTTCCTAGTAAAGCTGGTAATGGGGCATCCGTGGATAATACTTCTGACTATTCCCATTAACATAGCTCTTGGAAAGTGGGCCGGGCTTCGAATCAGCGAATATTTTAGGTTCAGGGAAGTTTTTAAGAAAATGTAATGATAAATTACTTCAAGAAAAGGAAAAAGATTCTTGGGATGAATGCAAGAAACCTGGACTATATCCGTCCCTGTAATTTTAAACGTGCCCGGAATATTGCCGATAACAAGATTTTGAGCAAAAGCGTTTTAAAAAAAGGAGAGATTCCCGTTCCTAATCTTATTGCTAAAATAAAGACGCTTGATGAGTTGGATCGTTTCGATTGGAATATCCTCCCGGACAGTTTTGTCCTGAAACCCAATCGCGGTTTTGGAGGAGAAGGAATTGTAGTTGTGTATGGAAGGAAAAAAGACAGGACTGATGCCTGGATAAAAGCGGATGGCTCAATAGTTATTATTGATGATTTGAAAAATCACATCAGAAATATAATAGACGGAGCTTATTCTCTTTCTGGCATTTCGGACATTGCTTTTTTTGAAGAAAGGCTCAAGCTTTTAAAAACTTTCAAACCCTATACTTTCAAAGGAATCCCGGATATTCGCGTAATCGTATATAATAAGGTTCCGGTAATGGCGATGCTCCGTCTTCCTACCAAGGAATCTCAAGGGAAAGCCAATCTTCATCAGGGAGCGATTGGAGTGGGAATTGACTTGGCAAACGGAGTAACAACCACTGCGGTGCATAATAACAAGATAATCGAGTATGTCCCTGAAACCAGGATGCTTCTTTCGGGAGTAAAAATCCCTTACTGGAGCGACATTTTGAAATTAGCGGTTAAGGCACAGGAAATTACGGGCTTGGGGTATCTTGGAGCCGATGTGGCAATCGACAAAGAAAGAGGCCCGGTTTTTTTGGAACTTAACGCCCGCCCGGGACTTTCCATTCAAATTGCCAATCTCGACGGGCTGAAAAGAAGACTAGACAGAGTCCAGGATCTTAAAATAAAGACCATTGAAAAAGGCGTGCGGGTTGGAATGGATCTTTTCGGAGGAGAAGTGGAAGAAGGATTGGAAGATATTTCCGGACGAAAAGTTATCGGAACGGTGGAAAAGGTAAAACTAATCGGAAAAGACGGAAAAGAAATCGAGGTCGAGGCGAAAATCGACACCGGAGCAACTTCAACTTCGATTGATACGGAATTGGCGAAGCAGTTGGGATTTGAAGATTTGATAAATTTTTGGAGCTCGATCGAAAAACCGGTTAATTTTTCAAGGGAAGACGAAAACAAAATAAAGGAAGAACTTAGAAAAAAATACATCGGAAAACATCCAGATCTTTCCGATATAGCAATTGTTTACTCTTCCAATGGAGTTTCGATTCGACCTAAAGTTAAAATTAATTTTATTTTGGATGGAGTTGAAATTGTGGCTCAAATGAATATAGCTGATAGAGCAGAGCTTGAGAAGGAAATGATTATTGGCAAAAAGAATTTAAGTAAATTTTTAATTGATGTGAATAAAGTAAAAAATTAAGAAATGAAAAAAGTTTTAATTTTATTCGGGAAAGGCAATTGGAATACGGAAAATATATTTAAGGATAAACAATATCAAAATTCATATGAATCATTTTATTTATTATGCAGAAAAAATGATATTGAAATGTTCAGAGCGTCATATGAATGGTACGACTATGAAAACAATATATTCAAATACGCCTGGACATTCAATGAGAATGATGGATGGAAAAGAGCAATCAATATCAAACCCGATTTAATTTATGATAAAACAACTTCATCAGTGGAGGCGTATTACAAAAAAGAACTAATTTCGAAAAATTATCGATTTATAAATAGCTTGCGCTTCACCCGGATAATGGATGATAAGTTAATAACAAGCCTTGTTTTCCATAAATGGAGCAAAAAAAGCTGGATTGTTAATAATCAGAAAAAATTGAAAAGCATCCTTCCTAAAATAAAATCACAGAAGTTTGTAGTTAAGCCGATTTCTGAAAGCGGAGGAAAAAATGTCCAGATCCTTGATAAAAAAGAAGCTTTGGAAAAAATAATTTTTGGCGATGATTATTTGGTTCAGGAATTTATTGATTCATCTTCGGGGGTTCCCGGAGTTAGCGAAAACATGCATGATTTAAGATTGGTTTTTGTAAATGAAAAGCTTAGCTATTCTTATATACGAGAACCAGAGGAAGGAAATTACTTGGCTAATCTTTCCCAGGGAGGTTCTCTTTCTATCGTGCCTAAGAATAAGATACCTAGCTCTCTGAATCCTATTGTTAGATGCGCTAATAAAGTTTTTGAGACATTTAATCCTAGGATTTATTCAATTGATTTTATGTTTGATGAGAACAAAAGGCCCTGGATAGTAGAAATGAATTCAATGCCAGGATTATTTTTTACTCCTGAAGAAAAACCCTATATGGTAGAAATGTATAAAGAGCTCATAGGAGTATTTAAAAAGCAAATTAGTACAAAATAATAAAAAATTATATGAGTCGAAAACAAGAAATAAAAGGACTTAAACACGGAGGAATTAGGTCGCTAGTCAAAAAGGCTATCGAGTTAGGAATGAAAGTAGATTTTCTCGGAGGAGATCATCATTTAATTAAAATTGAATACAATGGAAAAACGATCTTCATGGAAAGAGGAGTGGTTCCTGCAGAAGAAAGAATGGGAGATATGACTAAAAATAAGGAGTTAACAAAAATAATTCTTAAAGAAGTTGGCATAAAGACCCCAAAAGGAATCATTGCTACTTCATTCAATGAAGCATTAGCGCTGGTTAGAAAAAATAATCTTTTGTATCCTCTTATTATTAAACCCATAGATGGTTCTCTGGCGAAAGGTGTTACTTGGGATGTACGTTCCAAGTATGAGCTCAAAAAAGCCGTTAATAATCTTAAAATATATAAAAGTTTCCGGAAATCAAGTAAATTTTTGGTAGAAAAAATGTTTATCGGGGATGAATTTAGAGTCTTGGTTTTCAAAAATAAAGTTGTTTCATGTATCAAAAAAGTTCCAGCAAGCGTAGTTGGTGACGGATATTCAACTATCAAAAAACTAATAGAAAATTTTAATAAGACGAGAATGAAAGGGTTTGAAATTAAAATGGATGCGGTTGCTAAGAATACTCTCAAAAAAAATAAGCTAACACTTAATTCAGTTTTGCCTAGAAATGTTGCTCTTAAGTTTAGATATAATTTGAACATGTCTGATGGTGGTAGATGCATAGACTATACCAATAAAATAAGTAAGCATTTTAAAAATATATGCGAGGAATCAATAGAAGCCCTTGGGTTAACATATGGAGGAATTGATTTCATGACCAAGGATATAAATGATAAAAATAGTAAATATGTTATTTTGGAGGTCAATCCAAATCCTTACTATAATATGCACGAGAAGCCACTTGTTGAGGGCAAAGGAATCGATGTTTCCTTTAAAATTTTGAAGAACCTTTTTCCTAATTTAAAATAATTTTATGAAGCAAGCTTTTGTTTATCTGAAGCCTAAAAATTTAAGAAATTCTTTTCGAGAAAATCGCTGGAAGACGATTAGAATTTTGTCACTGTATTTTGCCGCATTCTTTGTCCTTTTTGTCGCCGGAGTATTTTTGTATTTTGCCAAAGATCTTCCTGACGCCAACGGAATGAGTGATCGGGTAGTGGCTGAATCGACAAAAATTATGGACCGTACCGGCCAGCATGTTTTGTATGAAGTCCATGGAGAAGAGAAAAGGACAATAATTCCGTTTTCTGAAATGCCTGACAACTTAAAATATGCCACTATTGCTCTCGAAGACCAGGATTTTTATTCCCATCATGGAATAAAGTTCACTTCAATTATAAGGGCGGCGCTTAAGGATGTAATCGGAGGAGGAGTTTCGCAGGGAGGTTCGACTATTACCCAGCAATTTGTTAAAAAATCAATGCTCACGGATGAAAAAACGCTTTCCAGAAAAATAAAAGAAGTAATTCTAGCGCTAGAGCTCGAAACAAAATATTCCAAAGATGAAATTCTGGGAATGTATTTGAACCAAATTCCCTATGGCTCCAACTCCTATGGCATTCAGGCCGCAGCGCAAACATTTTTCGGAAAAGATGCGAAGGACCTTACTTTAGATGAAGCCGCTCTCTTAGCCACTCTTCCTCAGGCTCCGACCTATTATTCTCCTTATGGTTTGCATGCTGATGTTTTAAAAACTAGGCAGCAATATGCGCTGAAAAGAATGAAAGACTTGGGATATATCAGCGAAGATCAAGAGAATCAATATAAGGATGTCGATGTTTTGGCTAAAATTCGCCCTTATCAGGAGAATATAGACGCTCCTCATTTTGTGATGTATATCAAGGAGTATCTTGAGAAAAAATATGGAACACAGGCAGTAGAGCAAGGAGGACTCAAAGTTTACACGACTTTGGATTGGGATAAGCAGCAAATTGCCGAACAGGCTGTTAAAGATGGAGCAGAAAAAAACAAAAAAAATTGGAATGCCTATAATGCATCACTTATAGCTATGGATCCAAAAACCGGACAAGTTCTTGCTATGGTAGGCTCAAAAGATTTTTTTGGGAAGTCAGAACCGGAAGGATGCATTTCGGGAAAGAACTGCAAATTTGAACCGCAGGATAATGTGACAGTCCGTGACCGCCAGCCAGGATCTTCTTTCAAGCCCTATGTTTATCTCACTGCTTTTGAAAAAGGATATACTCCAGAAACAATAATGTTCGACACGGAAACGAATTTTGGAACCCAGGGCGCAGCCAAAGATTATATCCCTCAAGATTACGACGGAAAATTCCGCGGTCCGCTTCCTATGAAAGAAACGTTGGCGCAGTCACTCAATATTCCGGCAGTCAAAACTCTTTATTTAGCCGGGGTAAAAAATTCGATTGCGACAGCCAAAAGTATGGGAATTACCGGGCTTAATAATCCGGATAGGCTTGGACTTTCTTTGGTTTTGGGGGGGGGAGAAGTGAAGCTTATTGACCACGTAAGCGCTTTTAGCACCCTTGCTACCGGAGGAATTAAGCGTACCAGGACAGCAATATTGAAAATAGAAGATTCAAAAGGAAATGCCTTGGAAGAATATAAGCCGGATACTGGCGAAAGAGTAGTTGAAGAAAAATACGCAGCAATGATCGATTATATAATGTCCACCAATGATTTTAGAGCTCCAATTTTTGGAGAAAACAGCCCGCTTCGCTTTGATAATCGGCCAGTTGCGGCAAAAACCGGAACGACTAACGAATTCCGCGACGGTTGGACGATTGGCTATACTCCATCCGTTGCGGTTGGAGTCTGGGCGGGAAACAATGACAATACCCCGATGCGCGCTGGCGCGGACGGCGTTAATGTGGCTGCTCCGATTTGGAGAAGCTTTTTAGATAAGATTCTAGGAAATTATTCAATGGAACAATTTCCGAAATATGAAAAAGAAGATGCGGGGAAGGATATTCTTAATGGAAAGATGCCAATGGAAGAGAATGTTAAAGTATGCGAAATTCCAGGAAAAGATAAAGAATATTGCCTGGCTAATAATTATTGCACAGACACCAAGAAAAAAGATTTTGCCGATACCCATGATATTCTGTATTATGTAAATAAAGATGATCCGCGGGGAGATATTCCTCAAAATCCCGGAAGCGATTCTCAGTTTGACAAATGGGAAAAAGGAGTGAAAAAATGGTTTGACAAAAACAATAAGGACTACATTTCAGGAGGTGCGCCGAAAAATGAATGTACAGCGGAAGATTTTAAATCTTATCAGCCAAGCATATCTTCGGTAAGCGCTTCGCAAAATTTAAGCGTGCTTAGCATCTCTTCTGAAATAAGCGCGCCTTACGAAATTGATAAAATTGAATTTTATGTAAATGGGGACAAGATTGACACAAAAATTTCAGGAAGCACGAGCTATTCTATGCCTGCGGCATTGAGCGGAAAGAGCAATGTTGAAGTAAAAGTTACAGTTACCGATAAAAATGGAAATATGGCAAGCAGCAGCAAAAAAATTGATATAGCAGTGTGGTAATAATAACTCGCGAATTGAGAGCGAATTAAAGCTAATTAGTGCGAATAAATTTATTAGCGTCTGTTCGCTATAATTAGCTAAAAATTAGTGGTCGTTTATGATTTCAAAAATAAAGGGTACAATTGAATATTTCAAAGATTCTTATGTCGTGGTTGATGTGAATGGAGTCGGCTACAAAGTTTTTTCGACAACGTATGTTCTGGGAAAAATTGCTGGTCGGGGCAATGTTGAATTTTTTATCCATACTTATGTTCGCGAAGACATATTAGCGCTTTATGGCTTTTTATCCTTGGAAGATTTGGAAATGTTCGAACTTCTGATTTCCATTTCCGGAATCGGACCGAAAGCGGCAATGGGAATTTTAACAATTGCGGATGTAAAAACCATACGCACGGCAATTTTGAATGAAGACCCTTCAGTTTTAACTAAAGTTTCAGGAGTGGGGAAAAAGACAGCCGAAAGAGTGATTCTGGAACTCAAAAATAAAATTTCCGGGCTTTCGCTAACCGATAGCGAAAAGAAAGATGTAATTGCCGATAATGACGCCTTGGAAGCGCTGGTCTCAATGGGGTATTCGATAAATGAATCGCGCGAAGCGCTGAAGCTGGTTCCATCGGATATCAAAGATGTAGGTGAGAGAGTAAAATTGGCACTGAAAAATTTAGGGAAAAAATGAGAAAAATAAAATCAAGGACCGTCCTCGATTTTATTGTGTCGTTTTCTGTGCTAGGTCTAGCTACCTTTTTTCAGCTATGGACATTATCTTAATAATATGCTAGCGTACAATATCTAGCTAATACTAGTAAATCACAACATAAAAGGAGGTAAATGATGTACTACTGGTATAAATTAAGTAATATCTTCAAATTCTCCGAGGAAAAGAAGATACACAAAGAAGTCCTGGAAAAGATTTCAAAACATCCTGAAGTTGTGTCAGCGCCAAATGGTATGATGGTGATTTCCCAAAACGCGATTGAAGAAATAATGGGTGATCTCACAAGAGAATTTATGGAAAAAGTTTTACCTGAGCATCCAAATCCGGGTTTCTCGGCAGCAGTATCTGTTTTTTAAATCTCAAGGTTTCATATCGCGCCTGTGTTGAAAAAAGTTTCGATAGAACACTTCAACACAGGTTTTTTTCTTTTCTTGAAAAATTTCAAAGGGCTCAACAAAAAAGAAAAGAATTATAAAATTTTTTTTCTGGGAATAGTTAGATACAACTTGTTATGACACCAGCGAGCAAGCGGTGGCTATTATACGAATGTCTTATTTTATGTTATTTTTAAAAGGTATTATAAGTGCTTTAGTTATGCTAATTTATGGAAGAAAAGACAATAAAAAGAGGAGGTACTGATTTTCTCCAGTCGGAAGAATGGAGGAAGTTTCAGGAGGCGACAGGAAAAAGAACATATTGCATTACTGGCGAAGATATATCGGCTGGTGTTATTGAACACAAGTTGCCTTTGGTAGGCAGATATTTTTACATGCCGCGAGGACCAATTTTCAGTGAACAGGAATCAGTGAACAGTGAACAGTGTTTTAAAGAACTTATTAAGTTAGCCGAAGAAAATAAAGTAGGATGGATTAGAGTAGATATAAAAGACGAAAAAATTCTGGAATTAATAAAAAAATCGTTATCCGCCATAGGCGGATTCCGAGGCGGAAAAATCCGAAAGGCACCGCACGATATGCAGCCGAGGGAAATTTTTGTGATTGATATTACGAAACCGGAAGAAGAATTGTTAAGCGAGATGAAATCGAAAACCAGATATAATATTAATTTGGCACAGAAGAAAGGAGTAAAAGTTTTTTTATGGAACATGGAACATGGAACAAAGAGAGTTGCTTGAATGAATTTTTGAGATTAGTTAGAGCGACAGCGGAGCGAAAGGGAGTGAAATTTCATCCGGAAAATTATTATCGAAAAATGATTGAGACAATTCCGGGAGAAATTTTAAAATTATACTGCGCGGAATATAATAATAAAGTTATTGCGGCAAATTTAGTGGCTTTTTACGGAAATATGGCAATTTATCTCCATGGCGCAACGGATGATGAATATCGAAATATTATGGCGCCATATCTTCTCCAATGGCAGACAATTCTGGATGCCAAAAAAAGAGGATGCAAAAAGTATGATATGGGAGGAGTAAAATCGAGAATTTCCAATTTCCAATTTCCAATTTCCAATGAAATACCAAATTCCAATGACCAAATTGGTAAAAATACAAAATACCAAATACTAGATACTAAATACAATCCGTGGAGTGGGATTACCAAGTTTAAATTGGGATTTTCGGTAAACACAAAACCAATTGAATTCTTGGGAAGCTATGACATCATTTTAAATAGAAGTAAATATTCCATATATAGATTTTTACAGAATTTTCGAAGAATGCTATCATAATAAAAATAATGCAGCCGAAAAAGAAATGAATGAATAGTTCCAATTTTATATAAGCGGAAAGATGGCATAATTGAATTCGGATGAAAAAGGAATGCGGGCTTGGCCTGTAAAGGTTGCCGGCATCTGGTAGATGCGGTTTTCTTTGTTCAAAATAACAACAACAAATGCTCCAGTATTGCTGGATATTTGCAAATAGCCGTCTTCCACTTTAGCTGATAACTGTTTTTCGACTTTTAGGCCAATCTCAATTTTGTTTTCGGCGGCGGAAAGCGAAAAAACAGGATAAAAACAGGCTAAAACGAAAATTATAAATTTTAGAAATAGTTTTGCTGGCATTAAATTGGTGATAATTAATAACCGGTTAAACTAGCAATAATTTATCTTTTTGTCAATATGTCGGACATATTAAAGAAGAATTTAAAACGGAGTAAAAAAAACTTTCGAAAAGCGTGCCTAGCGATGATAATTTTTTTAGTGCTGTTTTTGTCTACAATAGATTTATGCAATGCCGAAATGAGCACGCCCAATTACAAAATAACCTCTGATGTAATTGGGAGTTTTGGTTCCAAGGAATCGTCCACTTCATTTGAGCTGGGCGATACGGGAGGAGAAGTCGGGACTGGAGATTCAGGAAGCACCAGCTATAATTTAGCGGCTGGTTTTTGGTCAATTGTCGGCGATGATGATATTTTGATTTTTAATATTACAGATGCGATAGCCGAGCTTGAAACACTTTCGGATTCGCAGGTAAAATATGATACCGCTTCCTTCAATGCAGCCTCAACGGCACAAGGCGGTTATGTCATCCAATACTTCGGGGGATCTTTGGATTCCGGAGCGCATGCTATAACTCCTCTCCCCACACCTTCCTTATCGGATCCTGGAAATGAACAATTCGGTTTCAATTTACAAGCCAACGATATTCCGGCTATAGGCAACATTCCAGTGGGCGGATACGGTAAGGCAAACAGCGATTACTATGAAAAAGACAAGTTTAAATTTTCTTCGGGCGATACCCTTGCCTATGCCAGCCGTCCTTCCGGACAAACTAATTATGTAGCTTCCTTTATCGGAAATATTGACAACTTGAGCAGTGCGGGCAACTACACTACCAGCATTACCGTCATTGCTACCGGGCGATATTAACCCTGAAGACTGTGGATAAAATTGTTATTGCGCATTTTTAAAATATCTCTATACTAGACATAGTATTGTCTAAGATGGCTGTGGATAAAATTGCTATTGCGCATTTTTCAAAATATCTCTATACTAAATATAGTATTATCTAAGTAATAATATAAAATAATAAAAATAAAAAAATATGAGGAAGAAATTATTTTTGCGTCTAACTTCGCTGGCTACGATTTTGTTTATGCTAACAATTTGGATACCGGAATCGCAAGCGGCAACATTGACAACTGCCCGGGATTATTTGACTCGGCAGGCAGAAAATTTGCAAAGTGGAGAAATCCATGAAATTCAATTTACTCCAGCCACAGCTGTGAGCGGAGGAGCAGGTCTGAATAAAATAATCGTAGTTTTTCCGGACGGCGATGATGGAACTTGGTGTGCCACAGCCGGAACGGATTTGACGGAATCTGTGGCAGGTCTGAAAGATTCAGCCACTGCATTACCAGGCACTACTTTAGCTGCCAAATGTGTTAAGGGAACAGGTGCTAGCAGCTATGATACGATTACGATTGAGGGAGTGGATGATTTGACTGCAGGAACAACTTACGCGGTAAAGGTTTCCGATGGTTCCATAGGCAAATTGGGAACTCCAGCCAATACCACTACGGGCTTTATAATTGTTCAAACTAACAATGGATCTGGGACTGTTGATGAAAGACCAATTCTAGTGGATATTTTGACTACTGATCAGATTTCAGTTTCGGCCCATGTGGAACCCACTATCACCTTTGCCATAACGGATACGTCGCTTGGATTCGGAGCTATCCCGCTGGCAAGTGTCAGATATGCAACTGAAGACGGAACCGAAGCCGGCGGTTCCAATTCCGTGCCGGCCGATCATAATCCCACCCAATTGCAACTTTCAACTAATGCTCAAGATGGAGCCGTAATAGAAATAAAAGATACCAATACAGTTGCGGGTTCCGGTCTTTATGATGTTGCCTCTACAACAACCCTAACTTCCAGGGCCAGCACTGTTGTGGCGGCTGGAACAGCCGGGTTTGGAATTTATGGAAAACATAACGGCGCCACTACTGGTACACTGGATATTGCGGAAGCTTTCGATAATGACACTACTAGCGATTTAGCGATAGGCACGGCTTTTCAAACTTTCGCCAGTTCTACCGCACCGTTGGATACGGCTACGGTTGATGTGGTGCCTATCGCGGCCATATCATCAGTAACACCGGCTGGCTCATATGCTGATACGCTGACAATAGTAGCGACCGGAAAGTTTTAAATGAAAATGAAATGAGAACTATCTTTTCACTAACCAAATTGCTTTTTCTTTTATGTTTAATGCTTTTTCCAGTAGGAAAAGTATTGGCTTTGACTGTTTCTCCTCCGGTAAGAGAACTTTCCGGAGAACCGGGAAAAACAATCAGCGGCGTGATAAAGCTGTATAACGAAACGAAGAATGATTTGAAAGTTTCTTCTTTGACCAACGATTTTACGGCTAAAAATGGAGAAGGTGGGGAACCCAGTTTCATTCCGACCGAACAGGGGGAAGAGAAAGACTTGGCTTCTTGGATAAAATTGCCGTCCGGTTCCATTGAAGTGAAAACTTTAGACTGGCAGAATGTGGCTTTCAGTATTGATATCCCAGAAAATGCCGAACCAGGAGGACATTACGCGGCGATTTTTTTCGCGCCATCAGAGGAGCAGGTCGGAGGACCGGGAGCGGTGGGAGTGAATTATCAGACCGGATCACTGGTGCTTTTGACTGTAGCCGGAGCAATGAATGAAGAAGGATCCATTAAAGAATTTATAACTAAGGCCAAAAAAGTTTTTCATGACACACTGCCGGTTATTTTTGAGTTACGCATTGAAAACACGGGCAATGTCCACTTCAAACCAGGAGGATACTTGGAAATCAGAAATATGCTGGGGCAGAAAGTCATAGACAAACCGGTTCTGGAAACCAACTCCGGCGGAAATGTCTTGCCGCATAGCATTCGCCGTTATGATCTTTTTTGGGGAGACAGTAACGAAAAAAATTGGCCGCAAGGATTTTTCGATAAAGTGAAATTTGAATGGAATAATTTTCACCTGGGAAGATATAAAGCAATTGCCAATGTTGCTCTCCCCCTGGGAAAGACGGAAACTAAAGTAGTTTCATTCTGGATTTTTCCTTGGCAGTTGCTAATTGTAGTAGCGGTAATTCTGCTAGCTCTATTATTTATGTTCAAGCAATATAACAAGTGGATTATTAAGAAAGCGAGAGAAGGCAAGTAGAAATAAACTTATTTTTAGCAATCAGAAGAATAACTTTCCAGGGTTATTCTTTTTTAGTTCCAAGCCTTGCAAAAGTCCTTTAGATATGCTATAATGACTATATCGGATATTATCCGATATCAAATAATTACGGGTGTTTAGCCCGTTTTTTTATTTATTATTATCAAAATATTATGGAAAATAAGCCTATTTCAATGCTAGAAGCATCAAGACTGTGTTCTTATAGCCAAGAGTATTTGAGTCTTCTCGCTCGCCAAGGAAAGCTCCAGTCCAAAAAAATCGGCAAGAGATGGTTTACAACCGAGGAAGCGGTGAGCGAGTATCTTAAAGAAAAAAGGCCGGGAGAAAAAATAGCGGATTATAGAAAAGAACTGCTTGCGCCAAAAAAGGTAAAATTCAATTATTCATGGCTTATCTTTGGAGTGAGCCTTTTGTTTATAACTGTATTTCTTTTCATCTACCAAAATATGGAAAGCAAAATTTCTCAACTGGAAATAAAAACTGCCCAAATGGAATACCCCCAAAAAAATATGGTTTACCCTTTCAATCTTCCGGGATATGCCGATTTTTTTTCTCCGGAAAAACTTGAGTTTTAAAAACAGCGATGCGAATCTACGAATACATGCGAATGCCACGAATTATTTGATCATTTAAATATTTTAATAAAAGTGAAAACAAAAAACCATAAAAGAATAAGAATCACTGTGTTAGTCGTACTGGCTATTTTTGCTGTTTTTGTTTTTGCACAGTCAGCCAAGGCGGCGGTGAACAAGATGATAAATTATCAAGGAAAACTGACCAATACCAGCGGCTGGGCGGTGGCAGATGGAAGTTATGATATGAGGCTCAAGCTTTATGACGATCCGACTGTCGGAACACTTCTTTGGACCGGAACGCATACCGCGGCTAATGGCAACGCGGTGGCAGTGAGCCGGGGGATTTTTTCCATTCTTTTGGGAAGTGGAACCGGAAACGCACTAACGCTTGATTTTACTACTGACGCTTATTATCTTCAAGTAGAAATTTATAACACTGGTACTTCTCAATGGGAAACTTTTAATAATAGGAAACGTTTTGGATCAGTTCCTCAAGCAATTAATTCCTTGAATGTTGTGGGAAATGGCTATGTTGATATTGATAACACAGCCACCGCCCAAGATGCAATGAATATAAATTATAATCCAGCTTCCGGATCAAACGATGCTCTGGAAATAACTTATGGAAGTGGAGGAACCGGAACAGCCCTCAAGGTTACTCAATCAGGAACTGGCTACGCCGCTACTTTTATGGGCGGCAACGTCGGCATCGGTATGACTAATCCGACTGCGCTTCTATCTTTAGCCGGCTCTACTACCTCACGCGCTTCATTAAATATTGCTTCCGGCACTGGCCCTAGTTCTCCTATTGAAGGCGATTTTTGGTATAACGGCAC
>JAZDKA010000001.1:0-8845 GCA_043803385.1 Patescibacteria group bacterium | reverse complement strand
AAAAGCCCACGATCATTATCTAAGGTCCCTAAATCTATGTTCAGTGGATAAGGAAGTGAAATCTCTTAAACATCTAGGAGGTTGGCTTAGAAGCAGCCACCCTTTAAAGAGTGCGTAACAGCTCACTAGCCTAGAGATTTTGCGCCTAAAATGTAACGGGGCTAAACATAGTACCGAAGATATGGGCTCCGATTTATCGGAGCGGTAGGAGAGCATTCTCTGTGCAGCGAAGTCCACGACGTGAGTCGGGATGGAGCGCAGAGAAGCGAGAATGTTGGCACGAGTAACCACAATCCCGATGAAAACTCGGGACACCGCAAGTCTAAGGTTTCCTGGGCAATGGCGATCATCCCAGGGTTAGTCGATCCTAAGGCGAGGCCGAAAGGCGTAGTCGATGGACATCCGGTTAATACTCCGGAACTTCAGTATTGTTCGATGGAGCAACGCATTCTAGTATATTTCGCGTTTTATTGGATTAACGTAGGCATATTGAGGATGCCACACAGGCAAATCCGTGTGGCAACAATCCAAGATATGTCTGGAACTTTGACGCAAGTCAGGGGAACGGAATAAAGCAGAGTGCCGGGAAAAACTTCTAAGGTTAACAATATTGGATTCGTACCGAAAACCGACACAGGTGGACTAGGCGAGTAGCCTAAGGTGAACGAGAGAACCTTCGTTAAGGAACTCGGCAAAAAAACTAGACGTAAGTTCGCGAGATGTCTCGCCAGCCGCAAGGCTGGCCGCAGCGAAAGTTTCCCAGGCGACTGTTTATCAAAAACACAGGTCTCTGCAAACCCGTAAGGGGAAGTATAGGGGCTGACGCCTGACCAGTGCTGGAACGTTAACGGGAGCGGTGCAAGCCAATCCCCGAAGCGCCAGTGAACGTCGGCGATAACTATAATCGTCCTAAGGTAGCGAAATTCCTTGTCAGGTAAGTTCTGACCCGCATGAAAGGCGTAACGACTTGGGAACTGTCTCAACGAAGGACTCGGTGAAATCGCAATGACGGTAAAGATGCCGTCGACCTACGGCAAGACGAAAAGACCCCGTGGAGCTTTACTACAACTTGGTATTGAATTAGAGTGTTTGTTGCCGAGCTTAGGTGGGAGGCTTTGAAGTCCCGATTCCGGTCGGGATGGAGCCAACAGTGGAATACCACCCTGCAGACGTTTTAGTTCTAACCCTGATCCGTTATAAGATTGGAATATTTTTTTAATGTCTAATTTTATACCGGGTCGGGGACAGTGCCTGGTGGGTAGTTTGACTGGGGCGGTCACCTCCTAAATGGCAACGGAGGTGTTTACTAAGGTTGGCTAAGTCCGGATGGAAATCGGGCTGATAGTGCAAAAGCATAAGCCAGCTTTACTGAAAGACCTATATGTCGATCAGTCACGAAAGTGGAATTTAGTGAACCGACCATCACTCGTAGGAGTGTGGAAGATCATCAGATAAAAGTTACCCCGGGGATAACAGGCTGATCCCATCCAAGAGTCCATATCGACGATGGGGTTTGGCACCTCAACCATATATATCGGGGTGCTATGACAGCGATGTCATACCAAAAATTTGGCTTATAACGGTGAAGTCGTACTTAATATTATGGTATAATTAAGAAAATTATTAAGCGATAATACCGTGGGAAGTCTAAACAGTGCTTCGCACTGGAATTCCTAATTCCTAATTCCTAATTTCTAATCAATATCTAATTTCAAAATTTCTAATGTCCAAAATTTTTGGTCATTGGTTGTTCTGTCATTGGAATTTGTTTGGAAATTGGAAATTGGTTATTGGTAATTGCAGCGCGGTAGCGCTGTGATGACCCCGTAGAGACTTAGCTTTAACTAGCTGGAGTCCCTCTTCTTGAAATTGAAAATTATGAGGGGCTAAGACGCCAACGCTCTGTTTTTTAACAGAGATGAAGATATAGTCCATACTATTAGTAATAATAGAATAACATACGATGTCGGCTCATCGCATCCTGGGGGTGGAGAAGCTCCCAAGGGTATGGCTGTTCGCCATTTAAAGCGGTACGCGAGCTGGGTTCAAACCGTCGATGAACACACATTATCTTTTCTGTGTGTGGCGGCCTCTTATGGCAACATAGGAGTGAAAAAATCGACTCATATCGGTGAAGCCCGACCGTGCACAATTCAACCTTGCACGAGGGTAATACCGAGGGAAGTTATCTTATTCTAATTTTGTTTAATAAAAAAATTGCCACTTCTCAGTTGAGAAATGGCAACAACAGGAACAGAGTTCCTATTTAGTTCGTTTAATCTACTTCGCGCCAGTGCTTATCTAACACATCCTTGGTGTAAAAGAGACACCCACAGCCGCTCAAGGCGAGAAGTATGCCGGATGAGAGAAAGAAAACACGTATCGATTGATAGGCAATCCTGAAGTAGAGTACGCTGGTCCATATCGTGACCTGCGTGACCATGCATATCCCGATCGTTACGAGTCCGGTAATGAATATCCGGCGCTCATTACTAGCAACAGCATCGAGTACAGTATCAAACATTAATGACCAAGCATGGAAAACTCGACGCGCAAAACGAACAATTACATAAAGCGCAGAAACAAGGAACATTCGAAGTCTTTTCATGACTACCTCCTGTAGTGTATTAAACTTCATAACATCATAGCATACGTTACATTATTTGTCAATATTAAACAAAATTAGGATAAGATGACCCCGTAGAGACTGAGTTCCGCGATTGCGGGACGAGAGTTGTGTGAAATAACGCAGCTAACACGTCGATACTCCGATTATTCGGAGTGTGGTATAGTCCATACACCTAGTAATAGGTGACAAATATGCGTGAGACAGGTTGGTCTCTATCTGCCATAGGCGCAATTGCTTGAGGGAACTCTTTTTTAGTACGAGAGGACCGAAAAGAACGAACCTCTGGTGTATCGGCTGTTCCGCCAGGAGCATCGCCGAGTAGCTAAGTTCGGAATAGATAACCGCTGAAAGCATCTAAGCGGGAAGCTAATCCCAAGATTAGGCAATGCCGATGCGTGGCATCGGAATTTTCAATTTTCAATTTTCAATTTTCAATCAATTTTTAAATGATTTAATTTCCAATTTTTAAAATTTGGCAATTCGGTCATTAGGAATTGTTTAGAAATTAGAAATTAGAAATTAGAAATTCCGCTGCTGCGCAGCGGTGATTTTCCTGGAAGATTACCAGGTTGATAGGTTTCAGGTGTAAGCGCAGCAATGCGTTAAGCCAAGAAATACTAATGAAATTATGTAACCTTTTTATTTTTTAGAATTAGTAGTTAAGAGAAACTTAAAATTTTTTAACCAACAACTGATAACTTTTTGTAATGATTTTTACTTAATTTGTTGGTAGTTGTGAAGTATAAGTTTTTAGTTAATTTTTGTTGATTGTATTGTCTTGGTGGTTCTAGCCCCTCACCACTTTTCACTTTTTTGCTAAAAGTGGTGAGGGGCTAGCGATAGGGTAACACCCGATCCCATATTCATCCCCCACCATTTTTGTTGAACTTAGTATGCCTGGTATTCCTAGCGATAGGGTAACACCCGATCCCATACCGAACTCGGTCGTGAAGACTATCAGCGCCGATGGTAGCCCGTCAGGGCAAGAGTAGGTCAGTGCCAGGCATAGTGAGCTTAACTTTAGAAAATGGTGGGGGACAGGCAGAGCCGTGAAGAACTTCAGCGCCAATGGTACCGCCACACCAATCCGAAGCGAAAATTTAGAAATAAAAATCTGAACTATTGTTTCGGGATTATAAAATTCCAATTGATAAGTTTGGGATTGGTGTGGCGGAAGAGTAGGTCGGTGCCGGGAATAATAAACTCAAAAGAAAAAGACAAGCATTTCAAATGGCTTGTTTTTTTGTTGACTTTTTTCCTTTTGTTTGCTATGTATAATTCATATAAAAATCTGACAATATCTTATTAGGGAGGTGTTTTATGTCGGAAAAGATAATTAGTATAGGAGAGGATGGAAAAGGAGTGTTTTCTGTCTCCGAGGGTTCATCGGACAGTAAGACAGAAGTTTTGATCAGTGCGTATCTGGGCGAAATAAAAACGGTGGCTGTGCGTGTTTTTGATGAAAAGAAGAATCCTAAAATCTGTGCGGCTCTGGTGGTCTTAAAGCAAGCTATGCTTGAAGAGGGAGGAGAAAAAATTGATGTAGTTAAAATAGGCTGACAAAAAGAAAAACATTGTCGGTCAATAAGCTCTCGGAAATCCCGCGGGCTTATTAAATTTCCTAAACTTGTTTTTTTGTCGCAAAAGTTATAAAATATAGATGATCCCGCACCAAATTCCGAATACTATTTTAATTAATTCAACTGCTGTATTCGCGGATTCGCCTGCGGCTTAACATACTCTATAATAGAGTTTGAATAATGAATTGGTGCGGGATGCTCATTTTTATAGCTTCTCGCTTCGCTCAAAGATAAAAATGGCAAAACTTCAGAGAAATAACAAAAGGCTTATTATAATTGCAATTTATCTTATAATTTTCTTTCTTTTGGGGTGGCGTATTTATTTGTGGCTTAAACCGGCTCCGACCTGTTTTGACGGAAAACAGAACCAGAACGAGCAAGGATCAGACTGTGGCGGAGTTTGCCAGAAGCAATGCGAAAAAGTTTTCCAAACCCAGGATCTTGCCATAGCAGAAAAAGCTTTTGTTCAAGGCGGACAAGGGAAATATGACGTGATAACGAAAATTTCCAATCCTAATAATCAAATCGGAGCGTCCGAATTTTCCTATGAGTTTGTTTTGAAAGGAGAAAGCGGCAATATTTTGGCAGATAGATCCGGGAAAAGCTTTATTTTGCCGGTTGAATCAAAATATATTATTGAAACAGGGCTGGAAACGGCTGAAATTCCCAAAGAAATTTCTGTTTTTATTTCCGGTTCCAAGTGGCAGGAATTTTTCGGTTATGAAAAACCCGAGCTTAACATATATAATAAAAGATACGATCTTATATCATCAGGAATAGGATATAGCGAAGCAAAGGGCCTTCTTCGAAATGAAAGCGCCTTTGATTTTAATTCGATACAAGTAAATGTTGTTTTGAGGGATGAAAACGGAAAGCCGGTAGCTTTTAACAAAACCGAAATGAATACAGTTAACGCGGGAGAAGAAAGGGATTTTCGCCTTCTCTGGCCGATGAATTTTCCCGGTTCTGTCCAGGCGGTGGAAATGGAGGTGGAAGCCAATGTTTTTGATTCGCAAAACTTCATAAAAAAATACACTAACGGAGAACTTCAGGATTTTCAAAGAAACTGAAAAATCATATAGCATACAACATATAGCATGGAACATTTTTGTTTCATGTTTCATGTTCTATGTTTCATGAAGTATGTTTAAAAAAATATTCATTTTTGATTGGGTGCTGGTGGCAGCGATTCTTTTTTTATCCGGGATAAGCCTGCTGGCTCTTTATGGAATTTCTGCTGCTGGATTTAGGGAGGCAGGCATTATTTGGAAGCAGCTCTTTTTTGTGCTGTCGGGAATCGCAATCATGGCTTTTTTATCAAGAACCGATTATCATTATTTCCAATCATGGAGCCGGCCAATTTATTTCATCACCCTGATTGTTCTTGTCCTAGTGCTTCTGTTTGGGACAACAGTCAAGGGGACTTCCGGATGGCTGGGATTGGGATTTTTTAATGTCCAGCCGGTAGAATTTGCTAAAATCGCTCTCATTATTTTCCTGGCAAGCTTTATTTCCAGTAAAAAGGTGATATTAGGAGAAATGGTTCAGCTGGCTGTTTCGATGGTTCTGACTTTGGCGGTATTATTTTTAGTGATAAAACAGCCGGATTTTGGCAGCGCGATGGTGCTTTTGGGAATTTGGCTGGGAATGGTTTTACTCTCCGGAATAAACAAAAAGGCGCTTATAATAATCCTTATTATCGGGATTATTTTCGGGACTGTTTCCTGGTTTTTTCTGGCTGATTACCAGAAGACGAGAATATCCAGTTTTTTTAATCAGCAATCAGATATTAAAGGAAGCGGATATAATGTTTTTCAATCCATTGTGGCAGTCGGCTCTGGAGGAATAACGGGAAAGGGTATTGGACACGGCTCGCAGTCACAGCTCAATTTTCTTCCTGAAAGCCATACTGATTTTATTTTTGCGACTATTGCCGAAGAACTCGGATTTCTGGGTTCGATAATGGTCCTTTTTTTCTATGGAATAATATTTTTCCGTATAAGAAGAATTGCCATGCTGGCTCCGGATAATTTTGGCTACTTGGTGGCGTCGGGAATTATGATTATGCTTTTTGTCCAGCTTTTGGTTAATATCGGAATGAATATCGGGCTGGTTCCGGTAACGGGAATCACACTTCCATTTTTGAGCTACGGGGGAAGTTCTTTGATCTCGTGCTTTGTGGCGATTGGAATCGCTCTTAATATATATGACAAGCGCGCTATTGCGGATTCAAAAGAAGTTCAGTCGTATTAAATTCACAGTCGTATTAAATTCACATTAAAATAATAAAAATAGTATCTGCGTCATGCATTCAAAGGCGTACATTCAGAGTAGCGCATTGTAATTATAAGTGCTATAAGTATTACATAATATCTCTTCACTTAACTCCGATCGCAATTAAGTGAGGATTTATTAGAGGATTTATTATTTATTATTTGTTATGAGAAGTTCACGTTATAGAAAAACATTAATAAAAAATATTTTGAATAGCTCTTTCAATACGGCTGAATGCTTGCTTATTGATTTGATAGAAATGGGAGAGATTACCGCGGATACTTTTCTGTCTACCAAAAGAAGGTTTGCCAGCCCATCATGTATTTTTTTTGTTTCTAAAAACGAGAGAACCCGCTATCTCAAAGAAAAAACAGAAATAAAAGAAAAAACAGCCAAACAAAGTCTAAAAAGGATGGAAAAACAAGGATTTCTTGAAAGAAAAGGGAAAATTTATTTATTAAGCAAAAAAGGATTAGAATTGGTAGATTATATCATGGGAAGAAAAAAGATTTTAAGAAAAAAATGGGATGGAAAGTATAGAGTTGTTATTTTTGATATACCGGAAAAGAAAAAGGAATGTCGGGATTGGTTGAGAGAGGAACTATATCTTTTAAACTATGTTAAATTGCAAAAAAGCGTTTTTATCAGCAAATATCCCTTAACCGGAGATTTGCTAAAGGAAGTGAAAAATCGGGGAATATTTAATTATATTAATTATCTTTTGGCGGATAAAGTTTATGATGAAAGCAAGCTGGGAAATTTGTAGCATTCGCTTCGCAATATTCAATTTGTAACATTCGCTTAGACAGTAATCTCGTGGACAGTAATCTTATTTTTCTTCATTTAACCCCGATCGCAATTAAGTGAAGAAATGTGGAGGTGAAATGTAGAGGCGAGATATGGAGGCAGAAGTAGTAGAAATAGAGGCGGGATGTAAGGGCGGGTTGAATGAGTTATAATAAAAAGTCTAACGGAATTCCGTTAGACTTTGCCGAATTCATTCCAGAGGGAGATTTTTGTTTTCTTTTTTGAATCTCCTCCTGGCTTTCTTTTAATTTGTTTTTTATTTCTTTTAATTCCTCCATCATTTTTTTAATGACATAGGGAGCATCTTCATCTTCAAAGACTATTTTTCCCCTTAAGTCTTCGAGATTTTTGACCTTGAAATATTTGAGAACTTCCGTTACATCGCTCTCATATATTATTCGAAGAATGATACCCATTCTTTCGCTATCTTCAAAAACGATAATAGCTGAAAGATTGGACGACGGAGGCATTTTTTTAGCCCCGGATATTTTTAAGATACTTCCATCTTCGGCATTGGCAGATGTTGCTACCGCCGAAAATAAAAGAAAAATTGCAAGAAACAATCCTATTGTTTTCATATACAACCCCCTTCGAATTTGTTTTAAAATAACAGCTAGTTAAGCAAAGCATAAAAGTAATCCGGTGTCAAGATGTGGATAAGTCATTGACAAAGATTTCGATAGCGAGTAATACTTAAGATACATAAAAAACAAAAATATTTACCCTGTTAAATATTAGTGATTTGGCAGAGTGGAAAAATAAAAATAAAAAATTCTTTGTTTAATAATTTAAGCTAATACTTGCAAGATTATTTAATAGGGAAGAACGAAAAAAGGGGAGGGAAAAATACACCTTTAGTGTTTGTGTTTGTTTAAATAGATTTTTGTAAGGATATAAAAAGAAGGGGAGGACGGAAAAGAAAAATGAATAAAAAAATACGGGTGAAAAAAACTTCCGAATTTTTCAAAAGCCAATCAAAGCTAATTATGATTAGTTAATTTTGATTGGCTTTTTAATTTATAAAAAAATGGGAATAGAAAAAATCGACAATAGTCTAATAAAGCCAGTTCCGCCAATCGAACCAGTTGAGAAAAAAAAGATTGAAAAAAAATTCGAAAAAGATTTTGAAAAGAAGAAAAAGAAAAAAGACGAAGATGATCAAATAGGAACCAATATTGATATTGAAGTTTAAATAAATCAGGGGGTGGAAAATGCCACAAGAAATAAAAAAAACCGTTTGCTGTGATTGCAGAAAAATGGTGAAAAACGAGGAGGGAGAATGGATTCCGGGTACATTCATTGAAGAAGAGAAAAATCTTTCTCACGGCTATTGCCCCGAATGCGCAGAGAAGGCTATGGAAGAAATGGGTAAATTCATCTCCCAGCTTTCTGCCAAAAAGGGTTAGCCGTTATCCATAACAAAAAAGTTTAAAAACGGCTCCCATTATAACTCGTTAATAAAATAATTTAATAATATTTTTTTAAAAACTATGAACACTATCAAAAGAATGTTTCAGCTGAATCTTTCCGCCAAAGAGGTCGTTTGGTCAAAAAG